>JBEGNF010000004.1:0-112680 GCA_041182625.1 Pseudomonadota bacterium | reverse complement strand
CTGCGTTGCTGATCTGCCCGACGCCAAGCGACTGGTAGACATCATGTCGCGGGAGGCAGATCGTTTCAGCAATCGGAAGACGGTAGCCGATTGGGCGCAGGTCACGTTAAATGCATTCAATGCGCTGGGCATGCTGACGGCCATGAAGGAGGACCTCGCCGGATCACAAGTCTTGGGCCTGGTCGAGTCGCTGGCGGCAGAGTGCGAAGCCATCGATACCTTATTTGCGCTGGACGAGTGGCGTGCCTTACTGAACGTACAGCTCGAACAGGCGGATTTTGTGGCGCCACGCGTTGATCAGCGCGTGCGCATGGTGCCGCTCAATGGGGTGCCGCTGCGCGAATTTGATGCGGCAATCATCGTTGGCGCCGACGCGGCGCACTTGCCCTCACCACCAGCGGATACGCTGTTCTTTGCCAACTCGGTGCGGCGTGAGCTGGGGCTGGCCACCCGAGAATCGCGCGCGCGGCAGCAGCTCAGAGATTTCGCCTGTCTGCTCTTGTCCTGCCCGCAGGTCGTGGTGTCATGGCGCAAGCAGGTGGATGGCGAAGTGAATCAGGTCAGTCCCTGGATTCAGCGTCTTGAGCTGGAATTGCGGCGCGAGTCGGGACAACTGAGTGGCGATGTATTGCCTCTTCACTCAGTTCAGGTGACACAGCAGACCCTGACTGAACGCCTGCTGCAGCGGCCTGCACCGAGCGCGGGAGCACTATTGCCCTCGCACCTGTCGGCCAGCGGCTACAACAGCCTGATGGCCTGTCCTTATCAATTCTTTGCCAGCCGTATGCTGAAGCTTCGGCAGGCCGATGAGTTATCCGAACAGCCGGAGAAACGCGATTACGGTCAGTGGATACATCAGATATTGCAGCAATATCACGAGACTGTCGCCGAGCAGCACACCCCGCTGGAGCAGCGCGCCGGTGTGCTCGAAAAAATTTCAGATGACGTGTTCGACATCGTGCTGAAGCAGCAGCCCGCTGCGCTAGGTTTTGCGATGCGCTGGAAAAAATTCTGGCCCGCCTATCTGACATGGGCAAATCAGCGCGAGGCCGAGGGCTGGCATTTCATCGAGGGAGAACAGGAAAAACGAGTCACCGTGGCGCTGTCCGATACGATGGTTAATCTCGTCGGACGGCTGGATCGCGTGGACCGTCATCGGGATGGTCGTCTTGCGGTGATTGACTATAAAACCTCGAACAAGGGCACGCTGAAAAAAAAGCTCAGTGGTTTCGAGGATCATCAGTTGGCTTTTTACGGACTGCTGTGTGAGATGAAGCCCGCCGAGGCCGCTTACATGGCGGTAGACAGCGACAAGCCCGAGTATCTGCTTGCAGAACCTTATGACGACTGGTGCGAACAGCTAGCGGCGCGGCTGCGCGAGGACATCAACAATATCCGCCGTGGTGTCCCTTTACCGGCTTTCGGCGTATCGGACAGCTGCGCGCAGTGCGAAGCAGGCGGCCTGTGCCGGAAGGGAGCATGGTGATGTCCCCGCCGCGCGATTTCATCGTCAACGATCAAGCGACGTCGCACGCAGAATTTGTACGTATCGCTTGCGATCCGCATCGCACCGTTGTGGTGGAAGCCTGCGCGGGAAGCGGTAAGACCTGGCTACTGGTATCGCGTATGTTGCGCCTCTTGCTGGAAGGCGCAGAGCCCTCTGAGCTGCTCGCGATCACTTTTACGCGCAAGGCGGCACAGGAGATGCGTCAGCGCTTGCTCGACTTGCTGTCGGACCTTGCGCTCAAGACCGATGACGAGGTGCTCGCTCTGCTGGAAGAGCGCGGTCTGGACACAGCGCAAGCAATGCATCTGCTGCCCACGGCCCGTGGCTTGTATCAGCGCGTGCTGTCCAGTCCGTTCGAACTGTCGGTCGACACCTTTCACCGCTGGTTTGCGCGTCTGTTACAGATCGCGCCGCTGGCCTCCGGTGTGCCGCATGCGTATTCGCTGGAAGACCAAACCGGCGAGCTGCTGGAGGCGGCCTGGCTGCGCTTCATGCAATCACTGAACCGCACCGAGCATCAGCCCTTGCGTGATGCACTGGTGACGATTTACGAGATTGCAGGCCACTGGAACGGCAAGAAATTGATCGATGCCTTCATCACGCGCCGCGCAGAGTGGTGGGTGGCTGATCAACAGGGTGATCCGCTGCAAGCGTTGCGCGCGCTATGCAAGGAAGATGGCGAGCGCGATGCGCGCCTGTCCGTGTGGAACGACGAGGCACTGTGCGAGCAGTTTTTGACGCTGTCCCGATTGCTCGGGCAGGGGTCGCCCAAGCAGAAGGAGCAGGCGACTGCCATCGAATCGGTGATAAGCGCCGTGGCGAGTCCGGAGCACTTCGAGCGCTTGTACGATGTTTTCGTCACATTGAAAGCAGAGCCCAGAAAACTCTCTCTGACCAGAGCGCTGACTGACCAGCTGAGCGAAGCAGATCAGCAATGGCTCGAGGCGCACTGGGTGGCGCTGGCAAATGAACTTATCGCACGGGAGCGACGCAGCCACGAGCCCGATGTGATCCGGCTGAACGAGGCGGTGTTCGTAGTGGGCGAGGCTTGCCTTGATCATTACCAGGCGATCAAGACCGAGCGCAGGACACTGGATTTCGTTGATCTGGAGTGGTTGGCCTGGAAGCTGGTCACCGATCCTGTCCACGCCGCTTATCTGCACGCCCGTCTCGACGCACGATATCGTCATCTGCTGATCGATGAATTCCAGGATACGAATCCTTTGCAGTGGCGTATCGTGCGCGCCTGGCTGGACGCTTATGGCGAAGATGCCGCGCGTCCGACCGTGTTCCTGGTTGGTGATCCCAAGCAATCGATCTATCGCTTTCGCCGTGCCGATCCGCGCGTGTTTCAGGCCGCCAAAGAGATGCTCATCAGCCTGGGCGCGGATGATCTCGGTACCTACCAGACGCGCCGCAATCCGAAAGCGGTCGTGGCGGTTCTGAATCAGGCGATGCAGGGCAATGCGCGCTACTCAGTGCACTCCACCTGCGCCGCAGACAGCGGCGAGGTGTACCGCTTGCCGCTGGTGCAGGTCGAGACGCCAGCGCCCGCCGTTCAAGGGGTTGCGTTGCGCGATCCCTTGCGTGAGTGTCCGATCGAGCTGGAAGACCTTCGGCGACGTCGCGAGGGTTATCAGGCCGGGCTGGCGCTGCGTGCCGTGCGGGATGGCTGGCAGGGCAAGAGTCCGTTGAACTGGTCGGACATGATGATTCTGGTGCGTAGTCGCGCCTACCTCGCCGACATGGAGCGCGGTCTGCGCGAGGCTGGCGTGCCGTTTGTCTCTAGCCGCAGCGGCGGCCTGCTTGATGCGCTAGAGGTAGCTGATCTGATTGCCTTGCTGCGCTGGCTGACGGTCAGTGCCGACGATCACGCGTTAGCGCAGGTGCTGAAGTCGCCCATTGCCGGGGCTCGCGACGAGGATCTGATTTGGCTGGCAAGTGCCGGTGAGGGCAGCTGGTGGCAGCGCTTGCTGAGTGCAGGCGATGCGCTGCCGGGTGATGCGCTACCGCGCGCGGTTTCCCTGCTGTCGCGCTGGCAGCCAGCGGCGGCGCAGCTGCCCGTGCATGATCTGCTGGATCAGATACTGCACGAGGGCGAGCTGCATGCACGCTACGCAATCACGACACCGACATCCCTGCGCGCTCAGGTACTGGGCAACCTCGATGCCTTCCTTGCGTTGTCGCTGGAGATGGATGCCGGTCGCTATCCCAGTATTGCGCGCTTTCTGGAACGGCTGGAACGTCTGAAGAAAGGACGCGAGCAGGAAGCACCGGATGAGGCGGATGTCGATGCCGCGCTGGATGCGGTGCGCATCATGACGATTCACGGCGCAAAAGGTCTGGAAAAAGACGTTGTGCTGTTGATGGATGCGAACCGCAAGGACACGGGAGGCGACGATATTGGCATGTTGTGTGACTGGCCGCAGGAATCACCCGCGCCGACGCATCTGTCTGTGTTTGGCAAAATGAAAGAGCGCGGGCTCGCGCGGGATGCACTGTTCAGCGAAGAGGAGCTATTTCGCCGGCAAGAGGATTGGAATCTTTTGTATGTTGCTGCGACGCGCGCGAAACAGATACTGATCATTAGCGGTGTGCATGATGGCAAGGATGGCGATGGCATGGTCAGCGGTAGCTGGTATCAGCGCTTTGCAATGGCTGAAGAAAAAGTGATTGGAGAGGTGGCTACCGTCGCCGCTCAGCCCGGGCAAGCATTCAGTTTGCCTTTGTTTGTTCCGCCCAGATTGCCGCCACCTCCGGTGTTTGTCGATGATGATCCGCACACTGCGGCGACGCGGGAAGGCGAGCTGTTTCATGCGCTGATGGAATATCTCACCAGTGCAGGCAGTTGGCCGGTGCAGGTGCCCGTCCCTGCGCGCGTTGCGCAGTGGCTCAAATGCACGCTTGAGCAAGCCGATCTTGTTTGCCAGCAGGCGCAGACCGTGCTCTCGTCGGAAGCGCTGACAAAATTCTTTGATCCCTCGCTGCATGATTTTGCACGCAACGAAATGGCGCTGGTACATCAGGGCGAACTGGGGTTCGTGGATCGTCTGGTGATCATTGATGAGACGGTCTGGATACTGGATTACAAACGGAATTTCTTTGCCAGCCAGCGTGAGCGTTACTTGCAACAGCTCGCGCGTTACCGCGATGCCTGCACGGCACATTTTTCTGGCAAGCAGATACGTACCGCGCTCATTACCGTGGATGGGCGGCTGTGGGAAATTGATCCACTGGAGAGCACTGATGCGCTCGCTGGTGGCAACTGATATTCATCAAGCAGCCAGGGATGCACAAGCTTTACCTTGCGAGATTCCATCGCACCGGCTGTCAACGTGCATCTCGTCGATATCAGTCTGTTTTATCCTGCCCGCACTGGCGGAGTCCGAACGTATTTGCGCGCCAAATCGCGTTGGCTTCGCGAGAAAAGCACGCTACGCCATACCATCATCGCGCCGGTGCTCAGGGACGATGATGATCCTGACCTGATCGCGATACCCAGTTTCCCCATACCGTTTGGCCAGGGATTCCGCTGGCCGCTATCGGCAGCGCTGGCCACTCGGCGCCTGATCAGTTTGCAGCCGCAGCTCATCGAGGCAGGCGACCCGTATCAGTTTGCGTGGAGCGCGATTCAGGCCAGAGACAAACTGAATATTGCCGCGATCGCGTTCTATCACTCCGACTTGCCGCAACTGGCGTCGCGCCGCATCGGCATGCTCGGACAACTGGCCGCAGAAAATTATTTGCGCAAGTTATATGCGCACTTCGATCTGGTGCTGGCGCCGAGCCGTGCGAGTCTGCAACAACTGCAAGCCCTCGGTATTCGTCAGGCAAGGCATCAGCCGCTGGGGGTCGATACCGTGATCTTTGCACCTGGTCGCCGCGATCCCTGGCTGAAGCGGCGCCTGGGTCTTGCAGCCAATTGCCGTCTGCTGGTCTACGCTGGCCGTTTTTCGCGAGAGAAGAACCTCACTGCGCTGATTGCAGCCGTCGAGCACCTCGGTCATCCCTATCATCTACTGCTGATCGGTGGCGGTAGCCGGATCTCGTCCTCGGGCAGGGTCAGTTGCCTGCCTTATCAGCAAGAGGCAAGTGCACTGGCGGCGCTGATCGGCGGTGGCGATGTGTTCGTTCATCCGGGCCAGCATGAAACTTTTGGGCTCGTGGTGCTTGAGGCGATGGCTTGCGGTCTGCCGGTACTCGGTGTTGCAGGGGGTGGAGTCGCTGAGCTGGTGGATACGAACACCGGACTGCTGGCGGAGTCCGGCAGCAGCGCATCGCTGGCCGAGGGCATACGTTCATTGTTTAGTGCGGATCTGCTGGCGATGGGGCGCAGCGCGCGACAGAAAGCCGTTGTCCACTATGGATGGGATTGCATCATGCCGCAGTTGATCCGGCATTATGAGACGCTGCTCGGCAGCGGACAGGCCCGCTTGGGTGGCATTGCTTCATCGCCGCACTAAGTTGCACGGAGCCGAAATGATTCATCCTACACCTGCCGGACAACTATTCTGCGTGTCGATTCATGATGTATCGGCATCGACCTGGTTGGCCTGTGAGCAGTTGATCAATCTGCCGATCTTGAGGAATCTGCCGCTCACGCTGTTGCTGGTGCCCGACTGGCATCGGCAGGGTGATGGCAAAGGGCCGGGCGCACAGGCGTTCATCGAGTCCATTAGCGCCATGCAAGAACAGGGATATGAACTCTGCCTGCACGGATACACCCACCTGGACGAGCAGCCGGTCCATCTAATGGACGGTTGGCGACGGCGTGTGCTGACACGCTCTGAAGGCGAGTTTTCTGCGCTCGACGAATCGCTCGCGCTGCAGCGGCTGCATCGGGGTCAGCACTGGCTGGCCGCGCATGGCTGGCGCGCAAGGGGTTTTGTGCCGCCGGCATGGATGATCACTGCGCAAGGCATCAGCGCCGTGCGCCGAGCGGGTTTTGAGTATCTTGGGCTGTATCGCCGCTGGATACGGCTGGCCGATGGAAAAAGCCTCATCGCACCCACCATCACCTACTCGACACGTTTCCCCGCAAGCGATGCACTTTGGCGCGACATTCAGCGCGCGATTTATTTGCGTGAGAGCCGATGGCCGGTGCTACGGCTTGCGCTACATCCTGCCGATCTGGCGCGATCCGCCAACCTCGCCCATGCAAGCCGACAGATCGCGCGGTGGCTGCGTTATCGCGTGCCGCAGACCGAGTATCAGGCGCACCGATCGCTGGCGGGGGCGCAGGCAGTTGTCCAGCAAGAAAAGATCAAGCCCGGATGACAGTCAAAGGACAGCCCGATGGCAGCGATGGGCAAAAATACTTTCGAATTTCGCATCATCACTCAGGCAAACTCTGAAGAATCGACGACAAGTCCCTGAATGTATTGACGGAAATTCGCTCCGACGACTATAGTGCCGGGATGGTTTCCGAATTCTCTTCACTACTGGACAAAGTCAGGCATCTGGCTGAGCTGTCGGTGTCCTTGCGTCGCGAGAACGCAGAGCTGCGCACCTCCATGGCAACGCTCACCGAGGAGAATGCCCGCCTTGCCGCACGCATGAAAGAGGCGCACGACCGCGTGGCGGCGCTGATCGATGCGATGCCCATTCCCAGTGATCAGGAGGCTGCATGACCACGCTCGACGTCACCATCATGGGCCAACCCTACCGCCTCGCCTGCAAGGAGGGTGAGGAGCTCGCTCTGAAGCAAGCGGTCGCTTACCTCGACGAGCGCATGAACGCCATTCGCGATGCCGGCAAAGTCAAAGGCACTGACCGTATCGCAGTGATGGCCGCGCTGGGTATCGCCGCCGATTTTCTTGCATCCCGCAACGCGAGCGGACCGTTCTCGTCAATGAGCCTGTCCGAAGTGCGCGAGAAGATCACATCGATGAATGCGATCCTCGACACCGCACTCGCTCCTCAGGAAAAACTGTTTTGAATTCTTCGCGCAGTCGTTGCGAAAATCTTTGACACCACGTCAGTTTGCGGTAGACTGAGTGCTCCTGCCGTGTTCGCGATTGCCATATATTCCTTGAACCATTCACGTGCATCGGCTGTGGGATTCGTTCAATAGGCGTGAACGTCGCTCGTCCGACGATCCCAATATTGAACTACTGTAGCCACCTTGAACCGTCAGGTTCAGGATGCCGGCACAGCGGCACAGGCGGGACTTGATACCGGGCGGCTGCATCAGATGCAGCCGCTTTTTTTATGGCCATGCATGATCTCGATGCATGCTGCATGGATCTCTCAAAGAACCAACAAATAAAAACCCGAGCACCATGCGTTACTGGCTGATGAAATCCGAGCCTGATGAGGCGAGCATTGATGATGCGCTCGCCGCCAAAGGCAAAACGGTTGCCTGGACCGGCGTGCGTAACTATCAGGCGCGAAATTTCATGCGCGATGACATGCGCATTGGCGATGGTGTGCTGTTTTACCACTCCAGCTGCGCCGAGCCTGGCATTGCCGGGTTGGCCGAAGTCGCCAGTGCCGCTTATCCCGATCCGACGCAGTTCGATCGTAAAAGCCCTTACTACGATCCAAAATCAGATCCGGAGAGTCCGCGCTGGTTGCTGGTCGACGTGAGGGCGACGAAGAAGACACGACTGATCGGATTGCCCGAATTGCGCGAGCAGTCCCAGCTGGAAGACATGATCATCCTCAGGCGTGGTAATCGTCTGTCGATTACGCCGGTGACGCCTGCTGAGTGGCAGGTCATCGTCAACCAGCTCATCCCGCGAAAACCCTGACCAACAACCCATCATCCCGCTGAAAGCTGTGCATGGATCCTGTACTTATCATTTCGTTTCTGGTGCTCGGCGCTTTCACCGGGTTTGCCGCAGGTTTGCTGGGGATTGGCGGCGGTATGCTGATGGTGCCTTTCATCACCATGCTGCTATCGGCGCGCGGATTTTCCGAAGAAATCGTCGTGCATGTCGCGATCGCGACCTCACTGTCCACGATCATGTTCACCTCGCTGTCGTCTGTCAGAGCGCATCACAAGCGTGGTGCGGTGTTGTGGCCGGTGGTGAGGCTGCTCGCGCCCGGCATCCTGATCGGCTCATGGGTAGGGCCATGGATAGGCACCCAGCTGAGCTCCTCCGGTCTGGCGATGTTCTTCGCGATCTTTGTCGGGTTCTCTGCGACGCAAATGCTGTTTGACAAAAAACCCAAGCCCACGCGCGAATTACCCCCGCCACCCGGCATGCTGGGCGCAGGAACGGTGATTGGCGTGTTGTCCGGGCTCGTGGGTGCGGGTGGTGGTTTCATCTCTGTGCCCTTCATGACCTGGTGTAACGTGGTCATCCACAACGCGGTGGCCACCAGTGCGGCACTGGGATTCCCAATTGCGCTGGCGGGTACGCTGTCGAATATCTATTACGGCATGCAAGAGCCAGGCTTACCCCCAGGTTCGCTGGGCTTCATCTATTTGCCGGCATTGCTGGTGATTTCTGCGGCCAGCGTGTTCACTGCGCCGCTGGGCGCGAAGACTGCGCATGCGCTGCCGGTGAAAAGCCTGAAGAAAGTATTTGCTATCGTGCTGTATGCACTGGCAGGGTACATGGCTTACAAGGCGTTTCGGTGAAGGGCAGATGGAATCTGGCTCAATGGTTAGTGCCACAAGACGTTGACCCCTGCCTTCTTCCGAGAAGCTGGCTACCGTTTACATCGTCATCCTGACGAAAGTCAGGATCCATCGTGGTACGCTAAGGACCTCGTGTGTGGAGAGTCACTGCCAGGTCAACGATGGATCCCGGCATGTGCCGCGATGACGGTTGGGGGGCGCACTGCTTTGAAACTATGCATCGCGGTGCAAGTCATTGTTCAGAGGCTTATCCAAACCGCTCACGCAATATATTCTTCTGCACCTTGCCCATCGTATTGCGTGGCAGCTCATCCACCACATGCACGCGCTTGGGTACCTTGAAGTTCGCGATCTTCTGCTTCAGTGATTCAATGAGGGCTGCTTCTGACAATGCCGCGCCATCGCGTGGCACCACGACCGCCGTGACTGCCTCACCGAAATCCGGATGCGCGATGCCGATCACGGCAGACTCCAGCACCCCCGGCATCTCGTCAATCACGGATTCAATCTCTTTCGGGTACACGTTGTAGCCGCCGGAGATGATCAGGTCCTTGCTGCGTCCGACAATCGACAGATAGCCATCGCTGTCAAACCGGCCGACATCACCCGTCTTGAAATAACCGTCAGCCGTAAACTCTTCCGCAGTTTTTTCCGGCATCTGCCAGTAGCCGCTGAAGACATTCGGTCCTCTGACTTGAATGTCGCCGATGTCGTCCACCGCACAGGGCTGGCCTTCCTTGTTCACCACGCGCACCGAGACGCCTGGCAGCGCAGGGCCGACGGTGCCAGCCTTGCGCAGGCCTTCATAGGGATTGGAGGTCAGCATCGCGGTCTCACTCATGCCGTAGCGCTCCAGTATGGTGTGACCAGTGTGCGCTGCGAAATCGTCAAAAGTCTCGGTCAGCAGCGGAGCGGAACCCGATACAAACAGGCGGATGTTGTCGCATGCGGTCTTGTCAAAGGTGGCATCATTCAGCAACCGGACATAGTAAGTGGGTACACCCATGAACACCGTAGAGCGCGGCAGATGACGGATCACAGCGCTCGTATCAAACTTTGGCAGAAAGATCATTTTGCTGCCATTCATTAATGCGCCATGTGCAGCGACGAACAATCCATGAATATGAAATAGCGGTAGCGCGTGCAGCAGCACATCGCCCGGTTGCCAGCGCCAGAAATCGTGCAGCACGCGGATATTCGCGGCCAGATTGCCGTGACTGAGCATTGCGCCTTTGCTGCGACCAGTGGTGCCGGAGGTGTAGAGAATGGCCGCGAGATCATCCTCGTGACGATGAACCGTATCAAAGGTATCTGGATGATGCGCAGCGCGCGACAGCAGGCTGCCGCTGTTGCGGCCATCGCGAGGCTCATCCAGCGTGAACAGATGTTTCGTACCTTGACGAAACGCAATCTGCGACACCCAGCCAACATTCTGCGGTGAGCAGACGACGACAGCGGGCGATGCGTTGTCGATGAAATAGCGCATCTCATCGGCGCGGTACGCGGTGTTCAGTGGCAGGTAGACAAAACCCGCGCGCACGGTGGCCAGATACAGCATCAGCGCTTCTGGCGATTTTTCGACTTGCGCGGCGATGCGCGAGCCAGCGGGCAGGTTCAGGCTGGCGAACAGATTGGCGATCTTTGCCGTGCCGCGCTCCAGATCGCGCCAGCTGTAGTAACAGGCATCATGGGTCTCCAGCCAGCAATCATCCAAGTCGTTCGGGAAGCGCGAGCGAAACAATGCGTACAGGTTGGCGTTCATGCGTGCTCGGCGGTAGGTGATTTTTTATAGGCGATGAACAGTAATGCCAGCCCCAGCACGATCATCGGCAGCGATAGCATCTGTCCCGCTGACATGATCCAAGGACCAACGAACACTTCATAGTCTGGCATGCGGAAGTATTCAGTAAAGAAGCGCGCACAGCCATAGCCGGCAGCGAACACGCCGCTGACCGCCAGATAAGGCCGTGGCTTGCGCGAGTAAAGCCACAGCACGATGAACAACAGCACACCATCGATCAGCGCCTGGTAGATCGGTGACGGATGGCGGGGTAGGGTATCGACATTCGGCCACATCATCGCCCAGGGCACACTGGCATCGGCGACACGTCCTGGCAATTCAGCGTTGATGAAATTACCGATACGGCCCGCCGCATAACCCAGTGGCACCAGCGGTGCGATGAGGTCCATTACGTCCATCAGTCGGCGGCCATGGCGCTTTGCCCAGATTGCCATGGCGGCCATCACGCCGAGAAAACCGCCATGAAAAGACATGCCACCGTGCCAGACAGCGAGTATGTCTTGCGGGTGTTGGAAATAATACTCTGGATGATAGAACAGCACTTCGCCCAAGCGCCCGCCAATGATGACGCCCAACACACCATAGGTGAGCATGTCTTCCAGATGGGCTGCGGTCCAGCCGGCGCTGGCGATGTGAGCCTGTCTGATGCGGATACGACCGAGAATGATGAACAGCGCGAAAGCGATCAGGTACATGATGCCGTACCAGCGTATCGCGAATGGTCCGATGGCAATGGCGATAGGATCAGGCAGCGGGTGAATCAGCATTCAGCGGGTCTTTCGCATCAATTCGAGAAAGGCGGCGAGCACGGGGGACTGATTGTCGCGTCGCCAGGCGAGGCCGATCTCTACCTGCGGGCTCGCCTCCCTGAAGGCGCGGTACTCCACGCCCGGCCGCTTCAGGTTGGACACGGATTGTGTCACAAGCGCGATGCCCATGCCGGCAGAAACAAGGCCGATGATGGTTTGCATCTGTATGGCTTCTTGCCCGATCAGCGGGGTCACGCCCGCGTCACGGAAACAGCCGAGTATCTGATCATGAAATGCAGGCGCCAGCCTTCGCGGAAAAATGATCAGCGGCAGATCGCCGCAATGCTTGAGCGAGATCTTGCCCTTGTGTTGAGCCAGTGGGCTGTTCTCGGCAAGCGCTATCACCAGCGGCTCAGACACCAGCGGCAGATAGTCGAGTTCGGATCTGAGCTTGTCAGGCAGCGGCGGTATCAGTATGCCCAGATCGAGCTTGCCGGCGTTGAGCAAGTCAAACTGTACATCCGAGGTCGCCTCTTGCAAATCGAGCTGTACCTCCGGGCAGGCGAGTCGAAACTCGCGCAGCGATTGCGGCAGCACGCTGTAGTCCGCAATCGAGACAAAACCGAGCGACAGTCTTCCCGATTCACCCGCCGCAGCGCGCTGCACGAGCGATTTCAAACCCTCGGCTTGCAGCAACAGGTGTTGAGCCTCGGGCACCAGCGCCCGTCCAGCGGCAGTCAGGGCAACGCTGCGCCGCGTGCGCTCGAACAGCATCGTGCCCAGTTGTGATTCGAGCGCCTGTATCGCCTGAGACAGCGGTGGCTGGGTCATGTGCAGCCGGCGCGCGGCCCGGCCGAAGTGCATTTCTTCGGCGACGGTCAGAAAGTACCGGAGCTGGCGCAGGTCGGGAGTCATAGAACAGGGTTGGCCTTAAAGCCGTGCCGCATCTGTTAATTTGAAAAACATATCAATAAAGGGAGAATCATATATTTGACAAGTGGATTTGCGCAAGGCAAGGTGTCACGCTTGTCAGGGCCGCCGCACCGGCCCGTCCCAGAGACCCTCACTTGGAGAGACCGCATGGCCAGCAATGATCGTTCGAAGAACATTACCGAGGGCGTGAATCGCAGCCCGAACCGCTCGATGTACTACGCAATGGGCTACAAGAAAGAAGACTTCAGCAAGCCCATGATCGGTATTGCGAATGGTCACTCAACCATCACCCCCTGCAACTCCGGTCTGCAAAAGCTCGCCGATGCCGCGATCGAAGCCACCCGAGCGGCCGGCGCGAACCCGCAGGTGTTTGGCACGCCGACGATCTCGGATGGCATGTCGATGGGTACCGAGGGCATGAAATACTCGCTGATCTCGCGCGAGGTGATCGCTGACTGTATCGAGACCTGCGTGCAGGGCCAGTGGCTGGATGGTTGCGTGGTGATCGGTGGCTGTGACAAGAACATGCCCGGCGGGATGATCGCGATTGCGCGTACCAATGTACCCAGCATCTATGTGTATGGAGGTACCATCAAGCCCGGCCACTGGAAAGGCCAGACGCTGACCATCGTGTCGGCATTCGAAGCCGTGGGTCAGTTCACCGCTGGCAAAATGTCGGAAGAAGATTTTGAAGGCGTTGAGCGCAATGCCTGCCCGACCACCGGTTCTTGCGGCGGCATGTTCACCGCGAACACCATGTCGTCTTCGTTTGAGGCGCTCGGGATGTCGCTGATGTATTCCTCGACGATGGCCAACCCGGATGACGAGAAGACGCACTCCTCCGCCGAGTCGGCGCGTGTGCTGGTCGAGGCCGTCAAGAAAAACCTGCGTCCGCGCGATATCATCACTCGTAAATCGATAGAAAACGCTGTTGCCGTCATCATGGCGACGGGTGGTTCGACCAATGCCATATTGCACTATCTCGCGATTGCTCATGCGGCAGAGGTGGAGTGGACGATCGATGATTTCGAGCGCATGCGTCAAAAGATCCCCGTGATCTGCAACCTGAAACCCTCCGGCGAGTACGTGGCCACCGATTTGCATCAGGCTGGCGGCGTACCGCAAGTGATGAAGATTCTGCTGAACGCCGGACTGATGCATGGCGATTGCATGACCATCACCGGCAAGACGCTGGCTGAAGAACTCAAGAACGTACCTGATCAGCCGCCAGCAGGGCAGGACGTGATCCGCACCATCGACAAGGCCTTGTATAAGCAGGGCCATCTGGCGATCTTGAAGGGCAATCTGGCCACCGAGGGCTGCGTGGCGAAGATCTCTGGTCTGAAGAATCCGGTGATCACGGGTCCGGCGCGCGTGTTCGATGACGAGCCCTCGGCCATGGAGGCGATCATTTCCGACAAAATCAAGCCGGGAGATGTCGTGGTGCTGCGCTACTTGGGCCCGAAGGGCGGCCCCGGCATGCCTGAGATGCTGTCCCCGACGTCGGCGCTGATCGGCAAGGGTCTGGGCGAATCCGTCGGTTTGATCACCGATGGCCGTTTTTCTGGCGCCACCTGGGGCATGGTGGTGGGACATGTGGCCCCCGAAGCGTTCGTCGGAGGCACCATCGCGCTGGTGCACGAGGGTGACTCGGTGACCATCGATGCGCACAAGCTGCTGATCCAGCTGAATGTGCCGGACGATGAGATCGCTCGTCGACGCGCCGCGTGGAAGGCTCCCGAGCCTCGGTATGCACGAGGTGTGCTGTCGAAATTTGCCAAGCTGGCGTCGACAGCCAGCAAGGGCGCGGTGACAGATTAATAAATTGCTATTTCGATAATTTGTCTGGGCAAATGACGGGCGATCACCTCACCGGGTGGTGGCCCGTTTTTGTGAATGAATGTAAGCCCCGTCTGCAAAAATCCGGCTTCGGTGATAGATTGGTCACTGAGCAGGATTGCAAAAGCAGGTAAAATCCCGCCGTCATCAAACTAATGGAGAGTGACATGAAACGTATTCTGGTTGCTGCGGTTGCTTTCGGCGCGCTGATGTCTAACGCAGCATTCGCCAGCGAGCAGCTCGCAAAAGAAAAGAACTGCCTGGCTTGCCACGCAGTGGACAACAAGCTGGTCGGCCCCGGCTATAAAGAAGTCGCTGCAAAGTACAAGGGCGACAAATCGGCTGAAGACAAGCTGGCCCAGAAGATCATGAAGGGTGGCAGCGGCGTGTGGGGCCAGATCCCGATGCCCGCAAATCCTCAGGTGTCGGCTGCTGAAGCCAAGGCCCTGTCGAAGTGGGTACTGTCGCTGAAGTAATCAGCAGACAGACCAAACAAAAAGCGCTCCGAGGAGCGCTTTTTTGTTAGGCGTCACCCGTGATGCGCATGATGCCGAGCATTTTGCAGATCACTTCGTCACGGCAATCTGTGATCGCTTGCCCGACTTGAAGGTATACAGCGTCAGCGTGCCATGCTTCATGTCGCCGCGCTCATCGAATTCGATGGGGCCCGTCACGCCCTGATAACGAATCTTAGCCAGTTCGGGCAAGTACTTCGCGGGTTCGACGGAATCTGCTTTTTGCATCGCGGCCGCCATCACCATCACGGCGTCATAGACATACGGTGCATACAGCTTCACCTCAGTGCCGAATTTTTTCTTGTACGCTGCGCGGAATTCTTCCAGCCCTTTTTTCTGACTGTCCTCCACGCCACCGGCCTCGGCGCAGATCACCTGCCCGTCAGTCATGCCATCGCCGGCCAGTGAGGGCAGCTGCTCCGAGCAGATTCCATCGCCGCCCATGAACTTGGGCGTCATGCCCAGTTGTTTTATTTGTCTCAGCATGGGGCCGCCGACCGCATCCATGCCGCCGAAGAAAATCAGATCCGGGTTCTTGCCCTTGATCGCGGTGAGGATCGCATTGAAGTCGGTCGCCTTGTCATTCGTATACTGGCGGCCGACGATGTTCAATCCCGCCGCCTTCGCCGCTTTGGCAAATTCATCAGCCACGCCCTGGCCATAAGCTGTGCGGTCATCAATGATCGCGACATTCTTCGCTTTCAGCGTGCTGGCGGCATAGCGACCGAGCGCACCACCCAGCTGCCCGTCATTGGCCACCACACGGAATGCCCCTTTGAATCCCTGTTGCGTGTACTTCGGGTTCGTGGCCGAAGGCGAAATTTGCACGATACCCGCATCGTTGTAGATCTTGGAGGCCGGTATCGTCGTGCCCGAGTTCAGGTGACCGATCACGCCATGGACTTTTGCATCGACCAGCTTTTGCGCGGCGGCGGTACCTTGCTGCGGATTCGCGCCATCATCTTCCCCGAGCAGCATGAACTTGATCTTCTTGCCAGCTATCGTGATTGATTTTGCATTCAGTGCATCGATCGCCATCCGTCCGCCATTTTCATTATCTTTGCCGAGGTGAGCGACTTGTCCGGACAGCGGAGCGACATGTCCGATCTTCACGACTTGCTCTTGCGCATAGGCCGATGCCGACAGCAGCGAGGCGATCGACAGCAGGGGCAGCAGGGTTGGGGTGAAGCGCATGATTCCTCCCGGTGACAAAAACCCGAATTATCTTCGATTTGTCTGCGGGAGGCTTTTGCTGAAGCGGATGTGGTCAGCCCATGCAGCGTTCAGCCGCGGCATGGCTGTCGATGGTCAGGAGCGGATCGCTGAAGCGGGGAGGACGTCCACACTGCCGGTGCGCGTACGCGAACGCATACCGGTGAATTCGAAATCAACGTCTGGTCTACGACCGGAAACGATCTCGGCAATCGCCCGACCCGAGCCGCAGCCCATGGTCCAGCCCAGCGTGCCATGTCCGGTGTTCAGAAAAAGATTCGTGTATGGCGTTCGGCCGATGTAAGGCACATTCGATGGCGTCAGCGGCCGCAGACCTGCCCAGTACTGCGGCTGTTCATAGTCGCAAGCGCCAGGGAACAATTCTTGAACACGACGAGTGATGGCCTCGCAGCGGACAGGATTGAGCTCACGCGAATAGCCATTGATCTCGCAGGTACCGGCAACACGCAGCCGATCGCCGAGTCGTGAGATCACGAGCTTGTGGCCATCATCGGTCAGCGACACGCGTGGTGTCAGTGCCGGATCGAGAACGCGATACGTTGCCGAGTAACCTTTACCCGGATACAGCATCAGATCAATACCCAGCGGTTTGACCAGCCGTGTCGAGAAGCTGCCCATTGCCAGTACCACGCTGTCTGCCTGCAGCACCTGATGGCGGCCATGCGCATCAATCACTTCCACGCCGGAGATGCGAGCCGCTGCACCGGTACCCTCGGCCAGCAGACGGGTGACCAGATGATTGAAGCGGAACTGCACGCCAGCCTGCGCGCAATGGTCAGCCAGCCCGGTGGTGAACTTGTGTACATCACCTGATTCATCAGTAGCGGTGAAATCGCCGCCAACGATCTTGTGCCGCACGGGTGAGAGCGAAGGCTCTATTCTCAACACGTCTTCGGTGCTGACCGTCTCGCGCGGGCAGCCCAGGTCACGCATCAGCTGCGCTGCCGGTAGCGACTGCTCGAACTCACGCGCATCAGTGTAGAAATGCAGTATCCCGCGCGTCTCGCAGTCATAGGCAATATCGGTCTCGGCGCGTAGTGCTTGCAAGGTTTGCCGGCTGTACTCGGCAATCGCGACGATCTGGCGAATATTGTGTGCGGTGCGACCCGGGGTGCACTGGCGTAGAAATTCCAGACCCCGCGCAGCCACTTGAGCACTTTCAGCGGTGCGGAGGGATTGGCCCAGGGCTCTGCATGCGATACAGAGATTTGCCCGCCATTGGCGAAGCTGGTTTCCTGAGCGGCGCCGGGCTGGCGCTCGATGACGGTAACGTCGTGGCCGGCCTTGTGCAGGAACCAGGCGGAAGCGGTGCCGACGATGCCCGCGCCCAGTACGATGACTTTCATTGAATCTTCCGGTGTTTTCGATGGTGATGCGACTTGGGTGGCACTCTGCCGCACTAACTATTCATCAAGTAGATGGGTGACGCGCGAATTGTAAGCAGCCGTCCCGAGTTTGCGGCGTCATTTCCGCCACAGGGAGGCGTATTTGCATCGCCGGTTCACCGTATCACTGCTGCAATCGCGAGAATTCCTGAGCAACGACTTCACGCACCCGCATCTCCAGTCTTTGTTCCAGCAGTGCGCCGATTTCCTGTGCCAGTGTGCCGGCGACCTGTTCGGTCGCGGCCTCGGCGGCGAGTGGCAACGTCGCCGCCAGCGCGGTCATGATTTCTGCCTGAAGCTTGGCGCCTACCGCTGGTGGCAGATGCTCTTGCAGCGCGGCCTCTATCAGAATGGGTATCTGGTCAGAAAGTTCCGCAGCGATACGCGCGCTGATCTCCTCCTCGATCTCGCGCAGCAGCTCGGCATCTTCGGCGGCTGCCTCGCTAGCCGCCGTATCGGTCGCTACGTTGGTACCCACCGCATCCTCGTGAAGAATATCCGTGAGGACGGGGATCTCAGTGTCGTGCTGGTTCGGTGGGTTCATGTTTTCTCCGCCACGAAGTGGGTCAGGGGATAACCACGCTGCTGATATTGTTTGTAACGTTCTCGACCTGCGGCGAGGTCTGACTCGTCGGTGGACAAGATCTCGAACAGACGTTCAAAGCGCGCGAAGTGCTCGGGCGTGCGCTGTGACAGATTGATCAGCACCTGATGATGCGGGAGCGGATCGTTCGCATCTTGCGACAGGATCACCGGCGTCTGCGCGGCCAGCGCATCTCCTGCCTGTACATGGGGCAGGAAATCCTGTTCCGAAAAAGTCCACAGCGCCTCATCAAACGCATGCAGCTGACGTCCATCCTCCAGATGCACCACGACTTTCATGTCTGCTGCGCGCGCCTTGCGCACCAGACGGCAAGCGTACAGTAACTTGTCCGGTACCTTGCTATGAAAATCTACGCGCGTCATCGCTCTCTACGCCAGGTTGTGGATCAGGCCGACACCATGCCATTGTGCCGCAGTAGCGCATCAATGCTGGGCTCGCGGCCACGAAAGGCAGTGAAAGATTCCAGCGCGGGACGCGAACCGCCGACTGACAAAATCTCGCGGTGAAACGCCATCCCGGTCTCGGCGAGGCGGTTTGGGTCGCCCTGGGCTTCCTCGAACGCGCCGTACGCATCCGCGGACAAGACTTCCGCCCACTTGTAGCTGTAGTAGCCTGCTGCATAGCCACCGGCAAAGATATGCGAGAACGAGTGCTGAAAGCGGTTGAATGCCGGCGGAATGATGACGGCCACTTGATGCCGTACCTCGGCGAGTAGCTCAGCGACCGTCTTGCTGCTGTTCGGATCGAAATCGAAATGCAGATGCATGTCGAATAGCGAAAATTCGACCTGTCTCAGCATCTGCATACCAGACTGAAAATTCTTCGCAGCGATCATTTTGTCATACAGATCACGTGGCAGTGTCTCACTGGTGTCTGTGTGCTCAGTCATGTGCTGCAACACATCCCATTCCCAGCAAAAGTTCTCCATGAACTGCGAGGGCAGTTCGACCGCATCCCATTCGACACCGGCGATGCCCGATACGCCTAGCTCATCAACGGCAGTCAGCATGTGATGCAGGCCATGGCCAAATTCATGGAACAGTGTGATGACCTCATCATGCGTGAAGTAGGCTGGCTTTTTCACGCCATCGACGATCGCAGGTTCGGTGAAATTGCAGGTCAGATAAGCGATCGGTGTCTGCAAGTCGCCAGCAAGATTCTTGCGGCCGCGTGCATCATCCATCCATGCGCCGCCACGCTTGCCCTTGCGCGCATACAGATCGAGATAGAACTGACCAATCAGCTGGCCTTTTTTCTCGATCCGATAAAACTTCACATCGGTATGCCAGACCGGGCTCTGGTCAGGCTGGATCTCGACGCCGAACATGTTTTGTATCAGCCTGAACAGACCGCCAACGACTTTATGCTCGGGGAAATAGAGTTTCACTTCCTGTTCGGAGAAGGCGTACCGTTTCTCACGCAGTTTTTCCGAGGCATAGGCCATGTCCCAAGCGTCGAGCTTATCCAGTCCGAGTTCGGTTTTTGCAAAATTCTTCAGCTCCGCGAGGTCATTCTCTGCAAACGGACGCGCGCGCTTGGCCAGATCTTGCAGAAACTGGATTACTTGCTGGGGCGAGGTCGCCATCTTGGGCACCAGCGACACTTCGGCGAAATTGGCATAACCGAGCAATTGTGCTTCTTCGTCGCGTAGCTTCAGGATGTCGATAATGTTTTGGGTGTTGTCCCAGTCCGGATTCGCGCCAAGTTCTGATGCCTTGGTCGCGCTGGCTCGATAGAGCGTTTCGCGCAGAGCGCGGTCGTCCGCGTACTGCAGCACTGGGAAATACGAGGGGAAGTGCAGCGTGAAGCGCCAGCCGGTCTTGCCTTCGCGTTCCGCCGATGCGCGTGCCGCCTGTTTCACATCGTCCGGCAGTCCGGACAGGCGGCTTTCGTCGTCGACGATAAATTCGTAGGCGTTGGTCGCGTCGAGCACATTCTCGGAAAAGCGAGTCGACAGTGCAGCCTGCTGCTCCTGTATCTCGGCAAAGCGCACTTTTTTGTCGTCCGGTAGCTCGGCACCGCCCAGACGAAAATCACGGATCGCATGATCGACGATTTTTCTGCGCGCGGCGTTCAGCGTTTGATATTCACCGCTGCCTTGCAGCGCCTTGTATTTTTCAAACAGCTTGAGGTTTTGCCCCAGCTCGGTCCAGAACTCGGTGACCTTGGGCAGGTTATCGTTATAGGCGGCGCGCAGCTCGGGTGTATCAACCACGGCGTTCAAATGACCGACCACGCCCCAGGCGCGTCCGAGTCGCTCGGTGACGCGCTCCAGTGGCAGCACAAATTCCTGCCAGCTGAAGGGCGCCCCGGGTGATTCAAGCGCGGCGACGGTAGCGCGCGCCTCGTCCAGCAACTGGCTGATCGCAGGCGTCACGTGATCGGGTTTGAACAGATCGAAGCGGGGCAGGTCAGTAAAATCCAGTAATGCGTTATCAGTCATGGTTCAGGATTGGGTCAGTTCGAGTGATCAGCCGCGCTCTGCGGCCTCGATCGTATTCACCAGCAGCATGGTGATGGTCATGGGTCCGACGCCGCCGGGTACCGGCGTGATCCATCCGGCTACCTCAGCGCACGGGCCGTAGTCCACATCGCCGCACAGCTTGCCGGCATCGTCGCGGTTCATGCCAACGTCGATCACCACTGCGCCGGGCTTGACCATGTCGGCGGTCACGATGTTCCGCTTGCCGGTCGCCACCACCAGAATGTCCGCGTCGCGCGCATGATGACCGAGGTCGCGTGTTTTGGAATTACAAATAGTGACGGTGGCACCCGCCTGCAAGAGCAGCATGGCCTGCGGCTTGCCGACGATATTCGATGCGCCGACCACGACCGCATGCGCACCGCGCACCGGATAATTGATCGATTCCAGCATTTTCATCACGCCGTAGGGCGTACAGGGCCGGAACAGCGGCTGCCCAGTCATCAGCAGTCCAGCGTTGCTGATATGGAAACCATCCACGTCTTTTTCCGCAGCGATGGCTTCGATGACCTTGTGCGAATCGATGTGCGGGGGCAGCGGCAACTGCACCAGAATGCCGTTGATTTTCGGGTCTTTGTTGAGCGCGTCCACGCGCGCCAGCAGCTCGGCCTCAGACATCGACGCATCGTACTTCTCGAACACGGAGTGAATGCCGTTGTCCTCGCAGGCCTTGATTTTGTTTCGCACATACACCTGCGATGCCGGGCTGTCACCGACCAGGATCACGGCCAGACCGGGCTGCCTGCCTTTGGCGGTGAGGGCGGCCGCACGTTCAGCCACCTCGGCGCGGAGTTGTTTGGAAAGCAGGTTTCCGTCAATGATTTTTGCGTTCATAAGGAGAGCAGGTGGAGGAGGAATAGAGGCCTGATTATACGGGGCGGCCTCGTTTGATGCCGTGCAAGGTCAGGCCGTTCCGGACGTCGCGGAAGGCCGCAAGCGATTACATTAGAGCCCCTTTTCAGTTTACTTTTTGTTTACTTATCATATTATGAAATGTAATATCGCAGTTTGAAAAAATCGGCGGTGCTGATACACTTCCGTGAATTCTGGATACCCGCCAGAATGAAAGGCATGCTGGCTGTGACCCGGCCCGCGACCTGCCTCCCGGCACCTCATAAAAGCAAGGAGACCTGCTCATGTCAGCCCAGCTCGACAACATCCTGGTGGAAACGCAAGAGTGGCTTGATGCCCTCGAATCCGTAATTGAGCTGGAGGGTGCGGAGCGCGCGCACTATCTGCTTGAGCGCATGGTTGATCTGGCCCGCCGTCGCGGCGCGCACATTCCTTTTTCCAGTAACACCGCCTACGTCAATACGATTCCCGCGCATCTGGGCGAGCACTGCCCGGGCAATCTGGAATATGAAGAGCGGCTCCGTTCCTACATGCGCTGGAATGCAATGGCGATGGTGGTCAAGGCCAACCGAGCCGATGGCGATCTGGGCGGCCATATCTCGAGCTTTGCGTCGCTGGCGAACATGCTGGGCATCGGCTTCAACCATTTCTGGCATGCGCCGACCGAGCATCATGGCGGCGACCTGCTCTATATACAAGGCCACTCTTCGCCGGGCATTTATGCGCGCGCCTTCCTTGAAGGCCGTATCTCAGAAGAGCAAATGCTGAATTTCCGGCGCGAAGTCGATGGCAAGGGCCTGTCGTCCTATCCGCATCCGAAGCTGATGCCGGACTTCTGGCAATTCCCTACCGTATCGATGGGCCTGGGTCCGCTGATGGCGATCTATCAGGCGCGCTTCCTGAAATACCTGCACGCTCGCCAAATCGCTGACACCGCCAACCGAAAGGTCTGGGCGTTCTGCGGCGATGGTGAAATGGACGAACCGGAATCGATGGGTGCAATCGGCATGGCCGGTCGCGAGATGCTCGACAACCTCGTATTCG
Organism: Pseudomonadota bacterium; assembly: GCA_041182625.1. Lineage (GTDB taxonomy): Bacteria > Pseudomonadota > Gammaproteobacteria > Burkholderiales > Burkholderiaceae_D > Pernthalerella. The sequence continues at coordinate 90,148 of JBEGNF010000004.1, read as the reverse complement.
TCATTAACTGCAACTTGCAGCGACTCGATGGCCCAGTGCGCGGCAACGGCAAGATTATTCAAGAGCTCGAAGCCGATTTCCGGGGTGCAGGCTGGAATGTCATCAAAGTGATCTGGGGCTCGAACTGGGACGATCTGCTCTCGCGCGACAAGGACGGCGTGCTGCAGCGGATCATGATGGAAACCGTCGATGGCGAATACCAGAACTACAAGGCCAAGGATGGCGCCTATGTGCGCAAGCATTTCTTTGGCAAGCATCCCAAGGCGCTGGAGCTGGTGGCCAATATGTCGGACGACGATATCTGGCGTTTGCTGCGCGGTGGTCATGATCCACACAAGATTTACGCCGCGTACAAGTCGGCTCAAGAGCACAAGGGTCAGCCGACGGTGCTGCTGGTAAAAACGGTCAAGGGTTACGGCATGGGCAAGTCGGGCGAGGCGCGCAACACCGCGCACCAGACCAAGAAGCTTGATGACGATGCCATTCGCGAGATGCGCGACCGCTTCGGTATCCCGGTGCCCGATGACAAACTACACGACGTCCCGTTCTACAAGCCGTCCGACGATGCGCCAGAAATGAAGTATCTGCACGAGCGCCGCAAGCAGCTGGGCGGCTATCTGCCGCAACGACGTCGTGTCGCCGAAGAGACCTTGCCAGTCCCGCCGCTGTCGGCGTTTCAGCCGGTATTGGATGCGACTGCCGAGGGGCGCGAGATCTCGACGACGCAGGCCTATGTGCGCACCCTGACTGTGCTGCTGCGCGACGCTAATCTCGGCCCGCGTGTCGTGCCTATCCTCGTTGACGAAGCACGCACCTTCGGCATGGAAGGTTTTTTCCGTCAGATTGGTATCTTCAGTCAGCAAGGCCAACTCTACGAGCCGGTCGACAAAGATCAGGTCAGCTACTACCGCGAAGACAAAGCCGGCCAGATCCTCCAAGAAGGTATCAATGAAGCCGGTGCGATGAGCTCATGGATCGCCGCGGCGACCTCGTACTCGACGAACAATCGAGTGATGATACCGTTCTATATTTTCTATTCGATGTTCGGCCTGCAGCGCATCGGTGATCTGGCCTGGGCAGCGGGGGATATGCGTGCACGCGGTTTTCTGCTCGGCGGCACCTCAGGCCGCACCACACTGAACGGCGAAGGCTTACAGCATGAAGATGGTCACAGCCATGTGCTGGCTTCGACCATACCGAACTGCATGCCCTATGACCCGACCTTCGCGCACGAAGTTGCGGTGATCATTCAGGATGGCCTGAAACGCATGGTCGAGAAGCAGGAAGATGTGTTCTATTACATCACCCTGATGAACGAGAACTACAGCCACCCGGGTCTGAAAGCCGGACAGGAAGAGGGCATACTCAAAGGTCTGTATCTGCTGCAGCCATCCGCAGCGAAGAAAGCGAAGCACAAGGTGCAGCTGATGGGTTCGGGCACCATCTTGCGCGAGGTCATTGCCGCCGCTGACTTGCTTGAGAAGGATTGGGATATTGCTGCCGATATCTGGTCAGCGCCTTCGTTCACGTTGCTGGCACGCGATGGTCAGGATGCGGAACGCTGGAATCTGCTGAACCCGACAGCCAAGACACCGCGCATTCCTTTTGTCACGCAAGCACTGCAAGCCTCGGAAGGTCCGGTGATCGCAGCAACCGACTACATGCGTACTTACGCCGATCAGATTCGTGCCTACATGCCGAAAGATCGCCACTACAGAGTACTCGGTACTGACGGTTTTGGTCGCTCGGATACGCGCGCCAAGCTCAGGGAGTTTTTCGAGGTCAATCGTTACTTCGTGACTGTGGCTGCACTCAAGTCACTGGCTGACGCGGGCAGCATCGATGCATCTGTCGTTGCGAAAGCAGTGCAGAAGTACGGCATTGATCCGAACAAACCCAATCCTGTGCTTCAGTAATCCCGCAGCGTACCGTCGTCGCCACGCCGCGGGCTTGCCAGCGGCGCTTGTCGTGAACAACAAGTTGTGCCTCGTCGCTCACCGTCGGCGAGATACCTCCGCAAAAAGAAGTCGTGACATCACGGAGCAAGAAGATGAGTCAAGTAGAAATCAAAGTGCCGGATATTGGTGATTTCAAGGAAGTCGAAGTCATCGAGTTACTGGTCAAACCAGGCGACACCGTCAAGGCTGAGCAATCGCTGATCACCGTCGAATCCGACAAAGCCAGCATGGAGATACCCAGCAGCCACGCGGGCGTCGTCAAAGAGTTGAAGGTCAAGCTCGGTGACAAGGTCGCCGAGGGCTCACTGATTTTGCTTCTGGAGCCATCAGAAGCAGGTGCAGCTGCCACCGCGCCCGCTGCTGCGCCCGCTCCGACTTCCGCCGCGGCGCCCACAGTGGCGCCCGCAGCTCAAGCTGCTCCAGCACCTGCCGTTGCCACCGTACCCGCTGTCTCGGCCGCTGCTACGTCTGAAGGGCAGCGCGCGCATGCATCACCGTCCGTGCGCAAGTTTGCTCGCGAGCTGGGCGTCGATTTATCACGCGTGAATGGCTCCGGGCCCAAAGGCCGTATCCTGCTCGAAGATGTGCAGGGTTTCGTCAAAGGTGTGATGTCGGGTTCCGCTGCTGCCCCGGTGTCGGGTGGTGGTGGCACAGGGATGTCACTACTGCCCTGGCCCTCGCTTGATTTCTCCAAGTTCGGTCAGACCTCGCTCGAGCCGCTATCTCGTATCAAGAAAATCAGTGGCCCGAATCTGCACCGCAACTGGGTGATGATCCCGCATGTGACGCAATTCGATCAGGCTGATATCACCGAGCTGGAAGCCTTCCGCAAGAGCGCCAACGAGTCGCTGGCCAAGTCTGGCGTCAAGCTGACCATGCTCGCCTTTGTGATCAAGGCCAGTGTCGCCGCGCTAAAAAAATTCCCTGCATTCAATGCATCACTCGACGCGAATGGCGAGAACCTGATCCTCAAGCATTATTACAACATCGGTTTTGCAGCCGATACACCGCAAGGACTGGTGGTGCCGGTGGTGAAGAACGCCGATCAGAAAGGCCTAGCCGAGATCGCGAAGGAAATGGGCGAGCTCTCTGCACAGGCACGTGACGGCAAGCTGAAACCTGCAGACATGCAGGGCGCCAGCTTCACGATCTCTTCGCTCGGCGGCATTGGCGGAACGGCATTCACGCCGATCATCAATGCGCCGGAGGTCGCCATACTCGGCTTGTCGAAATCCGAGATCAGGCCGATCTGGGATGGCAAACAATTCGCGCCACGGCTCATGCTTCCGCTGTCGCTGTCCTATGACCATCGCGTGATTGACGGTGCGCTCGGCGCGCGCTTCACCGTGTATCTCGCCGACGTGTTGGCAGATATGCGCAAGACACTGCTGTAAGCGTTACGGAGCCAAACAATGAGCCAGATGGAAATCAAAGTCCCCGATATTGGCGATTTCAAAGAAGTGGAAGTCATCGAATTGCTTGTCAAGCCGGGTGATACCGTCAAACCCGAGCAGTCGTTGATTACGGTGGAGTCCGACAAAGCGAGTATGGAGATACCGAGCAGTCATGCGGGTGTTGTCAAAGAGCTCAAGGTCAAACTGGGTGACAAAGTCGCAGAAGGTTCGCTGATCCTGTTGCTGGAAGCGGCCGATGCCAGCGTCCCCGTAGCGGCCGCATCATCATCAGCCGCTGCATCATCAGCACCAGCGCCCGCCGTGCCGATGCCTTCGGGATCCGCAGCGCCGGCCCCTGTTGCTGCCAGCTTCGCCGGTCATGCTGATATCGAATGCGACACGCTGGTGCTGGGTGCCGGCCCCGGCGGCTACACCGCAGCTTTTCGTGCGGCTGATCTGGGTCAGCGCGTGGTGCTGGTTGAACGTTATGCATCGCTCGGCGGTGTCTGTCTGAACGTGGGCTGCATTCCTTCGAAGGCTTTGCTGCACGCAGCCAAGGTGATCACCGAAGCAGAGGAGATGTCGCACTTCGGCATAAAAATGTCCAGGCCCGAGATCGATATCAGTGCACTGCGAGGCTGGAAAGAGAGCGTGATCAAAAAGCTGACCGGCGGTCTCTCCGGTCTGGCCAAGGCGCGCAAGGTACAGGTCGTGCAGGGCAAGGGTGGTTTCACTTCGCCGAACTCACTCAGCGTGGAGACCGCAGAAGGTACGAAGACCATCGCGTTCAAGAATGCGATCATCGCTGCCGGTTCGTCGGTCGCGAAGATTCCCGGTTTCCCTTACGACGATCCGCGTCTGGTAGATTCCACCGGTGCGCTTGAGCTGCGCCAGATCCCCAAGCGCATGCTGGTCATCGGCGGCGGCATCATTGGCCTCGAGATGGCTTGCGTGTATGACGCGCTTGGTGCCAAGGTCAGCGTGGTTGAATTCGCCGATGGGCTGATCCCGGCGGCTGATCGCGACATCGTCAAGCCCCTGCACAAGCGCATCGAAAAGCGCTATGAGGCGATCATGCTCAAGACCAAGGTCACGAAGCTCGAGGCGCGTGCCAATGGCTTGCTCGCGACGTTCGAAGGCGAGAACGCACCCAAAGAACCGCAGATGTACGACATGGTGCTGCTTGCTGTAGGTCGTCGTCCGAACGGGAAAGAGATCGCGGCTGATAAGGCTGGTGTCATCGTCAATGAGCGAGGTTTCATCCCAGCCGATCAGCAGCAGCGTACGAACGTGCCCCATATTTTTGCGATTGGCGATATCTGCGGCGACCCAATGCTCGCACACAAAGCCACCAATGAAGCGAAGGTTGCCGCTGAAGTCATTGCGGGTCACAAGGTTGCATTCGATGCAATGACTATTCCCTCGGTCGCTTATACCGATCCTGAGATTGCGTGGATGGGCGTCACGGAAGCCGAAGCCAAGGCCAAAGGGATTCCCTTTGAAAAAGCTAGCTTCCCCTGGGCCGCGTCAGGCCGTGCACTCGCCATGGGACGCGATGATGGCGTGACTAAATTACTGTGGGATCCGACCACCAAGCGCATCATCGGTGCCGGTATCGTGGGCGTGAACGCCGGCGAGCTGCTGGCTGAGACAGTGCTGGCGATGGAGATGGGAGCTGATCTCGACGATCTGGCGCTGACCGTGCATGCGCATCCGACTTTGTCAGAGACGCCGATGTTTGCTGCGGAGATGGGGTTGGGGAGTATTACGGATTTGTATATTCCGAGCAAAAAATAGCTTTTTACTTTGACTTACAAGCAGCCCGCTCGACGGGCTGTTTTTTTTGTAGGAGCTGCTGAAAACCATTAATTTCTGCATTGTTTATTTTTCCAGCAATATTTTTTCTGCATCTTCATTGAAGACAACCCTACGAATTCGTTTCTCAAATTCTTTTGCTGATGCATATGAATGAATACTCAGCGCAGCGCCGCAAGATCCTCTATCGCTTTCATGGCGGCTCATCAAGCATCTTCTTTATCGACAAAAAGGAAGACGTCGTGAAGATTTTCGATAATCATTCCCTCGAAGTGAGCACAAGCACAACTCGATCTGATTTTATAAAACAACTGAGTAATTTCGGATATTTTTCTGAGCTCGAATTTGGATGCAAGGATGGTACTCAGGGAATGTTCTTTGTCCGCGAGCGTGGTTTCATCTCAGTTAATCAGAGCCAGCGTACTAACGTGCCTCTATTTTTGCGATTTACGTATGATCAAAATGAGTAGATTTCATCGATCATGTTTGTAATTGAACTCCATTAGATTTAATTCGTTCAGGTATTACTTGGAAATTTTTTTTGTGCTACTAAATTTTTAATATTATCCAGCGCATCTGAAGAGCGAATAACAATTTCCGCGCTACCTTTTCTCCGTAGGTAACGGTCAGCAAAGATTTTTGAAATTTCATACTTGGTGAGTAAATCAGTTGTGTCCTTTAATTCATCCATATGCATGATTTTGGCAAGGGTAATTGCATCGTTTATCGGTTCATTGTGGGAGTCCATTGCATAGTTTGCAAGCCTGCAAAGCTCATTGATCGTTTTTATTTCGTCGGTATTGATCACCGTATACGATTCATTTTTTGCTAGAAGTTTTTTGTATTTCTCTTCAAACAATCTCGCTTTTACTTTAAAGTGTTTTGGTTGCTTTATCTCTTGGTAGACATTTTTTATATTGCTAAATGCATTTTTTTTTGGACTTGTACCTGGAAAATTCCTATAAGCTCCATTTTGGTTTACTTTTTCAAGAAAAATTTCCTCAGGGTTTTTAGAAAATTCATCAAATGCCGACATGGAATTTATAAACGTTTCTGCTAAAGACTCCAATTCAATTTTAGTGTTTGAATTTATTTCTTTTGACTCTGAAAAGAATAAATATTGAGCGGTTAGTCGATTTTCTATTTCTTTTTTTCCTTCCTCATAGCTAATTCTTTTTAACTCATAAGACTTTCCTTGAATTTTTGCAATAATTTTTTTTCCGAAGCCGATTGCTCGTTCAAAAAAAGTGTCCTGCTTGATTTTTCCTGAGGGAGTTTTCAGCAGAGTTGCATCTTCGGCGATTTTTGCTTGTGTAACCGCATGCAGATCACGAATAAAGCTTTTTATCTTCATATCAATATTTTCTTTCTGTGTGTATTTTTTCTTCAAGACAAAAGTAAAAGGATTATGACTGTCTATTGGTTTCATTTTGATCCTCAAGCTATGCACCAGCTGAGTTTTTTTGTATAGGTGATGTACTAACCCAAGACTCCGAGAAAACTCTACTCGGGGAAGCGTGACTGATTGTCAACGTGCCTGATGGAGAAGCGGAGTCATGGGTCGATTGTCGACAAACACACCTATTCAATCTGATAGCGCTAGCTCCAGGGCTATGCTGGAAGAGATGGCGGCTAAACTCGATGGCAAGGGGCAAATCAAGAATTGGGCGACGGAGCGGGGCGGCGGGCGATTCGAGGTGAGGTTAGGGAAGCTCGATTTCATCGAAAAGCAGTCATCACTTCTTCGCAAGGATTCCTAAAAAACCGTATAAAGGCGGTGTTTGATGCAATCAAGGAATTAGTTTTACGTAGTAAAGTGCAGAATGGTGATCTACTGCTGAGCAGTATAAAAAATACGATGGAGCGGACAGGTAAGCTTCGGGAAGTCGATATCGCCAATGCGATCAGGTATTTTCAGAAGAATAGGTGTTAAGAACCAAAGAAGGTCTAGCCAGAACAACCAAAGGAATATTCAATTTGTTTTTTGGATTGGGGGAAGTGAATGTCCTTTTGATAGAAAAATCGAGGGCTCTGATGAAAACAAATTTAGTTACTCATCTTCAGGCAGGCCAGCTGAATGATGCAATAGAATACTTAAATAAAAAAGATACGGTCAATTTTGCGGAAAAATATACTTCCTTAACTGATTCTACGACAACCGTAAAAATAAAATCAGGGGGTTCATTATCCAGGATTCGCGGCCTGCTTTTATCCAAAAAGGAAAGAGAGGAAAAGGCCGATACTGCTTGTAGAAGAATCGATGAAGTTTTGAAGGGCCGGTGTAACGAAAAAGCACTCGAATCTGTGAAAAAAAATATCCGAGCACAAATCACTAAAACTGGTTGCCTGACAGGCGAGTTTTTGGCTAGAAATTTAGTCGCCCTACAACAAGGTGAATCCCTCATACGTAAAGACGAAAACAAGCCTTGAAATTGTACGGCGCCAAGGAACCAAAGGCACGTTCACTGTATTTTGTCGGTTGAGCAAAGTGAGTAGCTGCTCGATGTCATTCTGAATGGGATAGGCGATTCGATGAGTGCATGACAATTACTCTCGTGTCGACCAATAATGAGGTGCTTTGCATGCTCCGCAAACTGAATGATCAGCTCGTATCGGAGCAACGTCAGCCGTCTCCCCCCCATCCTGGCAATAGTGCACTACCAGTTGGCTAACCCTGGGGAAACAAGGGGACATTGGATTGTTTTGATAGCAAATGAACTGCCCTATCTGTCTTTGAGGGAGGGTAATGGTAGACAAGATCACCATCGATACGCGCATGCGTTACCAAGATGTCGCGACTAAGCTTGGTAAGCTGGCTGAGCTTCGAGTAGATAATCAATATGAAAAGAATGGCATCACATATGTAGTTCTACGAGAGCGCACCTTGGTTGAATGGCTCTCCGATGCCTTCTCCAGAGACCGGTCTGCAGCAAAGAAATCCGGAGAGGCCGTGTTGAACGCTCTCGAACCCTTGATAAAAAAATCGGATTATTCGGATCAGTTATTCCAGAACATTCGCGACAGGATCGATCAAGGCTATGGTATCAGCGGACGTAATTTGCGGCGTGACCTTCAACCCGTAAGGGAAGGCGGTAGACCGATGCCTTTACGGGGAGGTACTGTTGCTGCGCTGAGTAAAGGCAATAGTGTTCAAATCCTTGAAGCTGACCCTGCAAAAATCAAATGCAGTCATGCTGTGCTGCAACTGTCGACAGCTAGTACTGAAGCTTCGCGACATTCGCAACTTCAAACAGTACATAAAAGTTTAGGAAGATTCGCTGCAGCGAATCCGAATCCGCCACACCAATCGCGAGACCAACCGGTGCAGATAGGAATCACCACCACACCTTTCGAGGTCAATGTTGCAGCTACTTCCTGGAGCTGTATTACTGATCTGCAGCTGCCAGAATTCGGGAAGAATCAGGCAGAGATTTCAGAAAAGATTTTAGAGAATTTGGTGGTAGGAGCAGTGGGAGACCAATCGGGGGCGGTGGTGATCGAAATCATTCCTGATCATCTTGAGGAGCACCATGGGGAAAAATCCCGTAGCTATACCTATAAGGGGCTGCAAGCACAGATCAGGGCAGCCACTCATTTGGTTGCCAAAGCTAAAAACGAAAAAAAAGATCTGGTGATCACCTTCGCTTGCAAAGATGTGTCCGTATTGAACCGAATGAGAGATATCGTCAGGTTCGATGCTGCTCTGAAGATTGGCGCAATCAAGCAGAATAAAAAAAAATCGTCGGAGACTGAGGGTTTTTATCAAAACTTCATTCGCGCATCAGCTTATGATGACGTGCGCGCTTTGACAATCACACTCGACAGCATGTCCAGCATCTGGTCAATCTCACTCGTCGTCACAGTCAGCGCCGGCATAAACCGCAACAACTCCGGGCGCGGTGAATTTAGCAGCAGCCCGACGGGTTCCAGATCACGCGCGATCTCGACAATCTTGCCGCCGATCGGCGATCCCAGCTTCAGCGCACGCAGCAGTCCTTCGCCACGCTCGCCTTCCAGACCGTGCTTGTCGCACAGCTTTAGCAAGCCTTGCTTCAGATACTCACCTTTGTCGATCACCGATTGCAGGAATCCCGGCTTCAGTAGTTCTTCGAGCACTGCGATGCCGACCGCAGTCATCAGCGGATTGCCGTTATAGGTGCCGCCCTGATCGCCGGGCTCGAACACGGCGACGGCTTCTGTGCAAAGCAGCGCCGCCAGTGGTACGCCACCGCCGATGCCTTTGCCGAGGGTCATGATGTCGGGCTCGATATCGGACAGCTGATAGGCGAACAGCTTGCCGGTGCGGCCCATGCCTGCCTGCACCTCATCGACGATCAGCAACAGACCGCGCTTTTGCGTCAGTGTGCGTAGACCTTGCATGAATTCGCGGGACGCCGGTATCACGCCGCCTTCGCCCTGCACGGGCTCCAGCATCACGGCAACCGTCTTATCTGTAATTAGCGCTTCGACGCTGGCCAGATTATTCAGTTCGGCTTTGGGGAAGCCCGGTACCTGAGGCGCGAACATCGTGTCCCAGCCCGCTTTGCCCGAGGCAGACATGGTGGCCAGTGTGCGGCCATGGAAGCTGTGATCAAACGTGATGATCTCGTAGCGGTGTTCACCTGCCGGGTTTTGGTGCATCTTGCCCCATTTGCGCGCGAGCTTGATCGCGCCTTCATTGGCCTCCGCACCGCTGTTCGCAAAAAACACGCGATCGAAACAGGAGTAATGCGTCAGCATCGACGCCAGCTGTATCGATGGCTCGTTATAAAACGCCGGTGAGGGATTGATGACTTTTTTCGCCTGTGCGGTCAGCGCGTCCTGTATGCACTGAGGCGAATGGCCGAGGCAGTTGACCGCCCAGCCCTGGAGCCAGTCCAGATACCGCTTGCCATGATGGTCAGTGAGCCACATGCCGTCGCCCTCCGTGAACACGATTGGCGGCCGGTTGGTGATGTACAGCAGTGCGTTGGTATCGTACTGCTCAAAAGTCTTGGCGAGGGCTTCGGGCTTGTTCATTGATCAGGCGGCCGCAGTGGCGAGGTCGGCTTCAGAGGTAAAGGAATCAGCGAAGAATTCTTCTTCGGGTAGCTTGCAATCGGCAACGAAATCACGCTGCGCGGCGTCGACCATCAGCGGGGTGCCGCATGCATAGACCTGATGGCCGGACAGATCAGGCAGGTCGTGCATCACCGCCTTGTGCACGAAACCGCTGCGACCATTCCATGCGTCATCGGGCTGTGCCTCCGAGATGACCGGTACATAACGGAAGTTAGGCAGTGTGGCGGCCCATTCCTCGCACAACGTGTGCATGTACAGATCTTTCGGACGGCGGCCACCCCAGTACAGCGTGATCGGGCGGGTGGATTTCAGGTGCAACCAATGTTCGACTAGCGCTTTGATCGGCGCAAAGCCCGTGCCGGAAGCAAGTAGCACGATGGGTTTGTCAGAGTCTTCTCGCAGGAAGAAGGTACCCATGGGGCCTTCGAAGCGCAGGATGTCTTTTTCTTTCAGTGTGCCAAAGACCTGATCGGTAAACAGGCCGCCGGGCATGTGGCGGATGTGCAGGCTCAGCAGCTCATCTGAATGCGGTGCATTCGCCATACTGTAGCTGCGGCGCTTGCCATCCTTGAGCATGAACTCGATGTATTGGCCGGCCTTGTACTGCATGCGTTCGGTAGCGGGCAGTTGCAGCGACATGATGATCACGTCGTCGGTCACGCGCTCAAGTTTGGCGATGCGCGAGGGCAGCTTCTTGATCGGGAAATCGCCGACACCTAGTACTTCGCGCGCTTCGATCACGATATCGGAGGTCGGCATCGCGCAGCAGAACAGCGTGTGGCCCGTGGTCTGGTCGGCGGCAGACAGCGCGCGCTCCTGATGCGGGCCCAGTTCGACGTCGCCGGACAACAGCTTGCCTTTGCAGCTGCCACAGGCGCCGTTCTTGCAGCCATAGGGCAGCCCGACGCCGGCACGAATGGCGGCGGCTAGCACGGATTCACCGGCCTCGCAGCTGAACTGCCGGCCGCTGGGAGTAACGCTTACCTGGAAAGTCATACAATCTCGCGGATGAAAAATAATGTGTTGAATGCGGCACCACCCATGGCATCACGCAGGCCGCGACTACTGGTGATTGGCTGCGGCGATGTCGGCATGCGGCTCCTGCCCTTGCTGCGCGACCGATTTCAGATCGTTGCCGTCACCAGCCAGCGGTCGCGCACACCGGAACTCAGGGCGGCGGGCGCGTTGCCCGTGGTCGCCAATCTGGATGATCGCAACAGCCTGCACCGCCTGAAAGCGCTGGCCGGAACCGTCGTACATCTTGCGCCGCCCCCTTCCGAGGGCGAACTGGACCGCCGCACACGCAATCTGGCTACTATTTTACCCCGACAGGCAACGGTCGTTTATGTCAGCACCACAGGGGTTTATGGCGATTGCAAGGGGATTTTCTTTGACGAGACCCGGCCAGTCGCGCCGGTCAACGCTCGTGCGAAGCGGCGCGTGGATGCCGAGCGCGTGCTGCGTCGCTGGGCGCTGCGCAATGGAGGCAAGCTCTCGATTTTGCGCGTGCCGGGGATTTATGCGGCCGATCGGTTGCCGCTGGATCGGCTGAAGCAGGGCACGCCGGCGCTGGTTGTTGAAGATGACGTGTATACCAATCATATTCACGCCGATGATCTGGCGCAGATCATCGCCATGGCGCTGTTTCGCGCTCAGCCTCAGCGTGTGTATCACACAGTAGACGATTCCGATCTGAAGATGGGCGAGTATTTTGAACAAGTGGCCAAAGCCTTCGGCTTGCCATCCCCACCGCGTTTGCCGCGCGCCGAGCTGGCCGCCCGGGTGTCGCCGATGCTGCTGTCCTTCATGTCAGAGTCTCGCCGGCTGTCCAATCTGCGGATGAAATCCGAGCTGGGCGTGCGGCTGCGCTGGCCGACTGTCAGCGATCTTCTGGCGAGCCTGCGCTGATGGCAGATTTCATTCCATCGACCCAGGATTTTGCAGGCAGCTTCGTGATACCCCGTATCACCGCTGCGCGCGCATAGAGATCTGCAAAGTCCAGCGATGGCGCTCGCCGAAAGGCGATCACTACCACGTTCCCCTGATGAACCTCGGGTAGCGAGATCACAGCATCGAACGCGCTGCAGATCGCACGCAGGTTGCGCTGGTAACTGGGATGATCTCCAAACAGGTTAATGGTCGCCACGCCCTCGGAGGTCAGGCAGCGCGCACAGGCGCGATAAAACTCGGGGGTATCCAGAACAGGACCGCGTGCGGTGGCGTCATACAGATCGATCTGTAGCGCATCGACAGTACCGTGATTGGCGCGGTCTTCCACGAAATCGCCTGCATCGCCCTCGATGATCTCGAGCAGGTCATCCGTAATTGGCAGCTTGAACATCGAATGACAGATATCGATCACCGAGGGATTCAGCTCGACGACGGTCGCGGGGGATTTGGGATACCAGCGGCGGCAGAATTTGGTTAGCGCCGCTGCACCCAGACCCAGCTGAACGATACGCGAGGGCTGGTCGATGAATAGCATCCAAGCCATCATCTGCTGTGCATACTCCAGCTCAATCCAGTCTGGTTTACGCATACGCATCGCGCCCTGTATCCATTCGGTGCCGAAGTGCAAGTAGCGTACGCCATCCTGTTCGGACAGCGTGACAGGTGCAAAGCGCGGCTTACGTGGGGAGGCTTTTTTCTGCGGTGAGGCGGCGTTCTTGCGCATGAAGGTTCAGTAAAAAAGCGAGCGAAATGCGTGGCTAGCCTCGCAAAAACCGCCACTGTACTAGCTTTTGCTCGAACGAGAGCTGAGCATTCGCGGGCGAAGAGGAGGGCAGCACCAGAGTGTCAAAGCCCGCCGATGCAAACAATGGCGCGTACCGTCCGGCAGTCTTGCCGTTGAAGGCGATTCGACGCAGTGCGGCGTGACCCTGCTGCAGGACGGAGAAATTTGCTGCTTGCGCACGCCGTATCGATGCATCGAGACTGCCTTTACGCTCGCAGGCCGCGATCACATCCCACAGGCCGATGCGATGCGCGATAAGTCGTTCCAGTCTCAGTTCGTAAGGCAGCGATGGAAGATCTTCATTCAGTACCGCCGATAGCAGCGGCCAGAACTGGTTGCGGGGGTGCGCGTAGTACTGGCCTGCCGCGAGTGAGGCCGTGCCGGGAAAGCTGCCGAGAATCAGCAGCTGCGTATCGGCGCTCATCACCGGGGGAAAACCGCTCAGCAAAGGTGGGTACGTCTGGGACATCCGTGTATTGTAGGACGGGTGTTCAGACGCGCTAAAATCTCGTGCCGATAAAAATATCAGGGAGACCACACACATGACCCATCCCATCGTTCTCGTCACGGGCGGCAGTCGGGGCATAGGCGCTGCCATCGCGATCATGGCCGCGCAGCGGGGCTATGACGTCGCCTTCAGCTACCAGAGCAATGCGAAAGCCGCTGAAGAAGTGGCACACAAAATCCGCGCCACCGGCCGCAAGGCGCTCGCCACGCAGGCCGATGTCTCAGTGGAGGCCGATGTGCTGCGCTTGTTCACGACTGTGGATCAGCAGATGGGCCGGCTGGATGCGCTGGTCAATAATGCCGGCATGCTGGAAAAGCAGACACGGCTGGATCAGATGGATGTAGCCCGCTGGAACCGCGTGCTAGGCGCCAATGTGATCGGTACGTTCCTGTGCGCCAAAGAAGCGGTGTTGCGCATGTCGACTCAACACGGCGGCAAGGGCGGAACGATCGTGAATATCTCATCGGCCGCATCGCGTTTGGGTTCGCCGAATGAATTCATCGACTATGCCGCTGCAAAGGGCGCAGTCGATTCCATGACCATCGGTCTTGCCAAGGAAGTCGCGACCGAAGGCATACGCGTGAACGCGATCCGGCCCGGACTGATCTATACCGATATTCATGCCAGCGCCGGCGAACCGGGTCGCGTCGATCGCGCAAAGGTGGGCGTGCCGATGCAGCGCGGCGGTACTGCCGATGAAGTGGCCGAGGCAGCGCTGTGGCTGATGTCGGAACAATCGTCGTATGTCACGGGGACGATGCTGGATGTGGCGGGGGGACGGTAGTTTGCCAGCTGCCGTTTGCGTACAGGATTCAGGCTGCGCGTTTTAAGGCGATGCCGCCAAAGCCCAGGGGTTAATGACGGCGATCCCGCATCCACCAAAATCATCCGCGTTTCGAGTGGCCACAGCGGCCTGATTGACTCGGGCAATCGCAGCAATCTGGCAGTCGAATTGACTGATCGGTCTTCCTGCAGCTCGCCGCTCTGCGGCAATGACAGCGTAAGCGCTGGCTGCTGCGCGATCGAAAGCGAGTATGCGGTCAAGGAAGTCTTCATTGAGAATGTCCTCGATCGCTGCAGACAGTGAGCTGCGTTGTTTTCCCGCAGGCAGAAGTGCGACACCGTGCCGTAACTCGGCTTCGCCCACAGTGGTGAAATATAGCTTTGCGCCCTCTTGATCAGACAGCCAGGCTTCCACGTGCGGAGCAGGCTGAGGGCGCAGCAACTCGGAGATGACGTTGGTATCTAGGACGATCATTGCTCGGGTCAGGCGATGTCGGGAGGTTCCCGCATTGCCTCGCGGGCGGGAAGCTCGAGGTCAACCCGATCGGCCGGCGCGAGGCGTCCGCGTATAGCTTTGGCGAGGTCGCGTGGAGGTGCATTCTCAGCCGTCACTCGGCGCAGAATGTCGCGCGCTTCCTCTTCCATTGAACGGCCATGCATCGCAGCACGCAGCCTCAGGCGCTGCTTGATGTCGTCATCCAGGTTTCGAATAGTGATGCTGGCCATGGCAAATCTCGCTTTATCACCGATTTGCCAGCATTGTAATCAATGATTGCGTTGAAATCAATTTTGGTGTCGGGTGTTAGCGTTTACTTCGATTTTCGGCCCTGTGCATCAATCACCACTTCCCCATCCTCTTTCGTGAAAGGTCCTTGCTGCGGCTGGGGCAGGATATCCAGCACCCGCTCTGAAGGCCGGCAAAGCCGGGTACCCATAGCCGTGATGACGATGGGCCGGTTAATCAGCACCGGATGCGCGAGCATCGCATCGAGCAGCTGTTCGTCCGATTTGCTGGTGTCATCCAGACCCAGTTCCTGATACTGCGGCTCTTTGCTGCGGATAAGATCGCGCAGCGGCGCACCCGTGGCTTGCGCGATCTCTTTCAGCGCCTCTCTCGACGGCGGTGTCTTCAGGTACTCGATGATCTCGGGCTCGATGCCCGCATTGCGGATCATGGCCAGCGTGTTACGTGAAGTGCCGCACAGCGGGTTGTGGTACACCGTGACCTTGCTCATGCGGCGGCTTCCTCAGCACCAGTCGTCGTAGATGTCGTTGAGCTTCTTCACGAAACCGGCCGGGTCGGCCAGCTGACCGCCCTCAGCCAGCATCGCCTGATCAAACAGCAAGCTGCTCCAGTCGTCGAATTTGGCTTCCTCATACTTGAGCCGTTGCACCAGAGGATGATGAGGATTGATTTCGAGGATGGGCTTGGTGTCTGGCGCGGCTTGTCCTGCGGCTTTCAGCATGCGCAGCAGATTGCCCGACAGCTCATGTTCACCCGCAACCAGACAGGCCGGTGAATCGGTCAGACGGAACGTGATGCGCACTTCCTTCGCCTTGTCTTTCAGCGAAGCCTGCATCTTGTCAACCAAGGCCTTGTATTCGCTCTCGGTTTCCTCTTTCTGTTTCTTCTCGGCTTCGTCTTCCAGCTTGCCAAGATCGAGGTCGCCTTTCGCGACGGAGACCAGCTGCTTGTCCTCGAACTCGGTCAAGAAGGACAGCATCCACTCATCCACGCGGTCAGTGAGCAGGAGTACTTCGACACCTTTCTTGCGGAAGATTTCCAGATGCGGGCTGTTCTTCGCCGCATTAAAGCTGTCGGCGGTCACATAATAGATCTTGTCCTGCCCATCTTTCATCCGGGACACATAGTCGGCGAAGGATACGTTCTGGACATCGCTGTCATTCTGCGTACTGGCAAAGCGCAGCAATTTGGCGATGCGTTCTTTGTTGGTGCTGTCTTCCCCGATGCCTTCTTTGAGAACCTGACCGAATTCTTTCCAGAAGCTCGCGTACTTGTCTTTTTTTTCCTGCTCGTCGGCATTGGCGAGTTCTTCGAGCATGCCCAGCACGCGTTTGGTCGAGCCTTCACGGATGACTTTTACATCACGCGATTCCTGCAAAATTTCACGCGAAACATTCAATGGCAGATCGGCCGAATCGATCACGCCTTTCACGAAGCGCAGGTAGATCGGCATCAGCTGCTCGGCGTCATCCATGATGAACACGCGCTTGACATAGAGCTTGATGCCACCGCGCTTGTTGCGATCCCACAGATCGAAAGGCGCATGCGCGGGGATATAAAGCAGTTGCGTGTACTCGCTGCGACCTTCAACCCGGTTGTGGGTCCAGGTCAGCGGCTCCTGAAAATCATGCGACACATGTTTGTAGAATTCAGTGTACTGCTCATCGGTGATATCCGACTTGCTGCGGGTCCAGAGCGCGCTGGCCTGATTGACCGTCTCGAGCTCGTCGCGCATGACCATCGCTTTCTTTTCTTCGTCCCATTCTTCTTTGCGCATGGCGATGGGCAGAGAGATATGATCGGAATACTTGCGGATGATGGAGCGCAGCTGCCAGGCAGACAGTAATTCATCTTCGCCTTCGCGCAGATGTAGCGTGATGCGCGTACCGCGCTGCGGCTTGTCAATCGCCTCGACGCTGAATTCGCCTTCACCGGCCGATTCCCATTTGACGCCTTGCTCGGCAGGCAGGCCGGCCCGACGGGATTCGACGGTGATTTTGTCGGCGACGATGAAACCTGAATAAAAGCCGACACCGAATTGTCCGATCAGTGCGGCATCTTTCTGCTGGTCACCCGAGAGCTGGGAAAAGAATTCCTTGGTACCGGACTTTGCAATGGTGCCGAGATGATCGATGGCTTCCTGCTGCGACAGCCCGATGCCGTTGTCAGTAATGCTGATGGTGCGCGCGTCCTTGTCGAAATCGACCTGTATTTTCAGCTCACTGTCATTCTCGAACAGGGACGCATTGTTGATTGCTTCGAATCGCAGCTTGTCGGCAGCGTCGGAAGCGTTCGAGATCAGCTCGCGCAGGAAAATTTCCTTGTTCGAGTACAGCGAATGAATCATCAGCTGCAACAGCTGTTTGACCTCGGCCTGAAAGCCCATTACTTGTTTGTCGGGAGCGCCCATGATGTCCTCTGTTAACAAAATAAAATGACACAATGGTCGTTTATTTGGCGATCATTCCCGGGTTTTCAAGGGGGTGTCAGGTAGAATTTCCAGCTTCTCGACAGCCGGAGTCTTTTCATCATGACCATCAGTATTGCCCAACGATTACTTGACCTCAATATCACGCTGCCGAAAGCGGCATCGCCCGCAGCTGCCTATGTGATGTCTGTGCGCAGCGGTCATACGCTCTATGTGTCTGGTCATATTGCGAAAAAGGCTGGCCAGCCCTGGGTGGGCAAGCTGGGCAAGGACATGACCACTGAGCAGGGTCGGGAAGCGGCGCGCGCGGTGGCCATCGATCTGATTGCCACACTAAGCGCTGCCTGTGACGGCGACCTGACGCGCGTCAAGCGCATCGTCAAGCTGGTGAGTCTGGTGAACTCCACGCCGGATTTCATCGAGCATCATCTCGTGACGAATGGCGCATCGGAGCTGCTGGTCGAGGTATTCGGTGAGGCAGGCAAGCACGCTCGCTCGGCATTTGGTGTGGCCGCGATTCCGCTGGGTGCTTGCGTGGAAATCGAGATGGTGGCCGAGCTCGCCTGACATATCACTCGGTGGACCGCGATCAGCGGTCCTTGAAACGATGAGTGAAAGACGGTGCGACCGGCGGTACTTCGTCCTGCTCCAGCGCCAGTGTCTGGGCGATATGCCGGTCAGCGTCTGTCTCCAGCGCAAGATAAAGCGAGCGGCACAAGGCTTGCGCCTGTTTGCCGGGCCAGTCCTCACCCAGCAGCGAGGCCGGCAGCTGAGGGTCGCCAAGCAGCGCGCGGCGGTAGTCGTGGATCAGCAGCGTCCTGAGCGTGAACGCCCGGGCGCTATCGAGTCGCGCTGGCGGGGTCAGCATCTGTCGTAACGATTCAAATCGCGCGATGAATTTTTTGTAAGTCCGCGCAGTCTCTTTCAGCGGCCACGCATCCGGCGTGATTTCTTCCAGTGGACGCGAACCGGTGAGGCCCGCGTCAGTCGCCGATAGCACGATCACTTTACCGCTCATGCGCGTGCGCATGAGCACCTCTGTCAGCGCCTCCTGCTTGTCGCCCGGGCAGGCAAAAAGTCCCGGCGCCAGAAGCGCGAATCCCTCCCACAACAGCTCTTTTTTGAGCAAGGATTTTTGCGCGGCGCTGGCATGACCCTGAGGGCTGACTAGCAACCACCGCCCATCCCAGCGTGGGCCGCTGTTGGCATACACGCGCTGGTGCGCGCGCAAGAAACGTCTTTCCCCCTGAGGGCTGAGTCGATACTGGCTGCGTCGGCCCGAGCGACTGGCCTCCAGCCAGCCCTCTTCCGCGAGCCGGAAGACACTGGTACGAACCAGCCTTTCACTGATACCCAGCGGATCGAGTAGCGAAATCAAGCTTCCCAGCCATACCGAGCCGCCGCGTGGCGCGATGGCGTCACCGAACACGGTCATTACCAGCGACTTGGCGCGCAGCGCGGGCTGCCGCCGCTGCTTGGCGATCCAGGTATCGACAGATTGACGGGTCATGACTGAACAAAAAATGACAAACTGTTAAATGATACAGTTTTTCTCCGAAATATCGATTTAGCGTATCATAACGCAACGCCAGCCGCTCAAGTGGCATGATCAAAGGAGATCGTCTGATGTACGCGCAAATGGTCGATACCGGTACCGCTCGCCTGCGAGCTGCCGGTGAACTCAGCCCCGAAGAGCAGGTATTTCAGGCCCGGGTTGATGCCGAGGTGAAGATCGAACCTAAAGATTGGATGCCCGACGGGTATCGCAAAACGCTGATTCGTCAGATTTCCCAGCATGCGCATTCCGAGATCGTCGGCCAGCTCCCCGAAGGCAACTGGGTGACGCGCGCACCCACGCTGAAACGCAAGACGATTCTGTTGGCAAAGATTCAGGATGAGGCAGGGCACGGTCTTTATTTGTACAGTGCGGCCGAAACCCTGGGTGTGTCACGCGACCAGTTGACCGAGGATCTGCTCTCCGGCAAGGCCAAGTACTCCAGCATTTTCAATTATCCGACGCTCAGCTGGGCCGACGTTGGCATGATCGGCTGGCTGGTTGATGGCGCGGCCATCATCAACCAGATTCCCTTGTGTCGCTGCTCGTATGGCCCGTACGCCAGAGCGATGGTGCGCGTCTGCAAGGAAGAGGCTTTTCATGCGCGGCAGGGTTTTGATTTGCTGATGTCGCTGTGCAAAGGCACGCCTGAACAAAAGCAGATGGCGCAGGAGGCACTGAACCGCTGGTGGTGGCCGATGCTGATGATGTTTGGTCCGCCGGACACTGAATCGGTCAATAGCCAGCAATCGATGCAGTGGAAGATCAAGCTCTTCTCGAATGATGAACTCAGGCAGCGCATGGTCGATCAGACCGTGCCGCAGGCCGAGTACCTCGGGCTGACGATTCCTGATCCTGATCTGAAATGGAACGAGGCGCGGGGTCATTACGACTATGGCGCAATTGACTGGCCGGAGTTTTACAACGTCGTCAAGGGTAACGGCCCCTGCAACCGTGATCGTCTCGATACCCGGCGAAAGGCCTGGGATGACGGCGCGTGGTTCCGCGAGGGTCTGCAGGCAAACGCGGACAAGCGTGCTGCGCGCGGTACGCGCAAGGCGGCATGAGGAGAACATCGTGAGCAAAGAATGGCCGTTATGGGAAGTATTCATCCGTAGCCAGCATGGTCTCGCGCACAAACATGTGGGCAGCCTTCATGCGCCGGATGCAGAGATGGCGATCAACAATGCACGGGATGTCTATACCCGTCGGAATGAGGGCGTATCGATCTGGGTCGTGCCGGCGAGTGAGATCGTCGCCAGCAGCCCCGGCGAGCGCGGCGAATTATTTGAACCGTCGAACAGCAAGGTCTATCGTCATCCGACCTTTTTCAAGATACCGCCGGAAGTGGGGCATCTGTGATGGATGCGGATAAATTCAACTGGCTGCTGAGAGCGGGCGATAACGCGCTTGTGCTGTCGCAGCGGCTCTCCGAGTGGTGTGGCAAGGGGCCTGTGCTGGAAGAAGACATGGCGCTGACTAATATCTCGCTCGACCTGATCGGGCAGGCGACGCTGTGGCTGTCACTGGCGGGCAAGGTGGAGGGCAAAGGGCGCGATGAGGATGCGCTGGCTTTCTTGCGTGATGTGCAGGATTTCCATAACCTATTGCTGGTCGAGCAGCCGAACGGTGATTACGCCGACACCCTCATGCGCCAGCTGTACTTCGATCTCTGGCACTGCTTGTGGCTGGAATCCTTGCAGCAGTCCGGCGACACCGAGATTACTCAGATCGCAGAAAAATCCATCAAGGAAGTTGTCTATCACTTGCGACGCAGCACGGATCTGGTCATCCGCCTAGGCGATGGAAGCGAGGAAAGCCATGCACGCGTGCAGCGCGCAGCGGACGCCTTATGGATGTTTGCAGGTGAAGCTTTCATTGATGATGAGCTCGATCATCGCATTGCCTCGCGCGGTATCGCGCCTTTGCCGGGCAGCCTGCGCGAACGCTGGCTCATGCAGATGGCGCAGATTTTCAGCGAGGCGACGCTGACCATGCCCTCGGCCGATGCGTGGATGCAAACTGGCGGCAAGCAGGGGCGCCATACCGAGCATCTCGGTTATCTGCTGGCAGAGATGCAGTTCCTGCAACGGGCCTATCCCGGCGCGCAATGGTAGGTCTGTCAGACAAAGCACTCTGGGAATGCCTCTCTCAGGTCAGCGATCCTGAGATACCAGCGATCTCCATTGTCGATCTCGGTATCGTGCGCGCAGTGAAGCCACGTGCTGATGGGGGTTGCGAGATCGTGATCACGCCGACTTACTCGGGATGCCCAGCGATGCACGTGATCGAGGAAAACATCCGGCAAGTACTCCAGGCCGGGGGCATGGAAAACATCCAGGTTCATACGCAGCTGTCGCCTGCCTGGACCACGGACTGGATCACCGAGGCGGGCAAGGAAAAGCTGCGCGCTTTCGGTATCGCGCCGCCGGCACAGCGCGCAATGAGTACGAGCGGCACGATCGATATGTCTGCGCTGTCCGTGGCGGACGATACAGAGATCGCCTGTCCGCAATGTGGATCGCTGAAAACCCGCCTGATCAGCCAGTTCGGCTCGACAGCCTGCAAGGCATTGTACCGCTGCGGCGATTGTCTGGAACCTTTCGATTATTTCAAGCCTCACTGATGGTTCATTTTTATTCATTGAAGATCAGAAGTCTCGTCCGGGACACGCGGGATGCGATCGTGGTCAGCTTCGATGTCCCGGCTGAGCTACGCCAGATTTTTCACTACCAACCCGGGCAGCACCTGACCCTGCGTAAGGTGATCGATGGCGAAGAATTGCGACGTTCGTATTCGATCTGCTCCGCAGTGCAAGATGACGAGCTGAAAGTCGCCATCAAAAAAGTGTCGGGTGGAGCCTTCTCCAGCTGGGCGCATGAGAATTTTGCGACGGGCATGACGATGGACGTGATGCCACCGAGCGGCAGCTTTCATCTGCCACTGTCACCGGAGCATGATCGCCACTATCTCGCGTTTGCGGCGGGTAGCGGCATTACACCCGTGTTCTCGATCATCAAGAGCACGCTGCTGGCTGAGCCACGGAGCCGTTTCACACTGGTGTACGGCAATCGTGCCTCCTCCACCGTGATGATGCGAGATCCGCTGGCCGACCTGAAAGACCAGTTTCTCGACCGGCTCTCCGTCATCCACATCATGAGCCGAGAGAAGCAGGATATCGAGCTGTTCAATGGACGTATTGATGCAGACAAATGCCGGGCGCTATTCTCGCAATGGATACGGCTGGAAGATATCGATCATGTGTTCATCTGCGGGCCGCAGCAGATGATGGAGCAGGTCGCCGCAACCCTGGTCGCGTTGGGTTTGGATACATCGCGCATACACGCGGAACTGTTCGGCGTAGCCGCCGCAGTGCCGCGACCACGTGCGGCGGAGGCCGCAACCGATGCACAGTGCGACGTCACGCTGGTGATCGACGGTCGTCATTACGCGTTCTCGATGCCGCGGGATGCCATGCCGGTATTGGAAGCCGGACTGGCGCAGGGCATTGAGATACCCTATGCGTGCAAGGGCGGGATTTGCGCAACTTGTCGCTGCAAGATCACCGAAGGCAAGGCCGACATGGATGCCAATCATGCGCTGGAAGATTATGAAGTGGCCAGTGGCTTTGTGCTGAGTTGTCAGGCGTTTCCAGCGACAGACAAGCTGGTGCTGGATTTTGATCAGGATGCTTAGGGACTTATCATGAGCGGTCACACTCACCAAGACGCTGCTGCGCTGGCGCGTGCCACTGGCGAACACATGTATGCGCGCGACCGGGCGACCCAGGGCTTGGGCATCGAGCTGCTGGAAGTGCGGCCAGGCTACGCGCGCATGCAGATGGTCGTGCGCAAGGACATGCTGAACGGCCACGCGATGTGCCATGGCGGCTTCATTTTTACGCTGGCCGATTCCACGTTTGCATTTTCCTGTAACAGCTATAACGTGCAGACCGTAGCGGCTGGCTGCACGATTGAATTCCTGGCACCTGCTCTCGAGGGCGAATGCTTGCAGGCCGAGGCCATCGAGCAATCACGCAGCGGCAAGACCGGTGTCTACGATGTCGTTGTCACCAATCCGGAAGGACGCAAGATCGCGCTGATGCGAGGAAAATCGCATCAGCTGAAAGGCGCTGTCGTCGAATAACCCTATCACCGTCCATAGGACGCGTCATCCATTGGACGCTAACCTCATGGCTGGGAATAACAATAACGCACAGCTGGGCGTGACACATACTGGAGGAGACCACCCATGGCCACATCGCACGCGAGGCCCGCTGATCTTGAGCCCATAGAGACCGCTAGTCAGGATGAGCTGCGCGCGCTGCAGCTGCAGCGTGTGCAGGCAACGCTGCGCTATGCTTACCAGCAGGTGCCGCACTATCGCGAGCGTTTCGATGAAAAGGGTGTGCATCCGGACGACCTGAAATCCTTGTCTGACCTGTCGAAATTTCCGTTCACCACCAAGGAGGATCTGCGCAAGAACTACCCGTTCGGCATGTTTGCGGTGCCGCGCGAGCAAGTCGTTCGTGTTCATGCATCCTCAGGCACAACCGGAAAGCCAACGGTTGTTGGCTATACCCGCAACGATATTGATATCTGGTCGCAGCTAGTGGCGCGTTCGATTCGCGCGGCGGGTGGTCGTGCCGGCGATATCGTGCATGTCGCCTATGGCTACGGCTTGTTCACCGGGGGGCTTGGTGCGCACTATGGCGCGGAGCGGCTGGGCTGTACCGTGATTCCGATGTCGGGCGGTCAGACCGAGAAGCAGGTGCAGCTGATCAATGACTTCAGGCCGGACATCATCATGGTCACGCCGTCCTACATGCTGAACCTGATCGAGGAATTCGAGCGGCAGGGGATGGATCCGGCAGCCTCGTCGCTACGCATAGGCATCTTCGGCGCAGAACCCTGGACAGAATCGATGCGCGAAGAGATTGAGCGTCGCGCCGGGCTGGATGCGGTCGATATTTATGGTCTGTCGGAAGTCATGGGTCCGGGCGTGGCGAACGAGTGCATCGAGACCAAAGATGGTCCGGTCATCTGGGAAGATCATTTTTATCCCGAGATCATTCACCCGCTAACCGGCGAGGTGATGCCCGATGGCGAGGCTGGCGAACTGGTATTCACCTCGCTGACCAAAGAAGCGATGCCGGTGATTCGCTATCGCACGCGCGATCTCACGCGCTTACTCCCCCCGACGGCGCGCAGCATGCGCCGCATGGACAAGATCGTTGGTCGTTCGGATGATATGCTGATCATTCGTGGCGTGAATGTATTCCCTTCGCAGATCGAAGAGCTGCTGCTGGCACAGCCATCACTGGCACCGCATTACCAGCTGGTGCTGACGCGTGACATGCATCTCGATCAGCTTGAGGTGCTGGTCGAGACGCGTGAAGACGTGCGCCATGGCGAGGGTCTGCGAGGTGGGACAGCACTGGAGCACATGATCAAGTCCTTGATTGGCATTTCATGCACGGTGACCGTGCTGCCTCCGAATGGCGTCGAGCGCAGTCAGACG
This sequence comes from Pseudomonadota bacterium, assembly GCA_041182625.1. Classification (GTDB taxonomy): domain Bacteria; phylum Pseudomonadota; class Gammaproteobacteria; order Burkholderiales; family Burkholderiaceae_D; genus Pernthalerella. The sequence goes on along the minus strand of JBEGNF010000004.1, from coordinate 65,647 downwards.
GGTAAGGCGAAACGGATAGTCGACCGGCGCCAATAACCGCAACAAGCATAGCCGGTAACAGCACGGGCAGGGGAGCATGGATTCGAACCACGCCGGCCGGCTTGGACACCGGTCTGTCCCCCCTGGACACTCCCCTGTGCATGGCAGATGCGGGCGATAGCCCTGACTGACCATGCCGCCATTTTCCTCAGCTGGGTTCGCATGAGCTTGACCATAGTCAGACAGTAATGGTGCGCGCTTGCCGCCGCTCAAGCGATACGTGATCTCCCGCGGTCAGAATGCCTGCTCCACCATTGAGAACGGGCGCATGGCGCAGTACTCCGGATCATCGTTGACAGGATTAGAATCCCGGGCCGAGCACGTGCCATTTGCACGGGCCGATGATTCGCTGGCCAGCATCGTGGGTCAGATCGTCGAGCATCAGGTGCCGCCACATGCCATTGATGGATTAGAGCGACTGTACGGCAGCCTGTACGCCTGCTGGCGTTTCCTGCGCTTGTGCGATCCTGTGCCTCCGCATACCTGGATCGCCTATCAACGCGACCACATGGTGGGTGTGCTGCTGTTCAGGATCAACGCCGGATTGGTCCGCGTGCAAACAGAGATGTTCATCCTTGACGAGACCATTGCTGCTGCGTTCGCTCGTGATGTATTCAGCCGTTACCGTGACGCCAGCGACATCGAGTTCAACGCAGTTGGCCTGACTCTTCCATTCACGCGTCTGGCCTGCCAGTATTTCGCGTTTTCTGAAAATTATGTGCTCGCGCTGCCAGATTCCGTGGAGAGCTATCAGCAGGCGCTGGGTAAATCGACGCGCAAGACGCTACGCGGTTACGGCAACCGGCTGCTGCGTGATCATCCGAGTTTCGAATGGAGATACTGTCTCTCTGAGACGCTGCCGCGCCATGTGCAGCGCGCACTGGTGCATCAGCTTCAGGAATTCAAGCGAGCCAGCATGACGGCGCGCGGCAAGCAGGCGAAGATCGATGCTCACGAGACCACTCAGTTGTTACGGATGGCAGCGGATTGCGGGATGTTCGGTTTGGGTAGTATCCGTGGAAAACTCTGCGCTGGTTCGCTGGCACTGAAAATTGGCGATAGCTACGTCATGATGCTGTGCGCCGCGGATCCTGCATTCTCCGGTTACCGACTTGGGTTGCTCGCCTGTTACTGGTCGCTCTGCGACTGCATCAAGCAGGGTGCGCGCCAGTGCCATTTGCTCTGGGGACGCTATCGCTACAAAGAGCAATTGCTTGCCGTGCCAGTCTCATTGCATCGCCTCAGGATTTATCGCTCTCGGTGGCATATGTTGTTGCGCCCGATGCGTATCGCGTGCATGACGGCTCGAGGATGGTCACAGCGTTGTCGTGCATGGTTGCGAAGCGAGTCACCAAGCCGGCAAGGCCGGATCGTGCGCGGATGCCTCAGTGTGCTCAAGCGGTTCGGCTCGACCTATCACGCCATCTCAATGCAGAAATAGCTCGGCCGATTGGATGTTATTGGCTGTTTTATCCCGTCGAGCTCTGAGCTGCCGAAAAAAGCCGCTCCCGAAGGAGCGGCAAGCTGTTCAGCGACGCCAAGAGACATGAAGCTCTTGCGGCTCAATCTCAGCTTACGTTGATGAGGCAGGCGAGCTGATTATCCCGGTGGGGCCTGTGCTCGTTGCCATACCCGGCGTCGTTGTTCCCACGCCGGACGTTGTCGTCATCGGCGTGACGGTCGTCGTCGGCGCTGCGGTGCCCGTTGTTGTCCCCGTCGTGCCTGCGTTGCTACCGGTGTTGGTTGTGGTCCCGGTTGCTGTGCCCGTCGTGCCACCGGTGGTTGTGGTGGTCGCCGTACCTGGTGTCGCAGCAGAGGCCGCGCGCTTGGTGCCCGCCGTGGCCACGATCTGGCCGCGCAGTTCACCCTGCAGGAAGGCTGTCGAGGTGATTTCGTAGTACATGTTGCCACCTGTGAGCGCAGTGCCCTGCGTGCTGGTCAGCGTGGTGCGCGCAATCCAGATGCCCGAGCCCGGAGTGGTCTCGCGCAGGCTGTTGATCACCGGGCCGACGGCGCCAGCCGCGCCCTGTCTCAGGCTGGCGCCCGTCCCGGTAATGCCTGAAGAGACAATCACTGAGGTGAGCACACGATCACGCGGTCGGTAGACCGTGATCGTCGTCGCGGTCGCTGTGCTGGATGTGGGAGGCACGGCAAGTGCACCGGTCATCACATTGGTGAAGAATAGCGGACGAGTCGCAGCGACGGTGGTGCCGGTCGTGGTGGCTAGACCGCTGCCGGTGCTGGTCACGCCGCTCGTGCTACCGCTGGTGGTGCCCGACGCGCCCAATGCACTCGCGTTATCGTTGATTGAGCTGCTGCTCATCGTCCCGGTGTTGACGCTTTTTGCCGTATTGCCCGATGTTGTGGCATTAGGTGTCGTCGTGTCGGCTGTGCCACTGGCGGCTGTGCCTCCGGTACTTGCTCCCCCACTGGTGGTGACGGTGCTGGTGCCGGTAGCAGCGCCGTTTGTTGTGCCCGAGCTGCTGATGGTCGTGCCGGTGCCGCTGGCGGGAATCGCTGATCCGCTCTTGGGCAGCTGAACCAAGATCTGGCCGCGAATTTCACCGTCGGGGAAAGCCGTGCTGTGGACGTTGAAGTAGTAGCTGCCCGAGCGCAGCATATCGAGCTGCTCCGCGCTGAGCACGGTGCTGGCAGTCCAGATGCCGCTGCCGCTACTGCTCTCTGTAAGTTGTAACACCACGGGTCCGGAGACACCGCGCGGCGCGACCTGTATGTACGCCGCTGTGCCTGCGATATCCGCGGTGACGACAGTGGCCTTCATCTGACGAGCCACGGGATCGACCACGACCACACCGGTGGCCGTGGCGGCTGTGTTCACCAGCGGCACCGCTTCAGCGCCTGTCAGGGTGGCCGAAAAAACATGGTTTGGTACCGCGCTGTTGGCAGCGTTCACTTGATTGAGATTCGATCGTGCGGCGGTCGGGTTGATGGGGTTGCTGTCGCTGCCGCAGCCTGTCAGCACCAGCAGCAATAGTGCAGCGATCCACCCGGAAGTGAATCGCGTCAATGAAAAAGCTTTCATGAGTCGTCCTCTGGTTGAGAAATACTCCCTGGAAAAATGAGCGCTGCGTTAACCGCCGGGCTGGCCTTGCTGCACCGGAGGTGAGTCGCAGTCTGAGGAATGTCCTTACAGGCGCGTTGGTGGTCTAAGCAGCGAGCGTGCCTGCCGGGGGAGGCTTGTGGTGGCGATGGATGCGCCAGCTTGGATCAGTGCGCGTCGTAAGAATTACCGGCGCGCCTGAAAAATTTTCGGCAGGGGCGCCTAAATGGCTGGGTTACCATTCGGATTCACCATCGACATCACCACCTTCATGGCAGAGACAGAATTACGTCCGGGACAATCGACCGAGCTGCTCAAAGCGCTGCATATCCTGACCCGCGATGGCAAGATGAATCAGGACAGTCGCCGCAAGCTCAAGCAGGTCTACCATCTGTTCCATTTCATCGAACCTTTGCTTCAGCAGCTGGCATCAGAGGGCAAGCCGATCATGCTGGTGGATCATGGCGCAGGAAAATCATATCTGGGCTTTATTCTGTACGATCTTTTTTTCAAGGATCGTGATGACGAGTCATGTATCTACAGCATTGAGACGCGTTCCGAGCTGGTAGACAAGGCGCGTGATCTTGCCGATCGTGCGGGTTTTGCGCGCATGTCATTTCTTCCGCTCTCGGTGGCCGAATCTACCGAGTCCCCGTTGTTGCCTGCAACCGTGGATATCGTGACCGCGCTGCATGCCTGCGATACCGCCACGGATGATGCGATCAGCTTCGCTCTCAAAAAGCAGGCGCGTTTCATCGTGCTGGTGCCTTGCTGTCAGGCCGAGGTCGCCGCGACGTTACGGCGCCTGAAGGGGAAATCGATCGCGCGTGATGTGCTCACCGAGATCTGGCGCCATCCTATTCATACTCGCGAATTTGGCAGTCACCTGACGAATGTACTGCGATGTCTGCAATTGGAAGCGCACGGTTATCAGGTGAATGTGACCGAACTGGTCGGCTGGGAACATTCAATGAAGAACGAGCTTATCATCGCCACTCAGCATCGTGACGTGCCGCGACAGCGTGCGGCCAAACGTCTGCAGCAGGTACTGGCCGATATTGGGCTGGAGGAAATGTCGGAACGCTTCTGGTTGCCGGCCTGATGGCCTGACAGACTGAAGACGGCTCTGGCCGCCTCAGACCCGCGCTTACTGGCTGGGTTGTCCCTGCGTCGGCGGACGCATCAGCGTGGTTGAGGGCAGCGAGTGGCTGGCCACAAAGATTTCATGCAGCAGCAGACTGAAGCTTCCGACCAGCATTGCCATCGTGGCGACGAACATGAAGGCAATCAGCGAATCAAGTTTCAAGTTCAGCGAGTCGTCGATGAACAGCACCACGACCACCATGCACACCAGGATCATGCAGCAGGCAGATAAACCCACCGCACGATGAATCGCGGTTGCCCGGCGGCGTAACACCGAGAGTTCGTGCACCAGCACCGGGCGTAGCCCGAGGCCGCCGGAGAGTTTTTCCTCGAGCGTTTCTTGGCGGTCGCTGATTCTCTCCAGCCGGTTGGTCAGCACGCGCATCTGGATCATTACGCCAAGCATCAATAGTGCAGGCGTGATCGCCACACTGATCAGGTTGCCGATATCGCCAAACAGGGATTTCATCTCGGGTCGGTGGGAAGGTATTGACGTTTTCCATTGTAACTGCTTCCGGCAGTCGCGTTGGATCAGCGCTGGGCTAATCCGCCTTCGAGGTGGGTATGCAAGTGCGGCCTCGGGCAAGCGGCATGACGGATGGGGGTCGCTCGGTTGACGCCGGTTCAGTTCGCCAGGGAGCAGGCTTTGTGCGACGCAAAGTCTGCCCGCACTCCTTGAACGATGCTCGACAGCCCGGTTGCAGCGGCTGATTCGTTTGCTGCAATGCGATCTGCGAAGAATTTATTTTGTATTTTTCCAGAAATAGAATAAGTTCTCGGATCGGCGCGAGGACCCGTGCCTCGCACCGACTATCGAAAAAACATTAGTAAAAAAATAAAAATCTCGGAGACAGGCAGGATGGAACCCACTTTACCGGCTGAGCAGATCCCGGCGCAGCATACCCACCGGGTCGTGAGCCTCCCGGCGCAAGACAGCACGGATGCCCGGCCGGGCAGGCGCTGAACAATTCTCCGGCCCTCGTTAAAACCTCAAGGAGCAACCATGTCGGACATCATCCTGGAGACCCGGGATCTGACGCGCGAGTTCAAAGGATTCGTCGCCGTCAATCAGGTGAACCTGAGGGTGCAGCGCGGCCATATCCATGCGCTCATCGGCCCCAACGGGGCAGGCAAGACCACCTGTTTCAATCTGCTGACGAAGTTTCTCGCGCCATCATCGGGACAAATCCTGTTCAATGGCCGCGACATCACGATGCAACAGCCCGCGCAGATCGCTCGCATGGGCATCATCCGTTCATTTCAGATTTCGGCGGTCTTCCCGCACCTGACCGTGTTGGAGAATGTGCGCATCGGCTTGCAGCGCAATCTGGGCACCTCCTTTCATTTCTGGAAGAGCGAAACCACGCTGAACCAGCTGAATGATCGCGCGATGCAGTTGCTGGGTGAAGTCGGCCTGTCCGATTTTGCGGACAGCGTGACGGTTGATCTGCCGTATGGCCGCAAGCGCGCACTGGAGATTGCGACCACGCTGGCCATGGAACCCGAGCTGATGCTGCTTGATGAGCCCACACAGGGCATGGGCCATGAGGACGTCAAGCGCGTGACCGACCTGATCAAGAAGGTGTCGAAGGGTCGCACCATCCTGATGGTCGAGCACAACATGAACGTGGTATCAGGCATCAGCGATCGCATCTCGGTGCTGCAGCGCGGCGCGATACTGGCCGAGGGCGATTACCAGACTGTGTCGCAGAACCCGCAGGTGCTGGAAGCCTACATGGGCAGCGCCACGGTGCTGGAAGGAGCGCACTGATGAGCAAGGCACTCGAGATCAAGAATCTGCAGGCCTGGTATGGCGAATCGCACATCTTGCATGATGTGAATTTCTCGGTCGAGAAGGGCGAGGTCGTCACGCTGCTCGGTCGTAATGGCGCGGGTCGCACGACCACATTGCGCGCGATCCTGGGCCTGACCGGACGTCGTGAAGGGTCGGTGAAGATCGATGGTGTGGAATCGATCGCTATGCCTACGCACCGCATCGCGCATCTTGGTGTCGGCTACTGCCCCGAGGAACGCGCGATCTTTTCATCTTTGTCAGCAGAAGAAAACCTGATGCTGCCGCCGACGCTGATGCCGGGCGGGATGTCGGTGGATGAGATTTATCAGATGTTTCCTAACTTGGCCGAGCGCCGTCATAGTCAAGGCACGCGACTGTCGGGCGGCGAGCAGCAAATGCTGGCCGTGGCGCGCATTCTGCGCACTGGCGCCAAGCTCTTGCTGCTCGATGAAATCTCCGAAGGCCTCGCGCCCGTGATCGTGCAGGCACTGGCGCGCATGATCACCACCCTGAAAAGCCAGGGTTACACCATCGTGATGGTCGAGCAGAACTTCCGCTTCGCTGCGCCACTAGCCGATCGCTTTTATGTGATGGAGCATGGCCAGATTGTCGAACAGTTCGCGTCGCGCGAGCTGGAAGCCAAGACCTCTGTGCTGAACGAATTGCTGGGAGTCTGAGATGGAACTATTTGGCATTCCCATGGCTGCGCTCATGGGGCAGCTGTTGCTGGGGCTGGTGAACGGCTCGTTCTATGCGATGCTCTCGCTGGGGCTGGCGGTGATTTTTGGCCTGCTCAATGTAATCAACTTTGCGCATGGCGCGCTCTATATGATGGGTGCCTTCCTGGCGTGGATGGGGCTGAATTATTTCGGTGTCAACTACTGGGTGATGCTGGTGGTGGCACCCATCATGGTGGCAATCTTCGGCATGGTGATCGAGAAGACCATGCTGCGCTGGCTGTACAAGCTCGATCATCTTTACGGGCTGCTGCTGACCTTTGGCATCACGCTGATGATCGAGGGCGTGTTCCGTTCTTTCTATGGCGTGTCTGGGCAGCCCTACTCGGTACCCTCGCAACTGACGGGCGCGACCGACCTCGGTTTCATGATGCTGCCCAACTATCGCGCCTGGGTGGTATTCGCATCGCTCGTCGTCTGTCTCGCGACCTGGTTCGTCATCGAAAAGACACGTCTTGGCGCATACCTGCGCGCGGGCACAGAAAATCCCAAGATGGTCGAGGCTTTCGGCATCAACGTACCGCTGATGGTCACGCTGACATATGGATTTGGCGTTGCGCTCGCGGGGTTCGCCGGCGTGCTCGCGGCACCCGTGCTGCAAGTGTCGCCGCTGATGGGATCGAACCTGATCGTCGTTGTCTTCGCGGTGGTCGTGATCGGCGGTATGGGTTCCATCCTTGGCTCGATTGTCACCGGCCTCGGGCTGGGTGTCCTCGAAGGTCTGACCAAAGTGTTTTATCCGGAGCTGTCGGCGACGGTCGTCTTCATCATCATGGCGATCGTACTGCTGGTTCGCCCCGCTGGCCTGTTCGGCCGTGAGAAATAAGGAGCCGCTGCGATGCTGAGAAAACTGGGTTATGCCGCCGTGCTGATCGGCGCTCTCGCCGCACCGTTCTTTCTTTATCCGGTGCTGCTGATGAAGATCATGTGTTTCGCACTGTTTGCCTGTGCGTTCAATCTCCTGATCGGCTTCACTGGCCTGCTGTCGTTTGGTCATGCAGCGTTTTTCGGGGGCTCCGCCTACATCGCCGGTCATGCGCTGAAAGTCTGGGGCGTGCCGACCGAAATCGGTCTTGTACTGGGCGTGCTCTATGCGGCCATCATGGGTTTTGTGATCGGCAAGCTGGCGATACGCCGGCAGGGTATCTATTTCACGATGATCACCATGGCGCTGTCGCAGATGGTGTTCTTCGTGTTCCTGCAGGCGCCGTTCACTGGTGGTGAGGATGGCTTGCAATCAATCCCGCGCGGCACGTTATTGGGCAGTATCGACCTGAAGAACGATCTCACGATGTACTACGTGGTACTCGGCATCGTGGTGCTGTCCTTCCTGCTGGTGGTGCGCATCATTCATTCACCGTTTGGGCAGGTGCTCAAGGCCGTGCGCGAGAATGAGCCGCGCGCGATCTCGCTGGGTTACGACACCGATCGTTACAAGCTGCTGGCGTTCGTGCTGTCGGCTGCGCTGGCCGGGCTGGCGGGTTCGACCAAAGCGGTTGTGCTGGGCTTTGGCACACTGACCGATGTGCACTGGTCAATGTCGGGTCTGGTGGTGCTGATGACGCTGGTCGGTGGCATGGGCACGCTGTTTGGTCCGGTGGTGGGAGCGATCATCATCATTGCGCTGGAAAACAAGCTGGGCGATCTGGGCACCTGGCTCGCGAAGATCTCGCATATCGAATGGTTCAACACGATAGGCGAGTCGGTGACCATGGTGACCGGGCTGATCTTCGTGATCTGCGTGCTGGCTTTCCGGCGTGGCATCATTGGCGAACTTGCCGCACGCCTGCGCTGAGCATCAATAGCCTGTCTTATGAGGCCGCGGGCGGCATGAGCAGTCACTTGCCGGTCGTCAGCGCGATCTGAGTGACTGCCGTCTTGCCATCGACCTAAGAACACAGGCCCTATATCGGAGACTATGTGATGAGTGCCGCCAAGTTTCACTGGGAAGATCCGCTGCTGATGGATCAGCAGCTGACCGAAGAAGAGCGCATGGTTCGCGATGCGGCGCGCGCCTACGCGCAGGACAAGCTCATGCCGCGCGTGCTGGAAGCCTTTCGTCATGAAAAGACCGATCCGGCGATCTTCCGCGAGATGGGCGAGCTGGGGCTGATGGGTCCGACCATTCCAGCGGAGTATGGCGGCGCTGGCTTGAACTATGTGAGCTATGGACTGATCGCGCGTGAGATCGAGCGCGTGGATTCAGGCTTCCGCTCGATGATGAGCGTGCAGAGCTCGCTGGTGATGGTGCCTATTTATGAATTCGGTACCGAGGACCAGCGTAAAAAATATCTGCCCAAGCTGGCGAAGGGCGAGTGGATAGGTTGCTTTGGTTTGACTGAACCGAACCATGGCTCTGACCCCGGCGGCATGGAGACACGCGCCAAAAAGGTCGACGGTGGCTACAGTCTGAGTGGTTCGAAAATGTGGATCAGCAACAGCCCGATCGCGGATGTTTTTGTTGTGTGGGCCAAGGATGATGAAGGCAAGATCCGTGGCTTCATTCTCGACAAAGGCTGGAAGGGCCTCTCCACCCCGGCGATCCACGGGAAGATGGGCTTGCGCGCATCGACCACGGGTGAGATCGTGATGGATCAGGTCTTCGTGCCGGAAGAGAATGCCTTCCCCGAGGTGCGCGGCCTCAAAGGCCCGTTTACCTGCCTCGATTCAGCGCGGTTCGGTATCTCGTGGGGATCGCTCGGTGCAGCAGAATTTTGCTGGCACACCGCGCGCCAGTACACGCTGGATCGGAAGCAGTTCGGTAAGCCGCTGGCATCGAATCAGCTGATACAGAAAAAACTCGCCGACATGCAGACCGAGATCACGCTTGCGCTGCAAGGCTGCCTGCGCCTTGGCCGCATGCGCGACGAAGGCACGGCCGCAGTTGAGATCACCTCCATCATGAAGCGCAACTCCTGCGGCAAGGCGCTGGAGATCGCGCGCATGGCACGTGACATGTTGGGCGGGAATGGCATTAGCGATGAATACGGTGTCGTGCGCCACATGCTGAACCTGGAAGTGGTGAACACTTACGAGGGCACGCATGATATCCACGCGCTGATCCTTGGTCGCGCGCAGACCGGCATACAAGCTTTTTTCTGAGGTCAGTATGACCTCGGCGCTCGCAGGCATCCGGGTCGTCGACCTCTCGCGCGTGTTGGCCGGGCCATGGTCCACGCAGAACCTCGCTGATCTCGGCGCGGACGTGATCAAGATCGAACGTCCCGGCACCGGGGATGACACCCGCAGCTGGGGCCCGCCGTTTGTCGATCGCGTCGATACAGATGAACGCGATGCAGCGTATTTCTTTTGTGCGAACCGCAACAAGCGTTCATTGTCGCTGGACTTTACGCGCCCTGAAGGACGCGACATCCTGATCGCGTTGATCAAACAAGCCGATGTGCTGGTCGAGAATTACAAGGTCGGCGGCCTGAAGAAATATGGACTCGACTATGCTTCCGTCGCATTGATCAATCCCCGCCTGATTTATTGCTCGATCACTGGTTTTGGGCAGGATGGCCCGTACGCCGAGCGTCCCGGCTATGACGCGCTGATTCAGGCCATGGGTGGTCTGATGAGCATTACCGGCGAGCCAGATGAGGTGCCCGGTGGCGGCCCGCAGAAAGTCGGCGTCGCGGTGGTGGACTTGCTGACCGGCTTGTACGCGTCGAATGCGATACTTGCTGCGCTGTTTCATCGCGAGCGAACTGGCGAAGGCCAGCAGATCGATATTGCGCTTCTTGATGTGCAGGTGGCGACACTGGCGAATCAGGCGGGCAATTATCTGTTGAGTGGCAAGGTGCCGCAGCGCATGGGTAGTGCGCATCCCTCCATCGTGCCGTATCAGCCTGTCGCCTGCAAAGATGGTTATCTGATGCTCGCAATCGGCAATGACACGCAGTTCGCCGGTCTGTGCCGCGCGGCAGGCGAGCCGGATGTCGCAGGCGATGAACGTTTCGCGAATAACGAGGCGCGTGTGCATCATCGTCAGGCTTTGCTCGACTGGTTATCCCGAGTCATGCGGACGAAGACCATCGATGAATGGTGCGCGCTGGCGGAGCGCGAGAGTTTTCCCTGCGGCCCAATCAACACGATCGATCGTGTGTTCCGCGATCCTCAGGTTCGGGCGCGCGGCATGCAGCTGCGGCTACACTCGGCAGCCCATGGTGATCTGGATCTGGTTGCATCGCCAATCAGGATGTCGAAAACGCCGGTCAGTTATCGCAGAGCGCCGCCCGCGCTTGGGCAGGACAATGTCGAACTCTTGCGCGAGCTGGGCTATTCCGATGAGCAGCTCGACCGCTTGAGAAACAAGCAGGTGATCTGAGACGCTTTGCGGCGTGCGTCAGTGATCAGCCAGTCGCGCACGCCAGAAAGGCTTGATGTGTGCTCAGATAGATACGGTCTTTCATTTGTTCGCCGAGTGGCGTGCCGCGCAGACGATCCAGCACAGGCCCTTTGATTTCTGCGAAATGCAGCCGGATGTGTCGCTCGGCGAGACTGCGCTCAAGCTCGGTCAGCATGACCAGTGCCGTGGTATCGAGCTGATTGACTGCTGACAGGATCAGCAGCAGGTCGCGCGTGCCGGTTTGTTGCTGAAGCAGACTTTCAATTTTTTCTTCCAGTACTTGCGCATTCGCGAAATAGAGACTCTCATCGATGCGCAGCGCAATCAGGCCGGGCAGCGTCTCGACCTGATGCCGTTCGATATTTCGAAAATGCTCGGTGCCTGGAACCCGGCCAACAACGGCCATGTGCGGATGACTGCTGCGCCAGACCTGAACGGCCAGTGATAGTGCGACGCCGATGACGATGCCTTCTTCCACGCCGAAGACGATCACGCCAAAGAAAGTCAGCAGCAGGGCGGTCGCATCGGCTTTGTCGTAGTGCCAGGCGTGTTTGAGTGTTTGCATGTCGATCAGTCCCAGCACCGCAACGATGATGGTGGCTGATAGCACGGTATGCGGCAGGTAGTGGAACCAAGAGGTCAGTCCGATCAGGACCACACTCATCATCAGTGCCGAAATTACGCCAGACAGGGGTGTGTTTGCGCCTGCCGAAAAATTCACCACTGAGCGCGCGAAGCCGCCCGTGACTGGAAAGCCGCCAGACAGTGCGCTGGTGATATTGGCAGCGCCAATGCCCAGCAGTTCGCGATCAGGCTGGATACGTTGCGAGCGTTTTATCGCCAGCGATTGTGCTACCGAGACGCTTTCGACGAAACCCACCAGTGAAATCAGCATGGCCGGTACCCACAGCGCGTGCAGCGCATCCCAGCCGGGCATCGACAGGGAAAGTGAGGGAAGGCCTGCAGGTACTTTGCCCACGATAGAGACCCGCGCAGTTTCATCCAGATGCAGACTCGCAACGACAGTGGTCGATAGGATCACCGCGGTCATCGGCGCGAGTTTGCTGACCATCTCAGCGACTTTGGCAGGAACGCCGATTCGTTTCAGCAGCAACGCGAGGTGAGAGCGAGCGAAGAACAGAAAGACCAGCGCCGTGATGCCGATGCCTGCGGTGACGACGTTTGTTTCGGGCAGGTGTTTGATCAAGCCCTCAAGCGTCGAGAGCACGCCGGTTGAAGAAAATGTTATGCCGAGCAGGTATTTGACCTGTCCTATCGCGATCAGCACCGCCGAGCCCGAGATGAAGCCGCTGATGACAGGATGACTGAGAAACCAAGCGAGAAAGCCGAGACGCAGCAAGCCAGCAGCGATAAGCATCAGACCCGACAGCAGCGCCAGAAGGATCGCCATCGCCAGATACTCGGGTGTGCCCTGCGTAGCCAGTGGAGTGAGCGCACTGGCGGTCATCAGCGAAACGACCGCTACCGGACCCACGGCGAGGGTCATGCTGCTTCCCAGAAGCGCATACGCGATCAAGGGCAGGATGCTGGCGTACAGCCCGATTTCCGGAGGCACTCCTGCCAGCATCGCATACGCCAGGCTTTGCGGTATCAGCATGACCGTCACGATCAGGCCGGCGATCATATCGCCGCTCAGCCAGTCTCGCTGGTAATGCCTGAGCCATCCTGGCAGCATCGCCTGAATCCGCATTGCTTAGCTGCCCTCCGGTCGCGCCAGCCATTCATGACCCTTGAGCATCAGGTTCCAGTACACCTTGGGGAGAATGTTTTTCTTCAGTACCCATGCCGAAGAGCGAGGCACGGTAGGTTCCAGCGGGAAGGTGGGCAGCAGCTTGCCGCCAAAGCCGAATTCAGCGAGCACAATCTTGCCTTTCTCGACGGTCAGCGGGCAGGAACCATAGCCATCGTACTGGGTCGGCAGTTCACGTCCGCTGCGCAAGGCAAGCAGATTCTCTGCAACCACGACGATCTGCTTGCGCGCTGCGGCGGCAGTCTTTGCGTTCGGTGATGATGAGGCATCACCGAGGCTGAAGATATTCGGATAGCGATTGTGCTGTAGCGTCACCTGATTCACATCGACCCAGCCTTCCGCATTCGCCAAGGGGCTTTCTTTGACGAAGTCGGGTGCGGTCTGTGGCGGCGTGACGTGAATGAAATCGAAGCTTTTTTCAATTTGGACAGCATTGCCGCTCGCGTCTTTTTCTTCGAACCATGCCCGTTTCGCTGGGCCATCGATGGCCACCAAGGTTGAATTGAAATGCAGATGGGCGTTATAGCGCTTCACATACGCCATCAGCGGTGGCACAAAATCCGCGACGCCAAACAGCACTCCGCCGGCGTTGTGGAAATCGACCTGAATGTTTTTCAGTACGCGCTGGTGCTCCCACTCAGAACAGGACAGATACATGGCTTTCTGCGGCGCGCCTGCGCACTTGATCGGCATCGGCGGCTGCGTAAAGATCGCCCTGCCGGATTTCATCTTGCTCACCAGTTCCCAGGTATAAGGCGCGAGGTCGAAACGGTAATTCGAGGTCACGCCATTCTTGCCCAGCGTTTCTTCGAGACCGGGGATGACTTTCCAGTTCAGTTTCAGGCCGGGTGCAACGATGAGGTGTTGGTAGCTGACCGTGCTACCGTTATCCAGCATCACTCGTCGGTTGTCGGGATCAAAGCCAGTCACGGCCGCGCGTATCCAGGTGACGCCGGCGGGCATCACCTCGGCCATGTCGCGCACACTGTCGCGCGCATCAAACTCACCGGCGCCGACCAAGGTCCACGACGGCTGATAGTAGTGCTTGTCGCTGGGCTCGATGATGGCGATCTGAAGATTGGACTGGCGTTTTTTGAGACTGGCGGCCAGTCCTATGCCGGCACTGCCGCCGCCGACAATCAGGATGTCTTGATTGTCGCTCCAGTTGCAGGCGGCTGCGGCGGCGCCACCCGATACCGTTGCCGGGGATGATTGACCATTGGCCAAGCGATACAGATGTTGCGATCGTGCGCCACTACGGCAGAACGCCAGCACCGGGCCGGGCCGAATGGCCAGCAGCTCGGCGAATTTTCTGGCCTGCGGCTCGGTGATCTGCCCGCTGATCACGGGCAGGTAGTCGTAATTCAGGCCTGCTGCCTTGGCTGCTGCTTCGATCTCGGCACTGCTCGGCTGGTCTGCGCCACCCTCGCCATCGGGCCGGTTGTTGATCACCGTCTTGAAGCCCATCGCAGCAATTTCGGGCATGTCCGACGGGCCGAGCTGAGGCGCTGTGCCGAATTTGTCGGTATGCCGAGTGACGTTCGCTGACATGCTGATCTCCTCTGGTGGCGGCTTGTCGCGCAGCTTGGGTGCGGGTACCGCGGTATCTCGATTTCAACGATTACATTATATTGACAAATAAATTGTTGGTCAATATAATGTAATTACTTTAAATATAATTGCGGAGCCCCGCCATGACGGATTCACTGAAACCCCAAGTTCACGGCATCTTCGATCCCGCCACCTGGACAGTCACCTATGTGGTCTATGAAAAAGAGGGCACGGCCTGCACCATTATCGACTCTGTGCTGGACTACGATCCGAAATCCGGTCGCACCCGAACCGATTCCGCCGACAAGGTCATCGAGTTCGTCAAGCAGAAGAACCTGAGGGTTGAATGGATACTCGAGACGCATGCACACGCGGATCATTTCACTGCAGCGCCTTATCTGAAACAGAAACTCGGCGGCAAGACAGCCATTGGTGATCACATCACCGCGGTGCAGCAGGTATTCAAGGGCATTTTCAATCTGGAACCGGGCTTTGCGACCAATGGTTCGCAGTTCGATCATCTGCTGAAAGACGGCGAAGCATTTCGTTTCGGTGCGCTGTCGGGATCGACGATGTACGTGCCCGGACACACACCAGCTTGCGTCGCTTTTCATATTGGCGATGCGGTGTTCGTCGGTGACACGATGTTCATGCCGGACGTGGGCACTGCGCGCTGCGATTTTCCAGGCGGTGATGCAAAGACGCTGTATGCGTCAGTGAGAAAAATCCTCAGTCTTCCCGACGCGACACGGCTGTTCATGTGTCACGACTACCCGCCGAATGACAGGCCAATTGCGTTCGAGACGACCGTAGGCGAGCAGCGGCGCAAGAACATTCATGTGCATGACGGTATCAGCGAGGCCCAGTTTGTCGAGATGCGCACTCGGCGCGATGCGACGCTGGAGATGCCGGTGCTGATTTTGCCAGCGGTACAAGTCAATATTCGCGCGGGCGAGATGCCGCCTCGAGATACCAATGGTGTCGCTTATCTGAAGATACCGGTAAACGCGCTTTGAGCGCCCGAACTAGCGCGCATGAAAAAGCCCGCGCATTGCGCGGGCTTTGATTGACACTTTATCCAGCTTACAGGCCAGCGTTCTGCTGTGCCACCATCATGTAAAGCATGGGGATGGACAGCATGGTGTTGAAGCGCGAAGTCAGCATGGCCAGGCGGGCTGCTGCGGCTTTTTCTTCAGCTTCGACCGTAACGATACCCAGCGCTTTTTTCTGGTTTGGCCAGATGATGAACCAGACATTGAATGCCATCACCAGCGCAATCCACATGCCGATGCCAATGGCGTGCACGGGTTGCTGCAGACCCAGTGCGAACACGAGATAGCCGTTCATCCATGCGACCAGCAGACCAGTGACGACTGTTGCCAGCGCCGCGTAGCGGAACCAGAACAACGCGGTTGGCGCGATCACTTTGCCGATCGCCGGTTTTTGCTCGTCGGGGATTTTCGGCATAGAGGGAATCTGTACGAAGTTGAAGTACCAGAGCAGGCCGATCCACATCACGCCCGACACCACATGCAGCCATCGCATGAAGAATGCGCCCCACGCATGGCCAAATTGCGGGCCCACGCCAGAGACGCTCGCAGAGACCAGCACCAGCAGAATGAGTATGACGATGCCGGCGATGATGGTACGTCCCAAAGATTGCAGAACTGCAGCCATAAAACCTCCCTGAAATGAACTTCACCTGTTTTTATCGGGGCGGAGAATGCCGCTGCAGCTCGTCGCCTGTCGCAGCGTGCGGAATTGCCCCTTTTGTAAATACGCGCCGAAGTATAGCCCAACCCGACATTTTCGATTGGCTGCCGCCCTGCCTGGTTGCGGGCACTCAATCCTCAGGCGTAGCTGCGCTGATGTCGATCGCGGTTTTCCCTCCAGCGAGTGTCAGCGTCAGTCGTTGCGGGGCGCGAATCTCGGCGGGACGTCGCACGATCTTGCCCGCATCATCAGATACGATGGCGTAGCCCCGCTCCAGCGTACGCTGCGGCGCCAGCAGCTCGAGCTGTTCGCGCGCAGAGGCCAGCGCGTGCTGACGAGAAACCTCTCTCAGGCTGAATGCCGTATGCAAGCGCGTCGCCTGCGCCGTCATGCGCGCACGGGCCATTCGGGTGTCTGGCATCGCATGCCGCAAGCGGTTGGTCATGTGACCCAGACGAAAGCGCGCTGCTGCGACTGGGCTTGATGTCGCATGACGGAGCCGTATCGCAAGCCCGCTCAGTTTCAGTTTGTGGTGGTTGATCGCAGTGGACGGGCTTTGCAGCCGGCGCGCCAGCCAGTCTAGCGTCTGCTCGCGCTCATCCAGCTGCCGGCGCAGTTGACGACTTAGGCCGTACGCGAGTTCTTCGAGTTCGGCCAGCCAGTCATCAGTCGGTGCGGCGGCCAGCTCTGCTGCTGCCGTCGGCGTCGGTGCGCGCAGATCAGCGACGAAATCTGCGATGGTCACGTCGGTCTCATGACCCACGCCGGAAATGACTGGCACACGACAGGTCGCGATAGCGCGCGCGACCTGTTCATCATTGAATGACCACAAGTCTTCCAGGCTCCCGCCGCCCCGGCAGATGATCAGCAGGTCGCACTCGGCGCGACGCGATGCAGTGTTGATGGCTTCCGCGATTTTTTCTGCCGAGCCCTCACCTTGCACAGCGGTCGGGTACAGCACCAGTGCCACATGTGGCGCACGCCGCCGGAATGTAGCGAGCACATCGCGCAGAGCCGCCGCTTGCGGACTGGTGACGATACCAATGGTGCGCGGAAAATCGGGTAGCTCGCGCTTGCGCGCCTCGTCGAACAAACCTTCGGCTGCGAGCTTGGCTTTCAGGCGCATGAAGGCTTCATAGAGATTGCCTACGCCAGCCTTGCGCATGGCCTCGACATTCAGCTGGAAGTCGCCCCGTGCAGCATACAGACCGACCGTCGCCCTGACTTCAATCTTGTCTCCCTCGCGCGGATTGAAATCGACATACTGGGCTCGGCCACGGAACATCACCGCCCGCACCTGAGCATTGGCATCTTTGAGCGTGAAGTACCAGTGGCCAGAGGCGGCCCGGGTGAAGTTGGAGATTTCGCCGCTGACCCAGGCCAGTGCAAAGCTTTTTTCGAGCAGCCGGCCCACGGCCTGGTTCAGCTGGCTGACAGTCAGTATCGGAGGGCCGGCGTTGCTGGAGGTCTGGTTGTCGTCGAGCATCAGATTCTGTCTGTGAAAGCTGCGGTGAGCGGCATTGTCGCTTGTTCGCTGCCGCCCGTACATCGACGTCGAATCCGTGAAGCCGTGGGTACAGCGGTGCGCGGTGGGCAGGCAGTGTAGTAATTTCCTTATAAATCAGGGACTTTCAGGTTTCCCATGGTGCTTGCGCACACACTTGTCCACAAAGCCTGTGAATAAGATTTTGTCACGAAAAGATAGGCAATATAAGAAATTTGACTATAGTGAGTACACGCAAACTAGAGTGACCAACGCCTAGCTTGCCGGGGGTTGCTGAAGCGGTTACAGTCAGCGTCCATTATTTCCCCTACGCAGGAGTAGCGACTTGCTTGCGATTATTCACGCCGCAGGATGGCCGATCTGGTTCTTGCTGGCCGCATCGGTCATCGCCCTGACCATCATCATCGAGAGGCTGATGTACCTGCGAGCGGCACGCATTCTTCCGGACGCGCTGCTGCCCGATGTGATTGCGGTGGCCCGCGCGGGCAGCGTCGATGCCGAGACGCTCAGCCAGCTGGAGCAGAATTCTCCGCTGGGCAGGGTGCTGGCCGCTGGCGTGCGCAATCTCGGCGCATCGCGCGAAGCGATGAAAGAGGCGATCGAAGAGGCGGGCCGAGTGGCTTCGCATCAGCTCGAACGCTACCTGACCACGCTGGGTACGGTGGCGACGCTGGCACCGCTGATGGGTTTGTTCGGTACCGTGATCGGAATGATCGAACTGTTCGGAGCGACCGGCGGTGTGGGGGCGGATCCCATTCAGGTCGCGCACGGGATTTCCGTCGCGCTCTACAACACGGGTTTCGGACTCGCCGTAGCGATGCCTGCGTTGGTCTTCCATCGCCACTTCCATGCGCTGGTCGATGGTTTCGTGATCGACATGGAGCAGCAGGCGGTGCGTTTCGTCGACACCATGACCGGCGAGCGGAACCACGGATGAATTTTCGCAAGGGTCAGCGTCGTGCGGCGCCAGAGATCAACCTGATCGCCTTCATTGATGTGCTGCTGGTGATACTGATCTTTCTAATGGTTAGCACCACCTTCAGCAAATACACCAGTTTGCAGGTCAGCCTGCCCTCGGCGAATGGTGACACCGCCGCGTCACCGAAATCTCTCACTGTCGCCATCGATTCTCAGGGGCGCTACGCAGTCCAGCAGCAGCGCATCTCGGCAGGTGACCCGGCGGCGCTATCGGCGGCGCTGCGCGATGCGTCGCAGGGCAATCCGGATATCACGGTCGAGATTCACGCCGATGCAATGGCCAGCCATCAATCAGTGGTGCAACTGATGGAGGCTGCGCGCAATGCCGGTCTCGCACGACTGGTGTTCGCTGCTCACTCTGCGCCTTCGCGCTAGCGCGAGCATGACACCGCGCGCTTTTCTGGAAATGCTGTTGTCGCGCGAGTGGCAGCGCCGTGGCTGGCTGGCCTGGGTGTTACTGCCGCTGTCGCTGCTGTTCGGTGTGGCGACGGGCTGCCGGCGCTGGCTCTACCGTGTGGGTCTGCTCAGGTCGCATGCAATCGCCGTTCCCGTGATCGTAGTCGGCAATATCTATGTCGGTGGCACTGGCAAGACGCCACTGGTCATCTGGCTGGTGCAGCAATTGCGGCAGCATGGTTTGGTGCCTGGCGTGATTTCGCGCGGTCATGGCACGGTTGCCGATCAGGTGCGGCAGGTGAGGGAAGATACGCCGGTTGCAATCGCTGGTGACGAGCCCTTGTTGATTCGTCAGCGCAGCGGCGTGCCTGTGTTCGTCGGACGACATCGGGCAGCGGCAGCAGAAGCGCTGCTCGCCGCTTACCCGGACGTCGACGTGCTGGTTTCAGATGATGGTCTGCAGCATTATGCGCTGCGCCGCGATATCGAGATTCTGTTATCTGATGAGCGTGGCGTTGGCAACGGATGGCTGTTGCCAGCCGGTCCGCTGCGCGAGCCAGCATCGCGCCGTTTCGATTTTCATCTGGTGAATGGCGGTGCAGCGGCTGTCGGCCAGCAGACGTTTGCCATGCATTTGGAGGGCAGCGATGCACGAGCTCTGAGCGATCCTCACAGCACCTTGTTACTGCATGACCTTCCGGTGGATGCGCGCATTGCCGCTGTCGCTGGCATCGGTCATCCCGAGCGGTTCTTTCTGATGCTGAGAAAGCTAGGTGTGAACTTGTCGCACACTCTGCCGCTGCCAGATCATTTTGATTTTTCCACCAATCCGTTTGCGGATCTTGATGCCGATATCATCCTGATCACGGAAAAGGATGCAGTAAAATGTGTTCGCACAGAGGCGATTGCCTCCGACTCGCGTTTATGGGTCGTTCCCGTGCAGGCGGCCATCGATGGCCCGCTGTCAAAACACCTGGTGGAGAAATTGCGTGGATACCCGACTGCTTGACATCCTTGTCTGCCCCTTGTGCAAGGGGCCGCTGAAGTACGACAAGCAGGCGCAGGAGCTGATCTGCAATCCTGATCATCTGGCTTATCCGATACGCGACGGCATCCCGATCCTGTGGGCGGAAGAAGCGCGTGATCTCGATGCCGCGCCTCGCGACGGTACCGGAGCAGCGCAGTGATACGCCGTCCCGCACCGTGTCGCGGTGTTCGCGCATGAGTTACACCATCATCATTCCCGCGCGCCTGGCATCGACGCGTTTGCCGAATAAGCCGCTCGCCGATCTTGGCGGCAAGCCGATGGTGGTTCGCGTCGCGGAGCGTGCCGCCCTGTCCGGTGCGAGCCGCGTCGTGGTGGCAACAGATCATCCGGATATTCTGTTGGCTTGTCAGCAGCATCAGGTCGACGTAAGGATGACGCGTGATGATCATCCCTCAGGGACTGATCGTATCGCTGAAGTGGCCGAAGTGCTTGACCTGCCGGATGATGCGGTCATCGTCAATGTCCAAGGAGATGAACCGCTGATCGATCCCGCGCTGATCGATGCCTGTGCAGCGCTGATCTCGGCCGAGGTGCCGATGGCGACCGCGGCGCATCCGATTGATTCGATGTCGGATGTCGTCAATCCGAATGTGGTCAAGGTCGTGCTTGATGCGTCTGATTGTGCGCTCCTGTTTTCGCGTGCGCCGATACCCTGGTACCGCGACGTTTTCGGCAGCCTCAAGCAGCTTGAAGATCTGAAAGAACTGCCCGCTGGATATGAGCCGCTCAGACATATTGGCTTGTATGCGTATCGTCGCGATTTTTTGCGACAGTATCCTGCGCTGCCGGTGTCGCCGGTCGAACATATCGAAGCGCTCGAGCAATTGCGCGTGCTATGGAACGGCTTTCGTATTGCAGTGCACCGTGTCGCTCGAGCACCGCATGCTGGCGTCGACACGTCGGAGGATCTTGAGCGAGTGCGCTCTTATTTTGCTCTTTGAGCAAGCTTTTCACCTGCCCTTGTCGTCGTGACCCTGCGAATCTGTGGTAAGTTTCGGGCAAGCTATTTAACAGACAATGCTGAGTTGGCAAGCAAGATCGCGGTTTCCAATGTCGAAAAACGCGTAAGGAAAAAGTAATGCGGCTGATTTTATTGGGGGCGCCGGGTGCGGGCAAGGGAACGCAGGCGGCGTATATCAAAGAGCGATACAACATACCGCAAATTTCTACGGGCGACATGCTGCGCGCAGCGGTGAAGGAAGGCACGCCGCTGGGTCTCGCAGCAAAAAAAGTGATGGATGCGGGTGGACTCGTGTCGGACGACATCATCATTGGTCTGGTCAAAGACAGGCTCAAGCAGCCGGACTGCGCAAACGGTTACCTGTTCGATGGTTTCCCTCGCACGATCCCGCAAGCCGACGCGATGAAAGACGCGGGTGTCACGATCGACTATGTGCTTGAGATCGATGTGCCCGACGAAGCCATCATCGAGCGCATGAGTGGGCGGCGCGTGCATCCGGCCTCGGGGCGCACCTATCATGTCAAATACAACCCGCCCAAGGTCGCCGGCAAGGATGATCAAACGGGCGAAGAACTGATCCAGCGCGACGATGATCGTGAGGAGACCGTGCGCAAGCGACTGTCGGTCTATCACGAGCAGACCAAGGTGCTGGTCGGTTATTACAATGATTGGGCACAATCGGGTCACTCGGGCGCGCCCAAGTACCGCAAGATCGCTGGTGTCGGTCCAGTCGAGGAAATTCGCGAACTGGCGTTTGCGGCGCTGGAGAAATAATCACAGACCATGAAAAAAGCGGACCGCCGGTCCGCTTTTTTCATGGTCGAAGCAGGCATCACCGTAGCGATTTTCGATGTCTGAAGCGTGGAGCCGTCGATGCATTGCAGGTGACACGCGGAGTTTGCAGCAAATCGCAGCACCGTTCCAGAGAGGGCGGGCTGCAGAGGAAGTCAACCACAGTAGGAACTTTTGGAGGAGAGATATGGCAACACAGGGCTTGTGGTTTGCCGTGGTGTGCGGCTTGATCGCCGTCATCTACGGTTTGGTCTCCCGAAGCTGGATTCTCGGCCAGGATGCGGGTAATGCTCGCATGCAGGAAATCGCCGCAGCAATCCAGGCCGGCGCCGCCGCTTACCTCGCTCGTCAGTACCGGACGATTGCGATCGTGGGTGTCGTGCTGGCGATCCTGATCGGAGTTTTCCTTGATGGGCTCACCGCGATCGGTTTCGTGGTCGGCGCGGTGCTCTCTGGTGCGTGCGGCTTCATCGGCATGAATGTGTCGGTGCGAGCCAATGTGCGTACCGCGCAGGCTGCCACGCATGGCATCGGTCCGGCGCTGGATGTGGCTTTCCGTGGCGGCGCGATCACCGGCATGCTGGTGGTCGGCTTGGGCCTGATCGGCGTGTCGCTGTTCTATTACTTTATCGGTGGACTGGACCATCCGGATTCGGCGACGCTCAAGCCTCTGCTGGGTCTGGCTTTTGGCTCCTCGCTGATCTCGATCTTTGCGCGTCTGGGCGGCGGGATCTTCACCAAAGGTGCGGACGTTGGCGCTGATCTCGTCGGCAAAGTCGAGGCAGGTATTCCCGAGGATGATCCTCGCAATCCTGCCGTGATCGCTGACAACGTCGGTGACAATGTCGGTGACTGTGCAGGTATGGCCGCCGACTTGTTCGAGACGTATGCCGTGACACTGATCGCCACGATGGCGCTGGGCGCGCTGATGGTGGTGTCGGCGCCCGGAGCTGCCGTGATTTACCCGCTGATTCTTGGTGGTGTATCGATCATTGCATCGATCATTGGCGTGATGTTCGTCAAGGCCAAACCTGATATGCGCAACGTGATGCCCGCACTGTATCGCGGACTGATTGTGTCGGGCGTGCTATCGCTGATTGCATTCTATTTTGTGACCATCACGCTGTTCCCCGAGCCGGTAGTCATGTCAGGTGAGCGTACCGCGAGCGCCATGGCCTTGTTTGGCTCTTGCGTGGTCGGTCTCGTGCTGACGGCTGCCATGGTCTGGATCACCGAGTACTACACCGGCACGGATTTCCATCCGGTGAAGCACATCGCACAGGCGTCAACGACGGGCCATGCGACCAACATCATTGCTGGTATCGGCATCTCGATGAAATCGACCGCCTGGCCAGTGTTGTTCGTCTGCGCGGGTATTGTGGTGTCGTACGCTCTGGCCGGTCTGTACGGCATTGCCGTTGCCGCGACGGCGATGCTGTCCATGGCAGGCATCATCGTCGCACTGGATGCCTATGGTCCGATCACAGATAACGCCGGCGGCATTGCCGAGATGGCCGAATTGCCCGACAGCGTGCGTGACATCACGGATCCGCTGGATGCGGTGGGCAACACCACCAAGGCGGTGACCAAAGGCTATGCGATCGGTTCTGCGGGTCTGGCGGCGCTGGTGCTGTTCGCCGATTACACGCATGCGCTGCATGCGCGTGGCATCGAGGTGAATTTCGATCTGTCCGATCCGATGGTGATCATTGGCCTCTTCATTGGTGGTCTGATTCCTTACCTGTTCGGCGCGATGGCGATGGAAGCCGTGGGTCGTGCGGCGGGTTCCGTGGTGGAAGAGGTGCGCCGTCAGTTCCGCGAGATCCCCGGCATCATGCAGGGCACGGCGAAGCCTGAGTACGGCAGAGCCGTCGACATGCTGACAGCGGCAGCGATCAAGGAAATGATGATCCCCTCGCTGCTGCCCGTCGTAGTTCCCATCGTCGTGGGTCTGGTGCTGGGTCCGAAGGCGCTCGGTGGTTTGCTGATGGGCACCATCGTTACCGGGCTCTTTGTGGCAATTTCGATGTGTACCGGCGGCGGTGCCTGGGACAACGCGAAGAAATACATCGAGGATGGTCATCATGGCGGCAAGGGAAGCGAAGCCCATAAAGCTGCGGTGACCGGCGACACCGTCGGCGATCCCTACAAGGACACCGCCGGCCCTGCAGTCAACCCGTTGATCAAGATCATCAACATCGTCGCGTTGCTGATCGTTCCTCTGCTGGGTTCGTCCGGCATGATCGGTTAGACACAAACGACATCGCGAAGCGCAGCTTTGCGAACTGATAAAGGCAGCTTCGGCTGCCTTTATCATTAGCGGGGGTATCATTACGGTTTTGCTTCTCGCAGCAACGCAAGCCGCGACCGAACGCATTACTATTTTTTTACTCTCGACTCTGGAGCAAGCATGGAATTCAAGAACAATGTCTTCATTATCACCGGTGGTGCCTCGGGCCTGGGTGCTGCAACTGCGCACATGATCGTCGAGAACGGCGGCAAGGTAGTGCTGGCCGATGTGCAGGTGGAGGCGGGTGAAAAGCTCGCTGCGGAACTGAAAGGCAAGTTCGTCAAATGCGACGTGACCTCAGAAGCGGACGGCCTGTCGGTGGTCGCTGCGGCTGAATCGATGGGCAAACTGGTCGGCTTGATCAACTGCGCCGGTGTGGCGCCGGCAGTCAAGACGGTGGGCAAGGACGGCGCACATCCGCTCGATGTTTTCCAGCGTGTGGTCAATATCAATTTGGTGGGCACCTTCAACATGTCGCGTCTCGCCGCCGCTGCGATGAGCAATCAGGAGCCAAACGCCGCCGGCGAGCGCGGCGTGATCATCCATACAGCGTCGGTCGCCGCCTACGATGGCCAAATTGGTCAGGCGGCGTACGGCGCCTCCAAAGCCGGCGTGGTTGGCCTGACCCTGCCGATGGCGCGCGACCTGTCGCGCAATGGCATCCGCGTGATGACCATTGCTCCGGGAATTTTCGAGACGCCGATGCTCTTGGGCATGCCGCAGGAGGTCCAGGATGCACTGGGTCGCATGGTGCCCTTCCCCCCGCGTCTGGGCAAGCCAGCCGAGTACGCACATCTTGCCAAGACCATCATTGAAAACACGATGATGAATGGCGAGACCATCCGTCTTGATGGCGCGATACGCATGCAGCCGAAGTAAGGTTTTGCCGTAGGTCGCTGCCCGCCGCGCATGGCCGGTGCGGGAGGGGACTGTGGCAGAGATGTCATAGTAGCGAGCGAGACTGTTCCCGGAAGCGGTTCCGGGTTTACCCTGCGGCCATGTCTCACTCGCCAAAAATAGCCTTGTTTCTTGCCGGTGGCGGCGCGCGCGCGGCTTACCAAATCGGCGTGCTGCAGGCGATCTTTTCGCTGCTCAGTGAGACCGGGTGGCCGGCCACTCGGCTGCCGTTCAAGATCATCTGTGGTACCTCGGCTGGCGCGCTCAATGCAGCAGCGCTCGCCAGTCGTGCGGATAATTTTGAAGAGAGCATCACGGTATTGCTGCGAATCTGGCGCGAGCTAGATGTCGAGCAAGTCTATCGCGCGGATTCGATAGGGGTGATTCGATCCGGTGCGCGCTGGCTATCCTTGTTGTCCTTTGGCTGGCTGCTCAGGAAGTGGCGCACCCAGCCGCCGAATTCTCTGCTGGATAACTCGCCGCTGGTTGGTTTGCTGCATCGCATGCTCGACCTGCCGCGGCTTGATCAGGTGATTGGTCGCGGCGTGCTCGATGCACTGGCGGTATCCGCGTCGTCCTACACCGCTGGCCGGCATGTAATTTTTTATCAGTCCAGAGAGCCGATTGCGCCCTGGAGTCGCGCGCTGCGTTCCTCAGCGCCGCAGCAGATCGGTGTCGATCACTTGCTGGCGTCGTCTGCCATACCGTTGATCTTTCCCGCAGTGCCTTTGTATTGCAACGAGCGCTGCGAATACTTCGGTGATGGCTCGATGCGGGATGTGGCACCCATTTCGCCGGCGATTCATCTGGGTGCGAGCAAGGTGCTGGTCATCGGAGCTGGCAATATCGGTGGTCCGCAGCGCGAGTTTTCGCAATTTGCCGGTTATCCCAGTCTCGCGCAAATCGCGGGTCATGCGATGTCGAGCATTTTTCTGGATGGCTTGTCTTCGGATATCGAACGGCTTAACCGTATCAATGCAACGCTGTCATTGCTGACGCCCGAGCAGCGACAGCAAACCTCGCTGCGACCAGTAGAGATGCTGGCGATGACGCCGTCGCAGCCGCTGGATTCCATCGCCAGCCGTCACGTCGGTAATTTGCCTTTGCCGATTCGTACCTTGCTCTCTGCAATCGGTGCCACGGAGCGCCGGGGTGCCGCGCTGGCCTCGTACCTTCTGTTCGAGTCGGCTTACACTCGCTCCCTGATCGAACTGGGTCAGATCGATACTTTCCTGCGAAGAGACGAGATATTGCATTTTTTTGAAGTTTCCGAGTTCAGGAAAAATTATCAGAAAAAGAAATATCTGGCGTCAGCAGCGTCCCGTCACGTGGATTGAACAAATTTCACCCGCGATCGACTAAGCGTCTTCATCGAAGATGATTCGGCGGAGATGTGCGCAATAGCAGGCTTTTTCGTGTTTTTATTTAGAATTTATTATCAGATTCTTTATCCCAATATCCGGGTGGGGGTTTTTCCGGAACCAAAGGGCGGGTATCATCCGTAATTGCCGATGAACAAGCCGCTGACGCGGTTTGGTTTTGCTGAACGAGAACCCGAGCACGGTCGCAGTCGTTGCAAATTTGAAAATACTCTGATATTGCGTCCGTCATTTGATGTTTCAACATTACTGTGAATATTTACATGCTCAGCGCGCCGCTGCTACAGCGCGAGGAAGAGAGCCAGGAATTTGCCCCGGCCAGCAGTCTGCTTCGTGCGGTACCTGCCAATGTCGTACAGTCCATCCGTGCTTTTCGGGTCACTGAACTGCAGGAGGAAACCGTTCGCCTTGGCCAGCATTTTCTGTACGCGCACTGTGCGCATGCGCTGACGCGACAGCAGGTGCTGGGTGCCATCGCCGAATCATTCTATCTCCCCAAGCAATTCGCAAAGAATTATGACGCGCTCACCGAATGCCTGACCAAGGTGTTTCATGAGGCGGGCGAGCAGCCGGGATTCCTTGTTGTGCTTGAGCAGTTGCCTAGCACGCAGAAATTCGACAAGGAAGCGCGCGAAAACCTGCTTGACGTCTTCCGTGATGCGGCGGACTTCTGGAGCGAGAGAAAAGTTCCGTTCCGCGTCTTCTTCTCTTTCCAGTAATTTCACCCCGTCTTCTGTTTCTCTGGAAGGTGCTGCGGTACTTTCTGAGCTCTGTTGCGCTGTTAAAATCCGGTTGATGAAACGCATCGTCATTTTGATCTCCGGGCGCGGCAGCAACATGGAATCCATGATGCGCACCGCTGCAGCTGAACGCTGGTCTGCGCAGATCGCTGCCGTCATCAGTAACAAGCCCGATGCCGCAGGCCTGGGCGTCGCGAACGCCGCTGGCATTCCGACGGCTGTCGTGAACCATCGCGATTATTTGGACAGGAAGCAATTTGATGCGGCGCTGGCTGCCGCGATCGACCAGTACCAGCCGGATCTGGTGGTTCTTGCGGGTTTCATGCGCATACTCACCGACACGTTCGTCAATCACTTTACCGGCCGGCTGATCAATATTCACCCTTCCTTGCTGCCCAGTTTCACCGGCTTGGATACGCATCAGCGCGCAATTGATGCCGGCGTCAAATTCCACGGAGCGACCGTGCACTTCGTGACAGCCGAACTGGACCATGGCCCCATCATTGCGCAGGCGGTGGTGCCAGTGCATGAGAATGACGACGCAGACACACTCGCGGCCCGGGTGCTCGAGCAAGAGCACCAGATTTACCCTCGCGCCGTTCGCGATCTGCTAGAGGGTCGATTGGTACTCAAAGGTGGGCGTGTGGTCAGCGCTGGAGTTCACTGAACTCAGCCACTGAACTCAGCAATAGCCGACGCGGCCACTGAGCCAAGCATTTTTTTCAGAAAGCAAATCATGCGATTGCCACCCGCGATCATCGCCAGCACTGAAGAAGCACTGCGAGAGGTACTTCGCTTTACTGGTCCAGCCGATATCGTGCTGTCGCGGTTTTTTCGCGATCATCCTCGGTTGGGTGGACGTGAGCGCGGCATGATTGCCGAGGCGACCTATGCGCTGTTGCGCCGCCGTCATCTGTACAACCATCTGTCCGAATCGGGCAGTGGGCCTCAGATGCGAAGACTCGCCTTACTCGGGCTGTCCGAGGCGGCGGGCATCGATGCACTGTCAGGTCTCGCCGATGCCGAACGCGCGTGGCTGGACAAGGTGATGGCGATCGACCGCAGCAGCTTGCCAGCCGCGCTGCGTACCAATATGCCCGATTGGATCATGAGCCGTCTGAGCCAGCAGTTCGGCGAGGACGAGGCGATGCAGCTGACCGATACGCTGAACCAGCCGGCGCCGCTGGACCTTCGGGTCAACACCATCAAATCCGATCGCGAGACCGCCGAGGCGGCGCTCACGCACGCAGGTATCGTGTGTATGCCGACGCCATTTTCTTCGCTGGGCCTGCGCATGCGCCAGAAGCCTGCGTTGCAGAATATGACTCTCTTCAAAGACGGTCATCTGGAGGTGCAGGATGAGGGCAGTCAGCTGCTGGCGCAGATATTGGGTGCGAAGCGTGGCGAGATGGTCGCGGATTTCTGCGCCGGGGCGGGTGGCAAGACGCTGGCGCTGGGTGCGTGGATGCGAAACACGGGACGCTTGTATGCGTTCGATGTCTCCGAAAAGCGCCTGGCAAAGCTGAAGCCTCGTCTGGCACGCAGTGGTCTGTCGAATGTACATCCTGTGCTGATCGCTCACGAGAACGATGCCAAGGTAAAGCGACTTGCTGGCAAGCTCGATCGCGTGCTGGTCGATGCGCCTTGCAGCGGCCTCGGCACCTTGCGCCGCAACCCAGACATGAAATGGCGGCAGCAAGAGAAAGACCTCGTCGAGCTGAATGCAAAGCAGCGATCGATACTGACTAGCGCCGCCCGTCTGGTGAAGCCGGGCGGTCGGCTGGTCTATGCGACATGCAGTTTGCTGGAAGAAGAAAACCAGTCCGTGGTCAACGGGTTCATCGCCGAGCATCCCGAATTCAGTCTACGGCCCATGGGCGAGCTCATGGCGGAGCAAAAGCTGTCGCTGTCCATGGGCGACTTTCTTCAGTTGCTGCCGCATCGTCATCAGACGGATGGCTTTTTCGCTGCTGTGCTCGAGAGGCAGCGCTGAATCATGAACACGGGCCTTCGAATTCTGGCCTTGCTGGCGTTGATTGGTCCACCGCTTCCCGCGATGGCCGGAGACAGGCCCGACACAGAGTACAAGGTCTCGGGCCGAACGGGGATCGAGGTTGCGTTTACGCCGTGGGACGATGCGGAGTCTCTGTTGAATGACACCATTGCAAGTGCCCGTCGCCAGATACTCGTTCAGGCTTTTTTGTTGACCAGCCAAACGTTTGCATTTAGCCTCATCGACGCCAGATCGCGTGGCGTCGAGGTGCTGGTGTTGGCAGATGGTCGTCAGCACGCGGATACGCCAGCATCTCTGCTGGGGCTATTGCAACAGCATGGGATAACCGTCTGGCTTGAGAAGCGATATCGGCATGCGCACAACAAGATCGTGGTGATCGATGCCGATCAGCGGAGTGGCGGATCCCGTGCGAAGCCCGTGGTCATCAGTGGCAGCTACAACTTCACCTGGGGTGCGCAGCACCTCAATGCAGAGAACCTGATCGTGATTCGGGATCAGGCTGCGCTGGCCCGCCGCTTTGCCAGGAACTGGTGGCGTCATCAGCAACAGGCAACGCCGCTTCAACCACTATCGCGGAGTGATCTTGAACACTGATTCTGCGCATGTCTTCTTACCGGGTCTGATCACTGAGCTTCAGAGTCCCGGGTTGCTCTTTCAGCTGCTGGTGCTGGGTGGCTGTCTTCTCGCCGGCTGGTGGTTGTCTCGCTGGCTGGTCACGCGCTTCGCGACGCCGGAGTCCTGGAGTGGCGGCAACGCACCGGTCGACAGTTTTCATCGCGTGCTCGCACCGCTGCTTGCGGTGGTGTTGGTTGCGGTGGCTGTGGCTGGGCTGAGCCACTGGCAGAACGTCGGTACATTACGCCTTGCATTACCGCTGTTGCTGGCGTTCCTGCTGATTCGCGTCTTGTTCTTCATGCTCCGCAAGGCCTTCGTGAAAGAGGGTCGCGTCGGACGCGTGCTGCAGTCGGTTGAGCAAATCATTGCGGCGATCGTCTGGCTGGGTCTTGCGCTGTATGTCACCGGCCTCTGGCCAGAGCTGGTGCTATTTCTCGAACAGACCACCTTGCCGATGGGTCGGCATCGCGAATCATTGCTGGTGATCCTTCAGGCGCTGATCTCCGTGGCTGTCACCGTTGTCATTGCGCTCTGGGCTTCGGCAGCGCTTGAGCAGCGATTGATGGCGTTCGATGCGGTGCATTCATCGATACGCGTCGTGCTAGCGCGCTCTGGTCGCGCATTGTTCTTGCTGGTGGCGGTGCTGATCAGCTTGTCGCTGGTGGGCATTGACTTGACGGTGCTGTCGGTGTTTGGCGGCGCGCTCGGTGTTGGTCTGGGCCTCGGCCTGCAAAAACTCGTCAGCAGTTATGTGTCCGGCATAGTGATCCTGCTGGAACGCAGTCTCGCGTTGGGTGACATCGTGAGCGTGGACAAATATCGCGGTGAGGTGGTGCAGATCAATGCGCGCTGCACGATACTGCGCGCCAGCGACGGCTCCGAGGCGGTGATTCCGAACGAAATGATGGTGTCGTCACCCGTTCAGAATTTTTCATTGTCGGATCGGCAGGTGCGGCTGAGCAGCCAGCTGGTCGTTGGTTACCAGACAAATGTTGATGAATTTGCAATGGCTGCCAGGCGTGCAATCCAGGAATTACCCAGAGTGCTGGTTGAACCTGCGCCAGAGGTGCTGATCAGCCGGCTGGCGCAGGAAGGTTTGGTGCTGGAGGTCTCGTTTTGGATCGCCGATCCCGAGGAGGGCAGCGGCGCGCTGCTCTCGGAGGTGAATCGCCGGCTTCTCGACTCGATACGCAGCCTGAATGTGTTGATCCCCCCAAGCCAGTGAAAAGGAATCATCAGTTTCGGTAAAAACTGACAAGTCTATGATTCATAAGCCTTCTTTGGATGATTTACCTGACTAAGTTTCTCTCGAAGAAGCCCGATTCCCGCTAAAAACACGTACAATTCCGGTGTCTGCGAGCGGATACCCTCTCCGAGAAGAAACTCCGGACGCGGCTTTGTTTCACCTTTTGGAGAAAAAATGAGTCTGACCTCTGGTCTCGATCCTGTGCTGGACTTCCTGCTGAACGGCCTCACCAACGCCTCGGGCTGGCAGATCCTTGCCTACACGCTGGCCGTCACCCATATCACCATCGCTGCAGTGACGATTTTCCTGCACCGGTGCCAGGCGCATCGCGCGCTGGACCTGCATGCAATACCCAGCCATTTCTTCCGTCTCTGGCTGTGGATGACGACCGGCATGGTGACCAAGGAGTGGGCTGCGATTCATCGCAAGCACCACGCCAAGTGCGAGACTGAAGAAGACCCGCATAGCCCGATCACCCGCGGCATCGAGACAGTGGTGTTCGAGGGCGCGGAACTTTACCGGGTGGAGGCTCGCAATCGCGAGACCATAGAAAAATACGGTCACGGAACGCCTGATGACTGGATCGAGCGGAATGTCTATGCCAAGCACTCGGCGCTGGGCGTGTCGCTCATGCTGATCATCAATGTGCTGCTGTTCGGTGTGCTTGGGCTGACGGTCTGGGCGATCCAGATGATGTGGATCCCCGTCACCGCCGCTGGCGTGATCAATGGCATTGGCCACTATTGGGGTTACCGCAACTTCGACTGCAAAGATGCGTCGACCAATATCCTCCCGTGGGGGATCATCATCGGCGGCGAAGAGCTGCACAACAACCACCACACCTATGGCACGTCGGCCAAGCTGTCATCAAAGTGGTACGAGTTCGACATTGGCTGGATGTATATCTCCATTCTGTCGTTCCTTGGTCTGGCCAAGGTGAAGAAGATTGCCCCGGCGCCTCGCTTCGATCGCGAGAAGCTGGTGGCCGATCTGGACACACTGCACTCTGTGGTCGCCAACCGCTATGACGTGATGGCAAAGTATGCGCGCTCTTTGCGTCAGGCTTGGGCAGAAGAGATCGCCCACATTCGAGAAAAATCCTCGCTGGAAGCCAGCATGCTGAGATCTTCCAAGCAGCTATTGCAGCGCGAGCCAGCCAGCTTGCAGACCTCGCAAGTTCAGCAGTTGTCCGAGATTTTCAAGCACAGCGCAGCGCTCAAGACCATGCACGAGATGCGTGTCGAGTTGGCGGCCATCTGGGAGCGCTCGCACCACAGCAGCGACCAGTTGCTGGCGCAGCTGCGTGATTGGTGTGCACGTGCGGAAGCATCCGGCATCAGCGCGCTCCAGCAGTTTTCTTTACGTCTCAGAAGCTATGCCTGATCGCTTGCGGTGCCTGCCGGTTGACACTGGCTGGCCTGAGTGAGCGGCAGGGTATGGAACATCTTTCGGAAACGCCGAGCGAACCCGCAGAGCAATGACATAAAAAAGCCCGCGAACATCGCGGGCTTTTTGTTGTGCAGCGACCGAAGATTATTTGATCTTCGTTTCCTTGTAGATGACATGCTTGCGTGCCTTGGGATCGAATTTCATGATCTCCATTTTTTCGGGCATCGTGCGCTTGTTCTTGGAAGTCGTGTAGAAGTGACCTGTACCTGCGGTCGACTCCAGCTTGATCTTGTCACGGCCTTTAGAAGTAGCCATTATCAGTTTTCCTCTCTAGGTGGAGTTGTCGGGTCGGTCAGACTTTCTGGCCGCGAGCGCGCATGTCAGCCAGTACGGCATCGATGCCCAGCTTGTCGATCAGGCGCTGACCCGCAGTCGAGATGCGCAGACGCACCCAGCGGTTCTCGGATTCGACCCAGTAGCGACGGTTCTGCAGGTTGGGCAGGAAGCGACGCTTGGTCTTGTTATTGGCGTGGGAAACATTGTTGCCGACCATCGGCTTCTTCCCGGTTACTTGGCATTCACGTGCCACGGCAGGCTCCTTGTAGTTCCAGAATCTTGGAAAAAACGGGATTATACAGAAAAAATCAGGATATTCAACGACTTGCATAAAAAAAGTGTATCTTAAATATTGCGAATGTATTTAACAATGTGCCGCGCAATCAGTGGGTTTTCCCGGCACCGGCCTGTGTGGGTAGGCCGGGCAGGGACCGGGTGCAGCAGGGATCAGCAGAGCCCGTGCTCGTGAAAGGACCAGCAGTGGTGTCCGGCGACGATCAGGTGATCCAGTACCTTGACCTCCAGCCCGTCCAGCACTTTCTTCAGTTCGCTGGTGAGTTTCTTGTCGTTGAGGCTGGGGCTGGCCTTTCCGTCGGGATGGTTGTGCGCAAAAATCACCGCAGCGGCATTGTGCTCGAGCGCGCGTCGCGCTACTTCTCGTGGATAGACAGCCGTGCGCGTCAGGGTCCCCTGAAACAAGGTTTCACTGGCAATCAGACGGTGTCCGACATCGAGGAATAGTGCGATGAAGCGCTCATTGCTCTGACCGGCAAACTGCGTCAGAAGAAAATGTTTGAGTGATTGCGGTGATTCGAATACCGGTTGATCCCGCAGCGCGCTTGCGTAACTTCGCCGGGCCAGTTCGAGCACGGCCAGCATCTGAGAGCGCTTTGCCGGCCCTAAGCCTTTGATGCCTTCAAGTGCCCCCGCGGGTGCAGTCATCAGCCGGGCCAGCGACCCAGAGCGATCGATGATACTTTGCGCAAGCTCAATCGCACTCAAGCCCGTGGTGCCAGTGTGCAGCAGTATCGCCAGCAACTCAGCATCGGTCAGTGACTCAACGCCGTGGGCGAGCAGGCGCTCGCGGGGTCTTGCAGCAGCGGGCATGTCCGTGATTTTCATCGATTCCTTCACTGATTGGCTGTTCGTAATCAGCCTAACCGGTAGTCGTGGCAACCATCAGAAATCGCATGCTTGGTACTGACATACAATAGGGGCAATCTCATCAACGTCCCGGTTTTTATGCCTGCCATGCCACAGCCTGTTGTCACTGAAGGCTCTTTCCTGACATTGCATTACCGTTTGTCTTCTGCCGATGGCAAGGATATTGTCAGCACGTTCGGTGATAGCCCGGCTACCTTGCAGATGGGCGCGGGCCAACTTGCGCCATTTCTTGAGCAGTGCCTGCTCGGCATGGTCGAGGGCGCTCACCAGATTTTTGAGCTGACGCCGGAACAGGCATTCGGTCCGCGGAATGCGGATCTCTTGCAGCGGGTATCGTTGGCAACACTGCGCGAGCATTCGGATGCTGAGACTGACTACAGCGTTGGGGATCTGGTTGATTTTAATGCGCCCGGTGGCGGCAGTTTCGCTGGCGTGTTGCTTCGGCTTGAAGAACAGGACGCGCTATTCGATTTCAATCACCCTCTGGCCGGACAACACGTAAAATTCGAAGTTAGCCTCATCGGCGTGCTCTGATGACCATCGTGTTGGTGATCGCAGGTATGCTGTCGAATTGGTAACATTGCGCAGTGTCCGAACAGCGCCGCTGAGCCCAGGAGAAAACCATGGACAATGAAATATTGCTGGCCCAGCCTCGAGGCTTCTGCGCTGGCGTGGATCGTGCCATCGAAATCGTCGAACGGGCGTTGGCACAATTCGGCGCGCCAGTCTATGTTCGTCACGAGATCGTGCATAACGCCTATGTCGTGAGTGATTTGCGGGAGAAGGGTGCGATCTTCATTGAGGATCTTGCCGATGTACCGGCGGGAAGCCACCTGGTGTTTTCCGCTCACGGAGTGTCCCGCGCGATCAAGGCCGAGGCCGAGTCACGCGGCCTGAAAGTGTTCGATGCCACCTGCCCGCTGGTGACCAAGGTGCATGTCGAAGTCGCAAAAATGCGCGATGAGGGTCGCGAGATCATCATGATCGGCCATCAGGGCCACCCTGAGGTCGAGGGTACGATGGGCCAGAGCGAGGGCGGCATGTACTTGGTCGAGACCGTGGCTGACGTTCAGACGCTGCAAGTCGGTCACCCTGACCGCTTGGCGTACGTAACGCAGACCACGCTGTCGATCGATGACACGGAAGAAATCATTGCAGCGCTCAAAGCGCGTTTCCCTGCGATTGCCGAGCCCAAGAAAGGCGATATCTGCTACGCGACGACCAATCGTCAGCATGCGGTCAAATTCATGGCGCCCCAGGTCGATCTGGTGATCGTGGTCGGCAGCCCCAGCAGTTCGAATTCCTCCCGTTTGCGAGAAGTCGCGCAGAAGAACGGTGTGATGTCTCACATGGTCGATCATGCCGAACAGATTGATCCACGTTGGCTTGAGGGTAAACGCCGCATCGGCGTGACCGCTGGCGCATCGGCGCCCGAGATACTCGTCGAACAAGTGGTCGCTCGGCTCAAGTCACTGGGCACCTACAGTGTTCGCGAGCTTGATGGCGTTGAAGAGCATGTCACCTTTCCTTTGCCCAAAGGACTCAATCCTCGTCCGGCTGCCGCATGAATTCCAGAATTCATGAATCCCTGATGTCACCGTTCGAACAACAATAACAAGACCCCATGGAGATACTGGTACAGCAGCTGCTGAATGGCCTCGTGCTGGGCAGCATGTATTCGTTGATCGCGCTGGGTTACACCATGGTGTACGGTGTGCTCAACCTGATCAATTTTGCCCATGGCGATGTGCTGATGATCGGAGCGATGGTCGGATGGACACTGCTGCAAATCATCGCAAAACTCGCGCCCGATATGCCGGGCATGCTTCAGCTGGCGATCGCGATTGCCGGCGCGGTACCCGTCTGCGCGGGTATCAGCATAGTGATTGAGCGCGTCGCCTATCGTCGCTTGCGTAACGCGCCGCGTCTTGCGCCGCTGATCACCGCGATCGGCGTATCCATCTTGTTGCAGACGCTGGCGATGATGGTCTGGGGGCGCAACCCGCTGCCTTTTCCGCAGGTGCTCTCGGCTGAGCCCATGCACGTATTCGGCGCACTGATCACCTCGACCCAAGTACTGCTGTTGTTACTGGCGGTGCTGTCCATGGTCTTGCTGGTGCTGTTGGTCGAGCGGACACGGATGGGTCGGGCGATGCGCGCGGTTGCAGAAAATCCTCGCGTGGCCGCGCTGATGGGCGTGGATGCCAATCGCGTGATCGTATTCACCTTTGCGATCGGCGCCGCGCTGGCGGCGGTCGCGGGCGTGATGTGGGGCGCGAATTACGCGTCAGTGCAATTTGCCATGGGATTCACTCCCGGCCTGAAGGCGTTTTCCGCGGCGGTGTTGGGCGGCATCGGCAATATCTACGGTGCAATGATCGGCGGCATATTGCTAGGTCTGATCGAAAGCCTTGGTGCCGGTTATATCGGTGATCTGACCGCGGGTGTGCTGGGTAGTCATTACCAGGATATCTTCGCTTTCGTTGTGCTGATCCTCGTGCTCACGGTTCGTCCGTCGGGAATCATGGGCGAGCGCGTCGCAGATCGTTCATAGGGAGTGTCGTGGAGCGTTCAATGATTTCTGCCGCGCGCGCCTTCAGCCTGAATGACTCTCGCCTGACGCGGGTAGTGTTCGTCGCGTTACTAATCGCGTTTCCTTTCGTTGCTTCGCAATTCGGCAATTCATGGGTACGCATCATCGATGTGGCGCTGCTGTACATCATGCTGGCATTAGGACTGAATATTGTCGTCGGTTTCGCCGGCCTCCTCGATCTGGGCTATATCGCATTTTTTGCCATCGGTGCTTATCTGGCTGGATTGCTCGCGTCGCCCCAGTTTGTCATCGTGCTCGAGTCGCTGCAGATGGAATTTCCCGCAGCTGCTGACTATCTGATGAGTTCGCTGCCGCCCGATGTGGTCACTCATGGACTGCACCTGTCGGTCTGGCTGATTGTGCCTCTGGCGGCATTGGTCGCGGCCATCGCCGGCGCCGTGCTGGGTGCGCCAACGCTGAAATTACGAGGCGACTATCTTGCGATCGTGACCCTCGGTTTTGGCGAAATCATCCGTATTTTCATGAATAACCTCAACGGCCCGGTCAACATTACCAACGGGCCGCAAGGTATCAATCTGATCGATCCCGTGCGGATAGGCTCTGTATCGTTCGCAGGTCAGTCGGGCGTGGTGTCCTTCGGTGGCCTTTCGATGCCATCGGTGAATGCCTATTATTTTCTGTTTCTGCTGTTGTGTGTGCTGACCGTATTTGTCGCTCAGCGATTGCAGCATTCGCGACTCGGGCGTGCATGGATCGCGATACGAGAAGACGAAATCGCCGCCAAGGCCATGGGCATCAATGTGCGTAACGTCAAATTGCTGGCGTTTGCGATGGGTGCGTCATTTGGCGGTGTCGCTGGTGCGATGTTTGGTGCGTTTCAGGGATTCATTTCACCGGAGTCATTCACGCTCACCGAATCCATCGCTGTGCTCGCCATGGTGGTGCTGGGAGGTATTGGTCATGTCCCGGGTGTGATCCTCGGTGCCGTGTTGCTCGCTGCACTACCCGAAATTCTCAGACATACCGTGGAGCCGGTGCAGATGGCGCTGTTCGGTCACGTCTGGATAGAGGCCGAAGTGCTCAGACAATTGTTGTATGGTCTCGCGCTCGTGTTGATCATGCTGATCCGACCCTCGGGTTTGTGGCCTTCCCCGCGTCACGAAGACCGTCTGGTGCCGGAAGGCGAGGCGCAGACAGGGGGTGCATCGTGACACGACCTTTGCTGAACATCTCAGGTGCATCGAAACGCTTCGGCGGCCTGCAAGCCTTGTACGATGTGAACTTGCGCATCGTGCGTGGACAGATCTATGGGCTGATCGGGCCCAATGGTGCTGGTAAAACCACGATGTTCAACGTGATCACCGGCTTGTATCAAGCAGACACGGGAAGCTTCGAGCTCGACGGCAAACCCTACGCGCATGGCGCTCCACATGAAGTCGCCCGTGCCGGCATCGCGCGCACGTTTCAGAATATCCGTCTGTTCGCTGACATGAGCGCAGTCGAAAATGTGATGGTTGGTCGACACATGCGCACGCATCAGGGGGTGCTTGGTGCGATATTGCGCCATCGTGCGGCGCGCGACGAAGAAGCGGCGATTGCCCGGCGCGCGACGGAGCTGCTGGAATTCGTAGGCATAGCTCATCTTGCCGCGCGCACG
This sequence comes from Pseudomonadota bacterium, assembly GCA_041182625.1. GTDB lineage: Bacteria > Pseudomonadota > Gammaproteobacteria > Burkholderiales > Burkholderiaceae_D > Pernthalerella. The sequence continues at coordinate 27,529 of JBEGNF010000004.1, read as the reverse complement.
GCGCGACACTTGTCGTACGGTGATCAGCGTCGCGTCGAGATTGCGCGCGCGCTGGCGACTGAGCCCTTGTTGCTGGCGCTGGATGAGCCTGCGGCTGGCATGAATGCGACCGAAAAATCCGCACTGCGCGATCTGTTGCTGAAGATACGCGCTCAGGGCATTACCATTCTTTTGATCGAGCATGACGTGAAGCTCATGATGGGATTGTGCGACCGTCTGACCGTGCTTGATTATGGCAAGGTGATTGCCGAGGGAACGCCCGCCGAGGTACAGAAAGATCCGGCAGTGATTGCCGCTTATCTCGGAGGTGAGGCTGCATGACGGCGTCGGAACACAGCTTGTTGAGTCTGCGCGGACTTTCGGTATCCTTTGGCGGCATTGAGGCCGTGAAGCACGTCGACCTCGATGTCAATTCGGGTGAGCTGGTCACTCTGGTCGGTGCCAATGGCGCAGGGAAAACGACGACCCTGAAAGCGATTACCGGCACCTTGCCATCCGCTCGTACGTCGGGGCAGATCAGTTATCAGGGCAAGCGCATTGATCATCAGCCGGCGCATGCGCTGCTGCCGCAGGGGCTGGCCATGGTTCCCGAGGGCAGGGGCGTATTCAGCCGGATGACGATACGCGAAAATCTGCTGATGGGATCGTACATCCGCGACGATCAAGAGGCGATCGAAGCCGACGTTGAGCACTGGTTCGGCGTTTTTCCTCGCCTGAAAGAGCGCGAATCCCAGCTGGCCGGCACGCTCTCGGGGGGCGAGCAGCAAATGCTGGCCATTTCGCGCGCGCTGATGTCCAAGCCTAGATTGTTGCTGCTGGATGAACCATCGATGGGGCTCGCGCCTATCATGGTCGAAAAGATCTTTGAAGTGATTCAGCAGATTGCGTCAGAGGGCGTGACGATCCTGCTGGTAGAGCAGAATGTCAGGCAGGCCCTGTCAGTGGCGACGCGCGCGTATGTGATGGAAAGCGGCCGTATCGTGTTAAGCGATACGGCTGCCAATCTGATGCAGGATGCCCGGGTGACTGAGGCCTATCTCGGCGGTTGAGATGGAGCGTGACCGGTGGCCCCGATCTCTTTGGGTATGACGGCCTCGTAGTGACCGGCCTGATCGAAAATGATCGCCATCCTGGGGCCATTGCCGACTTTTCTCCATGCTGGCTGACCTCCGAGATCGGCGGTTGCGATCCAGAATGTCAATTTCCTCTCTTGGTGAAGGATCGTGTCGTTGACCTCGTTGACCAGATGATTCATAAATTTTCCATCGCTGAATAATGAATAGTCATTCAGAGAGGCTGTATTCGGGTGAGTTTTTTCGGTGTAGTCTCTCACCGTTTTCCTGAGCAAGTTCACGTTGTCGGCGTGCTCGCTCTTATAATTTTCAGTCGCATGCTGTGCGATGGAAATCAGCAAGCAACTCGCATCTTTTCCGGAGTTACGTACGATTTGGAATCCGTGATGGTCGAACCAGGAAGCTAATTGCTGATTGATTTGCCTGCTGGCTTCGTAGTGACTTTGACTGGGTGTGATGGTGTTTGAAGCGAGTCCCTCGCCGCTGACGTCCGTACTTTCCGCCGATGATGCGTCAGTATCGGAAAGTTCGGAGTTCGCAGCAATTACCCGACCCGCTCGGCTTTCCTCGGCCAAGCTGGCGAGTATGGCTTCCGCGAGCGCGCGATCATCTGCTTGTTGCAAACTTTGTGCATCCTTGTTCAGCAAGGCTTGTCGCTGTTCCTTGGTGACAAAGTCTGCCATGTTCTTGTTAATGAACCAATTGGCTGAATCCGGGCGCATGATTTCCCCATATCTAGTAAATGACTGGACTTAGGTCTCCAGACATCCATGAGGGTTCCTGCGCCGTCCAACTCTCCTCCGTGTGTCAGCCAGTGCGCTGACTGAACCGATGCCAGGAAAGGGATTCGGGTAGCGTGCTGCCGGACAGTGGCGTGCGTATCCGGCAGCGGCTCAGGCAAGATGAGGTCTTATGTCGCCTTTTTGTAACGCAAGACTTTCTGATGCTGTTCACCCAGCCCCTGAATGCCGAGAGTAATTTCATCACCCGGGGCTAGGAAACGCTGAGGCTTCATGCCCATGCCCACGCCGGGTGGGGTGCCGGTGGCGATCACATCGCCTGGCATCAGGGTCATAAAGCGGCTCAGGTAGCTGACAATTTTGGCGACTGAGAAAATCATGGTCTTGGTATTGCCAGTCTGCATGCGCTCACCATTGATGTCGAGCCACATGTCGAGCTTTTGCACATTCGGAATCTCATCACGAGTGACCAGCCAGGGACCGACCGGGCCAAAAGTATCGCAGCCCTTGCCCTTGTCCCATTGCGGACCGCGCTCCAGTTGGAATTCACGTTCCGACAAATCATTGACCACCGCATAACCAGCGACATAATCGAGTGCCTGGCGCTCGCTGACGTACTGCGCCTTGCTGCCGATGATGATCCCCAGCTCCACTTCCCAGTCCGATTTGACGGAGTCTTTGGGCAGCATCACGTCGTCGTTCGGGCCATTCAATGCGGTGATGGCTTTCATAAACACAATGGGTTCTGCGGGTATGGGCATGTTCGACTCTGCGGCATGGTCCGAGTAGTTGAGACCGATGCAGATGAACTTGCCAATGCCCGTGATCGGTACGCCAAAGCGCGGTTTCCCGCGTACCAGTGGCAGACGATCCGCTTTGATTTTCGACAGCTTGGTCAGAAACTTTGGAGACAATTCATGCGGTCCAATGTCTTCCACGACGCCGGACAAGTCGCGCAGCTTGCCCTCGGCATCGATCATTCCGGGTTTTTCGCGGCCAAGGCGGCCATAACGTACCAGCTTCATATTTTTCCTTTTTTATTGGTATTCCGGTGGGCAAAGTGGTGTCGCAGTCATGCTAGGTCGAATTATGCCTTGCTTCGGCGTAAAGCCGGAATGCCGCGTTGCGGTGTCCTGGTCGATGATCTTGGGCTCGATGAAATATGATATGTTGTCGTAAAGAAATTCCCCCCAACCCACCAAGAGGTCAGTGATGTCGTTCAAGACCCGTTTTGTCATGCCCGCACTGGGTGTCGCCGCCATGCTGGCGGTGGCGCCCAGCTTGTCCGCTCAGAGCGACAAGGATTTTCAGATCACCTTTCCCGAGAACATTGTCTGGAAAGATGCCGGCCATGGCGTGAAGATCGCCGTGGTGTACGGTGACCCGTCCAAACCCGGGCAGTATGTGATTCGCGCGCACTTCCCGCCAGGCGTCATGAGCTCGCCACATTTCCACGGCGAAGACCGTCATGTCACGGTGATTCAGGGCACGTGGAATGCAGGCAAGGATGACAGCTGGGATCCTGCTGCCACGGTGCCGCTAAAGACAGGTAGCTACATGTTCCATCCGGCGGGAGGCGTTCATTACGATGGATCGGCGGGCGCTGAAGGTGCGATCGTGCAGATCGTTGGCATGGGTCCTAGCAAGACGACCTTCCTTTATCCGAAAGAAGGCGACTTTGGCAAGCCAAGGAAGCTGAACTGATGAAAAAGCTTCTCCTCGGGTGTGTGACGCTGACCTGTTGCCTGCCAGCGTTTGCCGATTGGGTGTCTTATCAGCGTAATGCGGACAATGAAGCGCTCTACGATAACCAGTTCCTCAGCCGTCAAGGCAGTGTGATCAAGCTATGGACTTTGACAGAGTACACACAGCCTATTACTAGCCTGGAAGGTCAGGAACTGCTATCGGAAAAATTTTTGACCGCGATAGATTGCGATGCGCGAAAGATCGGCTCGGAAAAAGTGATGAAATTTGCCGGGCGACGCGCGGAGGGCAAGCTGATCAGTACGATGGATACCATGCTGAGAATGACCTCGGTGCGCAAGGGCAGCTCCGACGAGATGTTGCTCGACCGCTTGTGCCGGTGAGAACCGGCCGTTGCACCGGATACGGCTCGTGCTGGGGAAGACTCGCCGACACGTCATCAAAACCAGTGCCACCATGCGGCGACAGTGGTATCCATGACGGATCACCGCCGGTAGCCGCCGTCGCATATGGTCCCGCCGACAGGAATCGAACCTGTATCTAGCGCTTAGGAGGCACTCGTTCTATCCATTGAACTACGGCGAGACGCACTCGTAACTAAAGGCTACGCTGCAAGGCGAAGATTATAGCCTAGACACTCTGCTCGTCTTCGTGGGCTCTTGGTGAAGTGGTGTCGCTACAATATGACTGTTGCATTCACGGATCCCCATAGCCATGCCTGTCGGTGTGGCGTTTTTTCAGACCTGGCACATGTCCGTCATCTCTCTCAGTAACGCTCAGCTCGCCTACGGTCACGTAGCGCTGCTCGACCACGCCGAGTTCTCGCTTGAGGCCGGCGAGCGGGTCGGTCTCATCGGGCGCAACGGTACTGGCAAGTCGTCTTTGCTGAAAGTGATTGCGGGGTCAGCCAAACTCGACGACGGGCTGCTGACGCTACAGCAAGGCTTACGTATCGCGTATGTTGAGCAAGAACCCGTATTCCAACCTGATATCACAGTCTTTGCCGCGGTGGCGGAGGGGCTTTCAGACGTTCGCGACCTGATCAGTGAATACGATCAAGTCACGGATAGGCTGGGTTCGGCTGATGATGCTGAACTGCTGGAGCGGATGCAGCACTTGCAGTCGCGTATCGATGTCGTCGATGGCTGGAACCTCGATAACCGAGTTGCGGCGACACTGCAAAGGCTGGGCCTGGATCGCGAGCGCCCGCTGGGCACACTCTCTGGCGGCATGAAAAAACGCGTGGCACTGGCGCGCGCGCTGGTACGATCGCCTGATGTGCTGGTACTTGATGAACCGACCAACCACCTCGATTTTGTGTCCATCTTGTGGCTGGAGAATCTACTGCGCGAATTTCGAGGCAGCCTCCTGTTCATTACGCATGACAGGCGTTTTCTCGACAATGTCGCTACACGCATCGTCGAGCTGGATCGCGGCAAGCTGCAATCTTATCCCGGTAATTTTTCCGCTTACCAAATTCGGAAGGCAGAACAGCTCGCGGTGGAAGAGATCGAGCACGCAAAATTCGACAAGCTACTCGCGCAGGAAGAGGTGTGGATTCGCAAGGGCATTGAGGCGCGACGTACTCGGAATGAGGGGCGTGTTCGGAGATTAGAAGCCTTGCGTGTAGAGCGTGCCCGGCGCCGCGATCAGCAAGGGCAGGTGAAGATGGAGCTGGCCTCGGGTGAGCGTTCTGGAAAGATCGTCGCCGAGCTGACCGATGTCGACAAATCCTATGACAACAAAGTCGTGGTCAGACGATTCAGCGCGATTGTTCAGCGTGGTGACAAGGTGGGACTGATCGGCGTGAATGGCGCTGGTAAGACAACCTTGTTGCGCCTGATACTGGGCGAAGAAAAGCCTGACGCTGGGGTGGTGCGCCAGGGCAGCCGTATCCAGGTTGCCTATTTTGACCAGATGCGTGAGCAGCTGAATGAAGATGCGAGCCTGGCGGATACGATTTCACCGGGGAGTGACTGGGTGGAGATCAATGGGCAGCGCAAGCATGTGATGACCTATCTGGGTGATTTTCTGTTTCCGCCGGAACGCGCTCGCTCGCCAGTCAAGACCCTGTCAGGAGGCGAGCGCAACAGGCTGCTGCTGGCACGCTTGTTTGCCAAGCCGGCGAATGTGCTAGTGCTGGACGAACCGACCAATGATCTTGATATCGATACGCTCGAGCTGCTGGAGCAATTGCTCGAAGATTACGAAGGCACGGTTTTCCTGGTCAGTCATGACCGTACCTTTCTCGACAACGTCGCCACCCAGGTCTTGGTTGCTGAAGGCGAGGGCCTATGGAAAGAATATATCGGCGGGTATGAAGACTGGGAGCGCGTGAGAAAGCCTCAGGTCGAGACGATGCCGAAAGAAACGAAAGACGCGGCCAAGCCCCCGGCGGTGACTAGTGTCAAAGCCAAAGAGCAGACCAGCGATGTCACAACGAATAAGCCGAAGAAGCTCAGTTTCAAGGAGCAGCGCGAGCTCGAGCAACTTCCCACGCAGATCGCCGAACTCGAAGCGGAGCAGGCGAGCATCTCCGAGCGGCTCGCCGACCCCGAGCTGTATCGAACGCAACCCGAGGACGTGCAAAAACTGAATCAACGCTTTGCCGAAATTGATCAGTTGCTGATGGAAAGTCTGGAGCGCTGGGAGGCAATAGAGGCACGTGTACGCGGCGGGTAAGTCATCGCGCGCAATTGGGTACAAGCCGCGATCAGGCAGTACGCGTCAGTCGATTTAATTCAGCTTGCGCGTGGCCGCCCTCAGTCCGGGCAAGCGCTTGCGCAGTAGATCGGCATCCGAGGCTTGCGGACACTCTGCGAGATAAGCTTCGATATCCTGCAGTGCTGCCTGTGGACAATCGAGATTCGCATACGCCAGCCCGCGGTCGCGCCGCTCGATGATCTCGTCGGGCAGCAAAATCACCAGCCTTTGCTGAACGTTCAAAAATTGTCGCCAGTGCGGATGTTCAGCGAACAGGGCTTTCAGATTGCGTAGCATCCTGATCAAGATAGCGCGCGGTGTTGCATCGGCAAGATAGCTCGACAGCGGTGGATCATTCGGGCTTCGGCCGTTCAGGAAATAGGGCTCCAGTCTTTCTTCGAGCTCTTCGCGTGAGAGGCTGGTGCCATTGAATGGGTCAAGAATGATGTCGCCGCTTTTTACTGATAATTTCATCAGAAAATGGCCAGGGAAGGAGATACCCTTCACATCGAGCCCGATCTGGCCCGCGAGCTCCATATAGATCACGGCCAGCGAGATCGGAATGCCACGTCGGGTAGACAGCACTTTGTGCAGGTAGCTGTTGTCCGGGTTGTAGTAATCATTCAGATTGCCTGCGAAGCCTAGCTCCTGGTAGAAAAAATTATTGAGTAGCCGCAGCTTGGGTATTTGAGCGATATCAGCGGGCATGCGACGCTTGAGCCGCGCAGCGAATTTGTCGATCTCAAGGACGCAATGACTCAGATCCATCGCAGGGTCATCATCCTGCGCAATGCTCAGCGCCGCCTCGAATAGCGGTATCTGTTCCTCGTCTTGCACTAGCGAGGTGAAATAGTCGAGCGGCTTGAGCATGGTGTATTGGGCCATCGGCAGATCGCTTCAGTTCGACTCTCGCTTGAAATCCGCAAACCGGAAACCCATCGCAAGCAGGGCGGCGAAGTAGCATGCAGCGCAGGCCACCACAATGATCAGCAAGGCCAGAACGCGCGTCCAAGGCGTTCCGCTCAGCGCGATCCAATCGAACTGAGCACCCAGCCACAACCCCATGCCCGCCAGCAGACATAGCGCGCCGCTCAGTTGGATGAAGAAGCGAGTCCAGCCTGGTTCGGGTCGGTAAATGCCATTTTTTCTCAACAAGATGAATAGCAGGCCTGCGTTCGCGGTAGCTCCCAGTCCGATGGATAGTGCCAGACCGGCGTGAGCGATCCAGGGTACGAACACCAGATTCATCAGCTGGGTGGCGATCAACACACCAATGCCGATCTTGACCGGCGTACGGATATCCTGTTTTGCGTAAAATCCCGGCGCCAAGATTTTTACCATGATCAATCCCATCAATCCCACACCGTAAGCGATCAGGGCCTGTGCCGTCATATGCACTGACACTGCATCGAATCTGCCATAGTGAAACAGCGTGCTGGTAATCGGGATCGCCAGCACGATCAGTGCCACGGCAGATGGCATCGCCAGAAGAAAAGTCAGCCGCATTCCCCAGTCCAGCAAGGACGAATACTCGCGCTGGTCGCCACTGGCGTGCGCCTTCGACAGGTTAGGCAGCAGGATAGTGCCCAGCGCAACGCCCAGCAGACCGGTGGGCAATTCCATCAGACGATCCGCATACGAAAGCCAGGACACGCTGCCATCGGCGAGATGAGAAGCAATATTGGTATTGATGATCAAACTGATCTGCGCCGCTGAGACAGCAAACGTCGCTGGCAGCATTTGCTTGAGCACACGCCGCACCCCCTCGTCTGACAGCGCAATGAGAGGATTCAGGCTGATGCGCGGCAGCATGCCGATCTTGCGTAACGCCGGCAACTGGAATGCCAGCTGCAGCACACCGCCAATGAACACTGCGATAGCCAGCGCATACACCGGCTGAGACATCAGCGGCGCGAGTAGCAGTGCGGCGGCGATGAACGACAGATTCAGCAGTACCGGAGTGAAAGCGGGTACGCGGAATTCACGCCAGGTGTTGAGGATGCCGCCCGCCAGCGCGACGAGTGACATGAAAAGAATGTAGGGGAACATGATGCGTGTCATCGCGACCGACAGCGACATGGCTTGCGCATTCGACGAGAACCCGCTGGCCATCAGCAGCACGAGCGCCGGCGCCGCCACCACACCGATGACCGAGGTGACCAACAGCGCCCAGAACATCACCGTGGCCACATGATCCGTCAGAACGCGTGTCGCCCGATTGCCCCGTTGGTTCTTGTATTCCGCCAGTATCGGAACAAAGGCCTGAGAGAAGGCGCCCTCGGCAAACAGGCGGCGAAGCAGGTTGGGAATCCGGAAGGCGACGAAGAACGCGTCGGTGTAGACCGAGGCACCGAAGGTTCGGGCAATAAGGAACTCGCGTATCAGTCCGGTGACACGTGACAGCATTGTCAGGCCGGACACGGTGGCAAGCGTTTTGTGCAAGTTCATGGCGAGCCATTATAGCGGCAGCCCCGACAAGGAATTTTCGCGCAGTTCCCGATTTGATAATGCGCTGAGATCGCCGTATCGCGTTCTCGGTACCGTGCCGGCAGGTTTGCCGGACCGGCCAAAACCCGATATACTCTCCGTTTTTCGAAATTCCGCCCGGGGCCCGACCTCGAGCCCCCAGACAGGAAGAAGAAGTCATGGCAAATACCGCACAGGCACGCAAGCGCGCCCGACAGGCCGTCAAGCTGAATGCGCACAATTCCAGCCAGCGCTCGACGCTGCGCACGGCGATCAAGGCTGTTCGCAAGGCGATTTCGGCCGGCGACAAGGCAGCCGCGGCTCAGGTGTTCCAGTCGTCGGTGTCGGTCATCGACCGTATCGCTGACAAGAAAATCATCCACAAGAACAAGGCTGCCCGTCACAAGAGCCGCCTGTCCGCAGCGATCAAGGCACTGGCCTGATCCTCGCGCCCGGCACGGCCGGGCAGTGAGTTCCGCAGGATGGAAGAGACCCGTCTGGCTTGCGCCCGGCGGGTTTTTATTTTGGTAATCCGTCGATTTTCGCGCCGGGCTTCACATTCTTCTGCCTGAACCATCCCTGGTTCATTTCCAGCGCGTAGCGAGCCGGCCGCTTCGCGCAATGCGCGTCTTGGGTCTGGGGCTGCATGTCCTCGATATTGATGATCTTCCCCGCTTCATCGATAAAGGCCACCGACAGTGGGACCAACGTATTCTTCATCCACATGCAGACCGGGCGATTGTCCGGGAAGCGGAACACCATGCCCTCGTTGGCACCTAGTTGCTCGCGGAACATCAGGCCCTGCGCGCGCTCTTCGTCGCGTAACGCGACCTCGGCCTGTACCAGGTGGACGCCGATATTCAGCGTGGTCACCGGAAAGCGTGGTTGTCCAAGCGCCGGTTCAGCGATGTACATCGACAAGCCAATGGCAAGCGCGGGCAGCAGTGTTTTCATTGCGTCTCAGTTCATGTTGGTTATTGGTTCGGTAGAGCGGGCACGATTGTAATCGCAGACAGGCACACCGGCTGTCACCCTTCGCTCAGCGCTGATCGACAGATGCTTGCCATGCTTGCTCGGTCACCGCGCGCCATTCGCCCGGCAGCAACGGGTGTGAACTCAGCGAGAAGGGGCCTATAGCACTCCGCACGAGCCGTAAGGTTGGCAGACCTGCGGCGGCTGTCATGCGCCTCACCTGCCGGTTCTTGCCCTCCGAGAGAGTGATCGCTAGCCAGGAGGTCGGTATCTGTCGGCGCTCACGCACCGGTGGATCTCTAGGCCATAACCAGGCCGGCGGCGCTATGCGGACCGTGTGGCTGCCACGGGTGATAAAGTCGCCGAGATCCTGCGGCTGTCGCAATTTTTCTAGTTGTTCGGCATGCGGCAAGCCCTCCACTTGCACCAGATAGGTTTTCAGCTTCCCGTGATCGGGATGGCTGATCTGGTGCTGCAAATGACCATCGTCTGTCAGCAGCATCAATCCCTCGCTGTCCGCATCCAGCCGCCCGGCCGGGTAAATGCCTGGCATGTCGATATAGCGTGAGAGCGTCGCTCGGGTCGCGTGATCCGAGAACTGGCTCATCACGCCGAAAGGTTTGTTAAACAATATCAATGACATGCAGGATCAGGGGCGATGTTGAGGTAGGGATGACTCAGGAAGCCCCCGGTTTTTATGGCATAACGCGAAATTCTAGTGCATAATACAAAACACGGTCTTATGTCTTATATAAGACTTGATTTCGCGCCGGACGACAAGCTCGAACGCAGCTCCTCAAAGGACTATGCCGTCCACAAGACGCCCACTACAATTTCCTTTATCCGCCAATCTTCGGAGATAACGACGATGTATCAACATATCAAGGTGCCCGCCGAGGGTCAGAAAATCACGGTCAACCCCGATTTCTCCCTGGATGTGCCGGACAACCCCATCATCCCCTACATCGAGGGCGATGGTACAGGTGTTGATATCAGCCCCGTGATGATCAAGGTGATCGATGCGGCCGTGGCGAAGGCCTACGGCGGCAAGCGCAAGATCAGCTGGATGGAGATCTATGCTGGCGAAAAATCGACCAAAGTGTATGGCCCCGACGTCTGGCTTCCTGACGAAACCCTCAAAGTCCTGAAGGACTATGTGGTGTCGATCAAAGGTCCGCTGACCACACCGGTCGGTGGCGGTATACGTTCACTGAACGTCGCACTGCGTCAGGAACTCGACTTGTATGTCTGCTTGCGTCCGGTTCGCTATTTCAAGGGCGTGCCGTCGCCCTTGCGCGAGCCCGAGAAGACCGACATGGTGATCTTCCGTGAGAACTCCGAAGACATTTATGCCGGCATCGAGTGGCAGGAGGGTACCGATGGCGCAAAGAAGATCATCGACTTCCTGATCAAGGAAATGGGGGTCAAGAAGATCCGCTTCCCTCAGACATCGGGCATAGGTGTCAAGCCGGTGTCGCGCGAAGGTACCGAGCGTCTGGTCCGCAAGGCTATCCAGTACGCGATCGACAATGACAAGCCCTCGGTCACGCTGGTCCACAAAGGCAACATCATGAAGTACACCGAGGGTGGCTTCCGCGACTGGGGCTATGCGCTTGCTCAACAAGAATTCGGCGCGAAGCTAGTGGATGGCGGTCCATGGTGCAGCTTCAACAATCCCAAGACGGGCAAGGAAATCATCGTCAAGGATGCGATTGCAGATGCTTTCCTGCAGCAGATCCTGTTGCGCCCGAACGAATACAGCGTGATCGCCACGCTGAATCTGAATGGTGACTATATCTCCGACGCGCTGGCAGCTCAGGTGGGCGGCATTGGCATTGCGCCAGGTGCAAACCTGTCAGACTCCGTGGCGATGTTCGAGGCGACGCACGGAACGGCGCCCAAGTATGCCGGCAAGGACTATGTGAACCCGGGCTCCGTGATCTTGTCGGCAGAAATGATGCTGCGTCACATGGGCTGGTTTGAGGCCGCCGACCTGGTTATCAGCTCGATGGAAAAATCGATAACTTCCAAGAAAGTTACCTACGACTTCGCTCGTCTGATGGATGGAGCCACACAGGTTTCCTAAAAGAAAGATATTTTAAAGCTGTAAAGACCGAAGAGGCCTTCCATTGATTTAAGAACTATTTAATATTTATTAATAAAAACGTTAACGCAGGTGGTGAATCTCCAGCGAGTGGCGCAGTCAGTATTATTCGGAAACGGCGACTGAGATGTTCCAGAAACAAAAAACCCCCGGACATTGCCGGGGGTTTTCAGCGAACACTGATCAATAATCAGGCATTCATTATGTTGGAAGCTTGCTTGCCTTTGGGGCCTTGCGTTACTTCAAACGAGACTTTTTGCCCTTCTTTGAGGGTTTTGAAGCCGTCCATCTTGATGGCCGAAAAGTGCGCGAACAGATCTTCGCCACCGTCGTCCGGAGTGATAAAACCGAAGCCTTTGGCATCGTTAAACCACTTGACAGTACCAGTTGCCATAAAAACGTCTTTCCCTTTTTAACGAATCACACGAGCCCTAGAAGCAAGAAGCCTCGCGTAACGCTGCCCCCTCTTATATTGCTCCTCCAAAATCAATCAGTGCCAACCCGCACATATTGATCTTTTGCATTGTTCGTGTAAAAAACTCAAAAGTCAAGTTAATTGCCAAAAGTGCTATATTTCATGGGATTATCAGAAAATTCCTATAAAACAACGTCGGACCAAAACGGACAAAGTCTCGTGTCTGCGCCCATTCGGGAAAGGGCGTAATATCAAAACAGATGCAGAATATTGGTGATTTCCCCGGGCACGGCGGAAGTTGGAGGCATTAGAATAGAAGCATGGCAACTAACGAAGAGAATGGCACGGTCCTTGTACGCAAAGAGCAGAAGGAGGCGGTGAAGCCGCCCCCGATGTTCCAGGTTTTGTTACTGAATGATGACTACACACCCATGGAGTTCGTCGTTGCCATTATTCAGGAATATTTCAACAAGGATCGCGAGACAGCCACGCAAATCATGCTGAAAGTGCATCGCGATGGCAAAGGAATGTGCGGCGTCTATCCTAAGGACATCGCGAGCACCAAAGTAGAACTCGTATTAACCCACGCCCGCAAAGCGGGACACCCCTTGCAGTGCGTGATGGAGGAAGCATGATTGCCCAGGAACTTGAAGTCAGTTTGCACATGGCCTTTGTTGAAGCCCGACAGGCGCGCCATGAATTCATCACCGTCGAGCACTTGCTGTTGGCGCTGCTGGACAATCCCTCTGCGGCCGAGGTGCTCCGCGCCTGCGCGGTGAATATCGATGATCTGCGCAAGACGCTGACCAACTTCATCACCGACAACACGCCCACAGTGCCCGGCACCAGCGAAGTCGACACGCAGCCGACGCTTGGTTTTCAGCGCGTGATACAGCGTGCAATCATGCATGTCCAGTCGGCGTCGAATGGCAAGAAGGAAGTGACCGGCGCGAATGTGCTGGTGGCAATCTTCGGCGAGAAAGATTCACATGCGGTGTACTACCTGCATCAGCAAGGTGTCACACGTCTGGACGTGGTGAACTTCATCTCGCATGGTGTGCGCAAAGATCAGCAGTCAGAACCGCAAAAGGCTTCCGAAGGCGTGGAAGAAAGCCAGTCCGAAGGCCAGCAGAAAGAAAGTGCGCTGGATCAGTTCACACAGAATCTGAACAAACTGGCTGCGGAAGGCAAGATCGATCCGCTGATCGGACGTGAGTCTGAAGTCGAACGCGTGATCCAGACATTGTGCCGCCGCCGCAAGAATAATCCGTTGCTCGTTGGAGAAGCCGGCGTGGGCAAGACGGCCATTGCGGAAGGTCTCGCGTGGCGTGTCACGCAGGGCGATGTGCCCGAGATCTTGCAGAACGCTGTCGTCTACTCGCTCGACATGGGTGCGCTGCTCGCAGGCACCAAGTACCGTGGCGATTTCGAGCAGCGGCTGAAGGCCGTGCTCAAGCAGATGAAGGCGAATCCGAACGGCATTCTCTTCATCGACGAGATTCACACCATCATCGGCGCCGGCTCGGCGTCGGGCGGCACGCTCGATGCGTCCAACCTGCTCAAGCCCGCGCTATCCAGTGGTCAGCTCAAGTGTATCGGTGCGACCACGTTTACCGAATTCCGTGGCGTGTTCGAGAAAGACCACGCGCTATCACGCCGATTCCAGAAGATTGATGTCAACGAGCCGACCGTTGAGCAGACCATTCAGATCCTGCGTGGCCTGAAGTCGCGCTTTGAAGAGCATCACGGAGTGAAGTATTCGGCGCTGGCACTGACGACAGCGGCTGAACTGTCCGCGCGCTTCATCAACGACCGTCACCTGCCGGACAAGGCAATCGACGTGATCGATGAGGCCGGCGCAGCCCAGCGCATACTGCCGAAGTCCAAGCAAAAGAAAACCATCGGCAAGCCCGAAATCGAAGACATCGTGTCGAAGATTGCTCGCATCCCGCCGGCTTCGGTCAATCAGGATGATCGGAGCAAGCTGCAAACCATCGATCGCGATTTGAAGAACGTTGTGTTTGGTCAAGATCCAGCCATCGAGGCACTGGCCTCAGCAATCAAGATGGCACGTGCTGGTTTGGGCAAGACCGACAAGCCGATCGGCTCCTTCCTGTTTTCGGGCCCGACGGGTGTCGGCAAGACTGAAGTGGCCAAGCAGCTCGCGTTCATACTGGGTATTGAGTTGATCCGCTTCGACATGTCCGAATACATGGAGCGTCATGCGGTCAGCCGTCTGATTGGCGCACCGCCCGGCTATGTCGGATTCGATCAGGGCGGTCTGCTGACCGAGGCGATCACCAAGAAACCGCATGCGGTGCTGCTGCTTGATGAGATCGAAAAAGCGCATCCGGATGTGTTCAACATCTTGCTGCAGGTGATGGACCATGGCACGCTGACCGACAACAATGGTCGCAAGGCCGATTTCCGTAACGTGATCATTATCATGACCACCAACGCGGGTGCGGAAAGCCTGCAGAAGCGCACCATGGGCTTCATGGACACCAAGCAGGCAGGCGACGAGATGGCCGACATCAAGCGCATGTTCACGCCGGAATTCCGCAATCGTCTGGATGCGATCATCAGCTTCAAGGCGCTCGATGAAGAGATCATCCTGCGTGTGGTCGACAAGTTCCTGATGCAGCTGGAAGAGCAGCTTCATGAGAAGAAGGTCGAAGCGATCTTTAGCGATGGCCTGCGCAAGTTCCTCGGCGAGAAAGGTTTCGATCCTCTGATGGGTGCACGTCCGATGTCACGACTGATTCAAGACATGATTCGCAAGGCGCTGGCCGACGAACTGCTGTTCGGCAAACTGGTGTCGGGCGGCCGTGTCACCGTGGATCTCGACGACGACGACAATATCAAGCTCGAATTTGTCGAAGACGACACACCGCCGCCGGCAGCGCCGCAGGAAACCGCAGAAGTCGAGTAGCGCTTGGTCGTCGCTCCGTGATAAAACCCCTGTCTTGTGACAGGGGTTTTTGTTTTTCAGGAGGTCTTTCAGAGGGACACTCACTTTGATTACCTAAGGGGTCTTTCAGAGGGACACTCACTTTGATTACCAAAGGACGTTGTCAAGGAAAGTGAGTGTCCCTTTGTAAGAAAGTGAGTGTCCCTTTGTAAGAAAGTGAGTGTCCCTTTGTAAGGGGTCAGGGAACGAGGGGTTTTTTTGCTGCCTGCTTCTGACGAATGTCTTTCATCGCCGCTTGCGCCAGGCTGCGCCGCTCCTCAGTCCATGGGTGCAGCGCGCTATAGCCGTTGATCTGCTTGACCGGTGCGATCTCTGCCATTTTTTGCGACAGCTTCGCTAAGTTCAATGGATCGTAACCAGCGCGTGCGAGCATGAACATCGCAAGCCGGTCGGCCTCCTGATCCATCTTGTCGGGCAGAGGTTTGATCCCACCGCTTCCGGCGTAGCTGGCTGGTTCAGGCTTGAGAGCCAACAGGCTATCGATGACACCGGCGACCGTGGCTGCCTGCTGCAATTGCCGTGCATGCTGCAGCACGTTGTGAGCGAGCTCGCGAGCGATGATCACCGCCACGTCGTCATCAACGGGCAATGCATCGAGCAGCCCGCGTGTGAGCATGATACGCCGGCCATCCGCGAACGCATTCACATTCGGTGAATTGCCGATATCGATCGCGTAAGCGCAAGCCAGCGTCAGCGGTATTTGAAGGTCGATCGGTTGCCCGCGACGCAGCACCCGCACGCGTATATCCGTGAGGTTCTTCAGCACGGGGGCCAGCAGTTTCGCTGTTTCGTTCTCTGCCTGTGGACCTTCTGGTATCGGGATGTCTTGTATCGTCTGCAGAATATCGCCCCGCATCATGCCGGCCTTTTGAGCGCCGCTACCCTCCAGCACCTGCATCACTTGCAGCCGCTCGTCGAGTGCTAGCGACTTGCGCGCGGACGCGGACAGCTCTGACGGATACGAGTGCACATTTTTTGCGGTGAAGCCCAGTAGCGGCCTGGCCTGAGTCCGGCAGAGCACTGCGTTTTTGGTGATCAGAGGTGCGGCTATACGGTAAACGCGCGCCTGCCGCGTCATCAGTACCTCCAGCGCGGCATCCTGTGTGGGCGTTGCTTGCGCAGGAGTCTTGGAGGTGGCAGTCGTTGAGGCGGTGGTCTGCGAGACGGTGGGCTGTGAGTTTGTAACGGACGGGGAGCTTGAGGAGAGAGGTGGTGTGCTACAGGCGCTCAGCAGTGCCGCCGCAAGCGGCGTCAAGATGACGAGCGTGCGATGCATTCTGCTTGGGTTATTTTTTGCCCGTGCTACCGAAACCGCCTTCACCACGCTCACTGTCCTCGAATGACTCAACCACCCTGAATCCTACCTGCAACACGGGCACGATGACTAGCTGCGCGAGGCGCTCCATAGGATTCAGCACAAAACTTGCGCTGCCGCGGTTCCAGGTAGACACCATCAGCTCGCCCTGATAGTCCGAGTCAATCAATCCGACCAGATTGCCAAGCACGATGCCGTGCTTGTGGCCCAGGCCGCTGCGCGGGAGGATCATCGCCGCATACGCGGGATCGGCGATGTAGATCGCAAGACCCGTGCGAATCAGGTGCGTACTGCCGGGCTCCAGCGTCAGCGGGGCATCAATGCAGGCACGCAAATCCAGTCCGGCACTGCCGGCGGTCGCATAAGTGGGTAATTGCTCCTGAAGACGCGGGTCAAGTATTTTTACGTCGATGGTTTTCATGCGGATGGTCGTTGGTACAGTCGTTGTGCGATTTCTTTGATCAGGGTCTGCGCCAGTGCATCTTTGCTGGCGCGCGGCAGATGGTGATGACCCTGCGCGTCAAACAGAACCAGCTCGTTATCATCCTTGCCGAAGGTCTGGTGACCGATATTGCCGACCAGTAGAGGAATATGTTTTTTCTCTCGCTTTGCGGCGCCATGCGCGAGCAAGTCTTCGGATTCAGCTGCAAAGCCGACGCAGTAAGGCGGCGAGGGGAGTGCGGCCACCGCCGCCAGAATGTCGGGGTTCTGTTCGAACTGCAGCGAGGGTGTCTGACCCGCCTGCTTCTTGATCTTTTGCTCGCTCACCGAGGCTACGCGCCAGTCGGCCACGGCAGCGACTCCAATGAACAGATCTTGCCCGGAG
Organism: Pseudomonadota bacterium; assembly: GCA_041182625.1. Classification (GTDB taxonomy): domain Bacteria; phylum Pseudomonadota; class Gammaproteobacteria; order Burkholderiales; family Burkholderiaceae_D; genus Pernthalerella. The sequence goes on along the minus strand of JBEGNF010000004.1, from coordinate 10,240 downwards.
ATTTGCGACATCACGGCATCATGCATCTCTCTCGCTGTGGTCACGGGTAGTAGCGTGACACCCGCGGGTCGGGATAATGCGGTGGGGCCAGACACGAGCGTCACCTCGGCACCCGCAGCGCGGGCCACACGCGCAATCGCATAGCCCATTTTGCCCGACGAGAGATTGGTAATACCTCGCACCGGATCAATCGGCTCAAACGTTGGGCCGGCGGTGATCATGACTTTTTTGCCCGCGAGCAGTTTCGGATAAAAGAAAGCGGACAAGTCCTCGAGTAGCTGCTCGGGTTCCATCATGCGGCCCAGTCCCGTCTCACCACAGGCCTGATCGCCGGCGACCGGCCCAAGCAGGCTCACACCATCTTTGCGCAGTTGCTCAACATTACGCTGCGTGGCCGGGTTCTCCCACATCTCGACATTCATCGCGGGAGCCACGAGCATAGGTACCGTCGCTGGTCGTGCAAGACACAAGGTCGACAGCAAATCGTCTGCCGCACCATGTACCAGCTTGCGCATGAAGTCGGCCGAGCAGGGCGCGATCACGATGGCATCGGCATCGCGCGAGAGATCGATATGCGCCATGTTGTTGGAGATGCGACTGTCCCACTGGTCGGTATAGACTGGCTTTCCCGACAAGGCTTGCATTGTCACCGGTGTGATGAAATGCCGCGATGCCTCGGTCATTACGACCTGCACGCTGGCGCCAGCTTTCACCAGTCCGCGCGCAAGCTCGGCGGCTTTGTAGCAGGCAATGCCACCAGTCAGCCCCAGCACGATTTTTTTGCCAGCGAGGTTCATGTTGTCCTTATGCCCGGCGCGCGCAAAGCGAAGCCTCAGCGATTGACACGGCGAAATTCATCCAGCACAAACAGCAGTGCACCGACGGTGATCGCGCTGTCCGCTACGTTGAACGCTGGCCAGTGCCAGCCTGCGAGATGGAAGTCCAGGAAATCGATCACATGACCATAGGCTACACGATCAATCAGATTACCGAGCGCGCCGCCCAGAATCAGCGCCAGTGCCCAGCAGAACAGGCGCTGCCCGGGATGTCGTTTCAGCATCCACAGGATGAATAGTGACGCCAGCACCGAGATCCCGGTAAAGAAGTAGCGTTGCCACCCGGGCTGGTCAGACAGGAAGCTGAACGCCGCCCCCTTGTTGTAGACCATGACCAGATTGAAGAACGAGGTCACGGGATCCGATTGCCCATAGGCCAGCAAGCGGACCATGGTGATCTTGGTCAGCTGGTCTAGCAGCGTCACAATGATCGCGATGCCGACCCAGATCATCATACCGCTGGATTTTTTCGCCATAGCTTTTTCTGTCTCGCGCTTCAGGCGATGCGGCGTTGTTCGCCGCTGCCAAACAGGTTGGACGTGCAGCGACCGCAAAGGCCGGGATGATCGGCGTGGGAGCCGACATCGGCGCGGTAATGCCAGCAGCGCTCACACTTTTTGTACGAAGAGGCCCTGACCATCACTTTGTCGGCAGCAGCCGTTGCCGCTGGCACGACCGTCGCGGCTGAGGTGATCAGCACGAACTTTAGATCCTCCCCCAGACTTTGCAGTAGCGCGAGCTTGTCGCCACTCGCGTGGATCTCAACCTCGGCCTGCAGCGACGAGCCGATCGCGCCGGACACGCGGACTTCTTCCAGCTGCTTGAGTACTTCGGCGCGGATGGCTTGCAGATGCTCGTATTTCGTCAGCAGGAGATCGGCATCGCCGACCTCGGGCAGTGCATAGAAAGTTTGGGTGAAGATGGTCTCCCCCGAAGCTTGATAGACATCCTGGTCGGCGAAGATAGCCCACGCTTCCTCAACGGTGAACGACAGCACCGGCGCCATCAGCCGCAACAGCGACTGCGTAATATGCCAGATCGCGGTCTGCGCCGAGCGCCGAGCCGTCGACTGAACACCGCTGGTGTACAGCCGGTCTTTCAGGATATCGAGATAAAAGCCGCCAAGGTCTTCCGAACAGTACATCTGCAGCTTGGCGACCACAGGATGGAATTCGTATTCAGTGAAATGCGCGCGGATCTCCGCTTGCAGCTGGTTCATGCGGGCGATCGCGTGTCGATCGATTTCCAGCAGCTCGTCAATAGCGATCGCATCTTTGGCCGGATCGAAGTCCGAGGTGTTCGCCAGCAGGAAGCGCAGCGTATTGCGGATGCGGCGATAGCTCTCCACCACGCGCTTGAGAATTTCGTCCGAGATCGACAGCTCGCCGGAGTAATCAGTAGCCGCCACCCACAGGCGAAGAATCTCTGCGCCCAATGTGTCTGACACTTTCTGTGGCGCGACCACATTGCCCTTGGACTTGGACATTTTCTTGCCTTCGCCATCGACGACGAAGCCGTGCGTGAGTAACGCCTTGTACGGCGCGCAGCCGTTGAGCATCGCCGAGGTCAGCAGCGATGAGTGAAACCAACCGCGATGCTGATCAGAGCCCTCGAGATACAGATCAGCAGGAAATTGCGATTCCGCTGCATGAGAACCGCGCAGTACGGTCTGGTGCGTGGTGCCGGAATCGAACCACACATCCAGCGTGTCACGGTTCTTTTCGTAATGTGCGGCATCAGCACCGAGGAAGCTGTTCAGGTCCAGTGTATGCCAGGCTTCGATGCCATGCTGCTCAACGAGCTTCGCAATTTTCTCCAGCAAAGCCGGCGTATCCGGATGCAACTCGCCGGTTTCCTTGTGCACGAAGAAGGCCATTGGCACACCCCACTGACGCTGTCGCGACAGCGTCCAGTCCGGACGGTTGGCGATCATGCCATGCAGCCGCGCCTTGCCCCAGTTCGGGAAGAAGCGGGTGGCTTCCACCGAGGCCAGCGCCGTATCGCGCAGCGATGCGCCGCCATTCTTCGGTGCCTTGTCCATGCTGGCGAACCATTGCGAGGTTGCGCGATAGACGATCGGCGTTTTGTGACGCCAGCAGTGCATGTAGCTGTGATCAAACATCACCAGCTTGAACAGGTGGCCGGCAGATTCCAGTGCGGCGCAGATGGGTTTGGATGCTTCCCAGATCGTCATGCCGCCGAACAGCGGCAGCGTTGACGCGTAGCGACCATCGCCCATCACCGGATTCAGGATCTCATCATCCTTCATGCCATGCGCTTTGCAGGACGCATAGTCATCCACGCCATACGCAGGCGAAGAATGCACGATACCGGTACCGGCATCGGTAGTCACGTACTCGCCAAGAAAGACAGGCGACAAGCGGTCATAGCCGGAATCTCTGGTATGCAAGGGGTGATGAAACTTAACCAGCGACAAGGCTTCACCCTGACAGGTGGCGATGATCTTGCCCTCCATGCCGTATCGCAGCAGGCAGCTTTCGACCAGATCCCTGGCGAGGATCAGCAGACTGGGTTCGCCATTGCGCTCGGTCTGCACCAGCGCATAGGTGACTTCTGGATGCATGTTCAGCGCCTGGTTGGCGGGAATCGTCCATGGCGTGGTGGTCCAAATCACCACATAGCCTTTGCCCGCAGGTAGCGCAGAGAGGCCGAAAGCTTTCGCTACTTTGTCAGGCTCTGCAAACGGGAATGCGACATCGATCGCGGGGTCGCGCTTGTCCTGATACTCGACCTCGGCCTCGGCCAGTGCCGAGCCACAATCGAAGCACCAGTTCACTGGCTTGAGACCGCGATAAACGAAACCTTTGTCCAGAATGCTGCCGAGCGCGCGGATCTCGTCGGCTTCATTGCGAAAGTTCATTGTCTTGTAAGGATTGTCCCAGTCGCCCAGCACACCGAGGCGAATGAAATCTTTTTTCTGACGCTCGATCTGCTCACCCGCATAGGCTCGCGATTTTGTCAGTACCTCGGCAGTCGGCAGATTTTTTCCGTACTGCTTTTCGATCTGTATCTCGATCGGCATGCCGTGGCAATCCCAACCCGGTACGTACTGTGCATCAAAGCCCTCCAGCTGACGAGTCTTGACGATCATGTCTTTGAGGATCTTGTTCACTGCATGGCCAATATGGATATCGCCATTTGCATACGGCGGGCCATCGTGCAGGATGAACTTTGGTTTGCCGGCAGACGCCTTGCGGATGCGTTGATACAGATTTTTCTTTTGCCATTCGGCGACCCACTGCGGCTCGCGCTTGGCCAGATCACCGCGCATGGGGAACGGGGTCTCTGTCATGTTGACCGGGTACTTGGCTTCAGATTTTTTGCTGTTGTCGGACATGAATTCAGCTCAGGGTAGGTATATCGAAAAATTCTCGGGCGGCGCGCGCATCGTTGGCGATGGCGGTGGTCAGGGTATCCAGATCGTCGTATTTCTCTTCATCTCGCAGCTTGCGCAGGAATTCGACTCGCACCAGTTTGCCGTAGCAGTCGGCGGCAAAATCAAAAACATGCACCTCCAACAGCACCCGGCCATTGTCTTCGACGGTTGGTCGTACACCCAGGCTGGCAACGGCGGGTAGCGCTTTCTGCGCTAATCCGTGCACTTGCACGATGAAGATGCCTGTCAGTGCGGGGCGCTTGTGCGCAATGCGCAGATTCAGTGTCGGAAAGCCTATCGTTCTGCCCAGCTTGCGGCCGTGCTGAACGTGGCCCGAGATGGAATACGGATGCCCGAGCAATTCGCCGGCACGGGAAAAATCACCTTCCTGCAACGCACTGCGAACCGCCGACGATGAGAGGCGCGCCTCGGCATGCGTCACGGTCTGCAGCGATTGCACTTCGAACCCATACGCTTTGCCCGCCTCGGTCAGCATCGTGAAGTCGCCGGCGCGTTTCGCGCCAAAACGGAAATCATCGCCGACGATCAGCCATTTCACATGCAGCCCGTCGACCAGCAGCTTGCGAACGAAGTCCTCTGGGCTCATCGCGGCAAAGCGCGCATTGAAGTGCTCGACAATCACGCGGTCAATACCCGCCGCCTCCAGCGCCTGAAGCTTGTCGCGCAGGTTGGCCACGCGATGTGGTGCGAGGGTTTCGTGGCCCGAGAGGTGCGCAAAATACTCGCGCGGATGGGGTTCAAAGGTCATCACCGCTGATTCCACGCCGAGTCGTTGCGCGGCAGCGGTCACACGGGAGAGCAGTGCGCGATGCCCCCGATGCACACCGTCGAAATTGCCAATCGTGAGCGCGCACGGCCGGCGCGCCTGGGCATTCGGAAGTCCGCGGAAAACTTTCATGGCTGGGGACGGAGTGGACTGGATGGGACTCGCATCGCGAAAACCCTCGATTATAGTGGTTTTCAGAGGGTTTTCCGGGCCAGAATCCTCCCAGATGGCGCAGGAAATGGCCTGAGCACCGGGCCATCAGACGAGAACCGGCCCGGCAAGAGGATCCTGCCGGTAGTAACGGGACAGCAGCCAGTAAACCTGAGGATAGGCGGCCGCGATGGGCGCAGGTGTGACGAAAAAACTCTCCGAAGCGACGGCGAAGAATTCGGCCGGGTCAGTGGCCGCATACGGATCCATCGGCAGGCTCGCAGTCAGAGCGCCATAGCGCGCGGCATGCGGCAGATGATCGGGATCGACATCTTCTGGCAGCGTACTTTCCAACTGATCTACACGCCGGCAAAAATCCTCGTAAGCGGCGCCAAAGACTTGCGGCCAGTCGAGGAAATCTGCGCGCAGGTGATAGCCGGCCAAAAAGGGTGGATAGCCATTGGCGCCGCCGCGCCCCATGTCGATTTTGTGAGCGAATTCATGAATGACGATGTTATGCAGCACTGGCTCATCACAGGACTCCGGTGCCGCAATGTCTGGCCATGACAGCAGCACGGCGCCGCCCATGTCCACTGCCTCGCCAGCCAGCATCTCGTCCCACTCATGCACGACCCCGGTGTCATCCGTCACTTGCTGCCGGATGGGAAAAGCATCCGGTGTCACGATCACGGCGGACAGGTCATCGTAGAGATCAAGGCTCAGGTTCAGCACCAGCAACGCGGCTTGTGCCGCAATCGGTACGACCATCTCGTCGGTCAGCTCGAAGCCTTTGACCCCGGCAAAGGGTTTTTTTGCCAGCAGTTGCTCGCTCAAGGATTTGAGCCGAAGGCGGTCGTCATCGGAAAGATAAGTGAGGAAAGGCAGCCGCGACATTGTTCTCTGCCACAGCGCTGCCGGAATCGCTGGTGGCCTACCGGCGAGACGATCTTTCAGCCAGCTCAGCCAGCGCATGAGGTGCACGCCATCGTTCTTACAGCTCGCCCCAGACGGCCTGCAGCGCGGCGATTGCTGCCAGACCAGCGGTCTCGGTGCGTAACACGCGTTCGCCCAGCGTCAGGCAGAGCGCGCCGTGCGCTGAGGCGCTTTCTTCCTCTGCCGGAGCCAGCCCGCCTTCGGGGCCGATGATCAGCGTGACGGCTTGGGGCGGCTGCTGGCGCGCCCAGCGCGACAGGGGCTCGGCACCGCGAGGTGACAGCAGAATGCGGCGATGCAGGTCCTGCTGCGCTATCCAGCTGCCGAAGGCAGCGGGCTCAGCGAGGTGTGGCAACCGGTTGCGTCCGCATTGCTCCGCGGCGGATGCCATGATACCGGTCCAGTGCTGCATTTTTTTTATGGCCCGGTCTTCATTCAGTCTGACCAACGAGCGGCTGGAGATCAGCGGCTGTATCGTCGTCGCACCCAGCTCCACCGCTTTCTCGATGATCCAGTCCATCTTGGATCCCTCGGGCAGTGCTTGCGCCAGGCACAGGCCGTGCGCGGATTCCGCCTCTCGTGACGAAAAGTTCTTCACAAGTACCTGCGTGTGTTTTTTTTCAAGTCGCTCAATGCTGGCGGTGTATTCCCCGCCCTCGCCATTAAACAGCGTGATGAGTTCACCTTCCTTGAGCCGGAGCACCTGAACGTGGCGGGCGACTGCATCTGGCAGTACGAGCAGCATCCCGGTATGCAGGGGTTGGTTGCAGTAAAAGCGTGGCATGAGGGTGCGAGCTCGGATGGCGAGAGTGAATGGTGATGAATTGTCGTTGAATAGGTGGCGCATCGGCGCGGATATTCGGGGACGTGCCTGTTAATGGCGAACGATGAGATTGTAAGCCTGACAGCCTGGGATCTCGGCCACGGATCGCGGCTTCGGTCGGGTTCGGTCTGGTAAAATTTCGGGTTTTCCGGCTGGCGCGACTCTCTGCGGTTGGTCCCTCCACCAGCATGCTGCGGCCACTGGTTTCCTCATACATTGTTGGCAATATGAATTCCAATCCCGAACCCCGAAAGATGGCCAACGCGATACGCGCGCTGGCGATGGACGCCGTGCAAAAGGCCAACTCCGGGCATCCTGGCATGCCGATGGGCATGGCCGAGATCGCTGTCGCCCTATGGGGCAGTCATCTTCGACATAATCCAGCCGACCCGCACTGGGTGGACCGAGATCGATTTGTCGTCTCCAATGGTCACGGCTCGATGCTGCTGTATGCGCTGCTGCATCTGACTGGTTATGAGCTACCGATGGATGAGCTGCGCAACTTCCGCCAGCTGCATTCGAAAACGCCCGGGCATCCGGAGGTCGACATCACGCCCGGGGTCGAGACTACCACCGGCCAGGGGATCGCGAACGCGGTGGGCATGGCGCTGGCCGAAGCGCTGCTGGCCGCGCAATTCAACAAGCCCGGCTTTGACGTGATCGATCATCACACCTATGTCTTCCTTGGTGACGGTTGTCTGATGGAAGGTATCAGCCATGAAGTGTGTTCGCTGGCGGGCACGCTGCGCCTGTCCAAGCTGATCGTGCTGTATGACGACAATGGCATTTCCATCGATGGCAAGGTGGAAGGCTGGTTCCGAGATGACACACCGAAGCGTTTCGACGCCTATGGCTGGAACGTGATCCCGAATGTGGATGGCCATGATGTGAAGGCGGTCGATGCAGCGATTGCCGCTGCAAAAAAATCTGAGCGACCGACGCTCATTTGCTGCAAGACCGTGATCGGCAAAGGGGCTCCCACGATGCAGGGCACGGACAAAGTCCATGGTGCTGCGCTGGGCGATGCGGAGATCGCGGCCACACGCGCGGCGATCGATTGGCCGTATGCGCCGTTCGAGATCCCGACCGATGTGTATGCCGCGTGGGATGCAAAGCAAAAGGGTGCATCGCTGCAGTCCGATTGGACCTTGAAGTTCAAGGCCTATCAGGAGAAATATCCGTTCGAGGCGGCCGAACTGCTGCGCCGTATGAAAGGCGAGCTACCCGCAAATTTCGATAAGGCAGTATCTGACCTGATCGCCGCCTGCCTGGAAAAAAAAGAAACCATCGCCACGCGCAAGGCCAGCCAGAATGCGATCCAGGCGCTGGCGCAGGTGCTGCCCGAGTTCCTCGGCGGCTCGGCCGATCTGACCGGCTCCAATCTGACCAACTGGAAGGAGTGCGTCGCAGTGCGCGCAGATCATCCGGGCAATCATGTGAACTATGGCGTGCGAGAGTTCGGCATGAGCGCGATCATGAATGGCGTGGCCTTGCATGGCGGCTTCATTCCTTTTGGTGCGACTTTCCTGACCTTTTCCGATTACAGCCGTAATGCGCTCCGCATGGCTGCGCTGATGAAGCGGCGCTCCCTCTTCGTGTTCACCCATGATTCCATTGGTCTGGGCGAAGATGGCCCCACTCATCAGTCGATCGAGCAGGTATCGAGCCTTCGGCTGATCCCGAATCTCGACAACTGGCGCCCCTGCGACACCGTAGAATCCGCAGTCGCCTGGGCAGAAGCGGTGCGACGCCAGCACGGTCCGACCACGCTGATTTTCTCGCGCCAAAACTTGCCTTTTGTTGAGCGCACCGATGCACAGATTGCAGATATTCGTCGCGGTGGCTACGTGCTGAAAGATGCGACTAACGCGAAGGCCATTCTCATCGCTACCGGTTCCGAGATCGAGCTCGCGCTGAAGTCCGCCGATATGCTGGCTTCCGAAGGCATCCCGGTGCGCGTGGTCTCCATGCCCAGTACTGAAGTATTCGACCGACAGGATGCGGCATATAAAGCGAGTGTGCTGAACAAGGGGCTTCCAAGGGTGGCGGTCGAAGCAGGCGTCACCGATGTCTGGTTCAAGTATGTAGGCCTTGATGGCGCGGTGGTAGGCATCGATACGTTCGGTGAGTCCGCGCCGGCCGGTGTGTTGTTCAAGCATTTCGGCTTCACGACAGAGAAAATCGTGGCCGCAGTCAAGTCGGTTCTGCACTGACCTGACACGATACCAATTCATATCACAACGTTTCGGGAGATCCTCATGACCATCAAAGTTGCCATCAATGGCTACGGCCGCATCGGCCGCAATGTGCTGCGCGCTCATTACGAGGGCGGCAAAAAGAATGATATCCAGATCGTTGCGATCAACGATCTCGGCAATACCGAAACCAACGCGCACCTGACGCGCTATGACACCGCGCACGGCAAATTCCCCGGCACGGTCCTGGTCGAGGGCGACCACATGATCGTGAATGGCGACAAGATCCGTGTATTCGCGCAGCGTAATCCTGCTGATATCCCCTGGGGCGAGTTGGGCGTTGATGTTGTGCTCGAGTGTACGGGCTTTTTTACCACCAAAGAAAAAGCCTCTGCCCACCTGAAAGGCGGTGCAAAGAAAGTCATCATTTCCGCTCCCGGTGGCAAAGATGTGGACGCCACCGTCGTCTATGGCGTGAATCAGAGTGTGCTGAAGGCATCTGATACCGTGATATCGAATGCGTCGTGTACCACCAACTGCCTCGCGCCACTGGTTAAACCGCTGAACGACAAGATCGGCGTGCTCAATGGCCTGATGACTACTGTTCATGCGTATACCAACGATCAGGTACTGACCGACGTAATGCATGAAGACCTGCGTCGTGCCCGTTCCGCGACGCAGTCCATGATCCCGACCAAGACCGGTGCTGCCGCCGCCGTTGGTTTGGTGCTGCCCGAATTGAACGGCAAGCTCGACGGCTACGCCATTCGCGTCCCGACCATCAACGTCTCCATCGTTGACCTGTCATTTATCGCGGCGCGTGACACCACAGTGGATGAGGTTAACGCGATCATGAAAGAAGCCGCGAACGGTCCATTGAAAGGTGTCCTGACCTACAACACCGACCCGCTGGTGTCGATTGACTACAACCACAACCCGGCATCGTCAAATTTCGATGCGACGCTGACCAAAGTGTCCGGCCACCTCGTAAAAGTCTCGTCTTGGTATGACAACGAGTGGGGCTTCAGCAATCGCATGCTGGATACCACGGTGGCTTTGATGGGTGCGAAGTAAGCAGGACTACTGCCCCACTCGTTGCGCCACACCGAGTGGAGGCTG
>JBEGNF010000003.1:0-59305 GCA_041182625.1 Pseudomonadota bacterium | reverse complement strand
GGATCTGAACACACTGGAGGAGGAATCGAAGATGGTTTACATCACGTCGATAGAGCAACTGGCGATTGAGGAGGGCATGCAGAAGGGCATGCAGAAGGGTATGCAGCAGGGCCTGCAGAAGGGCATGCAGCAAGGCCTGCAGCAGGGTATGCAGCAGGGTATGCAGCAGGGTATGCAGCAGGGTATGCAGCAAGGCATGCAACAGGGCCTACGGCAGGGGCGTCTCGAAGGAAAACTTCAGTTACTGGAGAGACAACTAACCCGACGCTTTGGTGAGTTACCCAATTGGGTGCGTGACCGTCTTGCTCAATCGGAAGAAAACATACTCGACAGTTGGACGGACGCTGTTCTGACCGCATCCTCGCTGGATCAAGTGTTCGCATCGCATCCGCACTGATGGTCCTCAGTGCTCCTCTGCCAACACGAGGGCATTGAGTCACGGGGAGAAACAAAGAACAAGCCGGCCCTCGGCCGGCTCGATCGCTGCCAATCTGGACGTCAGATATCTTTCGCCAGCTTCTCCGCTAACCCCACATACGAAGACGGCGTCATCTCCAGCAAGCCATTCTTCGCGTCCTGAGGGATGGCCAGTCCATTGATAAATTCCCGCAAGGCGTCGCGAGATATGCCCTTGCCGCGCGTGAGTTCCTTTAGCTGTTCGTACGGATTTTCAATACCAAAACGACGCATCACCGTCTGCACCGGCTCTGCCAGCACTTCCCAGTTATTGTCAAGATCGTCGGCCATGCGGGCGTGATTCACTTCCAGTTTGTTCAGTCCGCGTAAGCAGCTGTCATAAGCCAGCAGCGCATAGCCGAAACCGACGCCGATGTTGCGCAGCACGGTGGAGTCAGTCAGATCGCGTTGCCAGCGAGAAATCGGAAGTTTTTCAGCCATGTGCTTGAGCACGGTATTCGCCATGCCCAGATTACCTTCGGAATTTTCAAAGTCAATTGGATTGACTTTATGGGGCATGGTTGAGGACCCAATCTCGCCTGCTTTTGTTTTTTGCTTGAAAAAGCCCAGCGAGATATAGCCCCAGATGTCGCGATTCAGGTCGAGCAGAATGGTGTTGGTGCGCGCGATGGCATCGAAGAGCTCGGCAATATAGTCGTGAGGCTCAATCTGTATGGTGTAGGGGTTGAATGTCAGCCCCAGACGCTCTTCAACCACTTTGCGCGAGAAGGCTGGCCAGTTGAATTCAGGGTAAGCGGAAAGGTGTGCGTTGTAATTGCCTACGGCACCATTCATTTTTCCTAGTATTTCGACATCAGCGATACGCTGTCGTGCACGTCTTAGTCGCGCGACGACATTCGCCATTTCCTTACCCAGCGTTGTCGGGCTGGCGGGTTGGCCATGGGTACGCGACATCATCGGCACGCCAGCGTTGGCGTGGGCGAGCTCGGCCAGTCGGGCAATCACATTGTCTATCGCCGGCAGCAACACCGTATCACGCGCCGCCTTGAGCATCATCCCGTGCGAGGTGTTATTGATATCCTCAGAGGTGCAAGCAAAGTGAATGAACTCGGAGGCTGCCATCAGCTCGGGCAGGTGTTGCACTTTTTCCTTGATCCAGTATTCGACAGCTTTCACATCATGATTCGTGACCGCCTCAATAGCCTTGATGCGTTCTGCATCAGCCTCGCTAAATTCGCCAGCCAGTTTTTCCAGAACCGCACGTGCCCCAGGCGAGAAAGGCTTCAGTTCAGCAAAACCCGCTTCCGACAAAGCGACCAGCCAAGCGATCTCTACTTTTACGCGGTGGTGCATGAAGCCCGACTCGGAAAGTATCGGGCGTAGTGCGTCTGTTTTGGCGGCATAGCGGCCGTCGAGCGGCGAGAGTGCAGAAAGGGCGGAAAGGGAGGGGAGCGGCATGGCAAACGAGCAGGCGTGCTGCGGTCAACTGATCGAGAAGCGTTTGATTTTACCATCTGATAAACCGGTATCTCGCCGATACATCAGCCGGAGAGATGCGTCGTCATTTGCCAGTGCTATAATCCGCGTCCCTCGAATTATTGTCGAATCAATATGAAACTGCTTGGATCGCTCGCTAGTCCCTATGTGCGTAAAGTACGGATTGTCATGGCTGAGAAAAAGCTGGAGTACGAGTTCGTGCTTGAGGACGTGTGGTCGCCTGATTCGACAATCGCCGAGGCCAATCCTCTAGGCAAGGTACCTTGTCTGATCATGGAGGATGGTGGTGCGATGTTCGATTCGCGCGTGATTGTGGAATATCTGGACACGATGTCTCCCGTAGGCAAATTGATTCCTGCCTCCGGTCGTGAGCGAGCCAGTGTCAAGTGTTGGGAGGCGCTGGCCGACGGTGTGCTGGATGCAGGGATCCTGATTCGCCTTGAAACCCTGCTGCGACCTGAAGAAAAGCGCAGCGATGACTGGGTCGCGCGTCAGCATGGCAAAATACGTACGGGCATCAAGGCCATGGCGTCCGGTCTGGGTGAGGCTCCATTCTGCGTCGGCACGCATATTACGCTGGCCGATATCGCTGTCGGGTCGGCGCTAGGCTGGATCTCTTTCCGTTTTCCAGAGATGGACTGGCGTGGCGATCATCCGAACCTGGCGAGTCTTTTCGAGAAACTCTCGGAGCGCCAGTCATTCCGAGACACATTTCCCGCTGTTTGATCCTGGGACGTCATCTGCAGAAAATGTGCGTGATCACCGCGGCCCGAGTCAACTTCTGCTGAGCCGCGGGCAGCACGGTGTTCAAGAGCGGTTGGGAGGGGTCACGCGTCATTCATCTGGGATTGCAAATAGTTTTGCAGTCCGATCTTGTCGATCAGATCCTTCTGGGTTTCGATCCAGTCGATATGCTCTTCAGTGTCATCGAGGATCTTCTGAAAAATCTCCCGCGACACATAGTCGCGCCCGGCCTCGCAAGCAGCCACGCCGTCTTTCAGCGTCTGCTGTGAGATCTTTTCGAGTTGCAGGTCGCAGTCGAGCATCTCGGGCGTATTCTCGCCGATCATCAGCTTGTGCAGCGCCTGAAGATTAGGAAGTCCCTCTAGCATCAGGATGCGATCAATAAGGATATCGGCATGCTTCATCTCGCCAATAGACTCTTCATATTCTTTCTTGCCCAGCTTTTCCAGACCCCAGTGCTTGTACATCCGCGCATGCAGGAAGTACTGATTGATTGCAGTCAGCTCATTGGTCAGCTGATCATTGAGCAGCTTGATGATGTTCGGGTCGCCCTTCATGAATACCTCGCTGTGTTGAATGTCGTGAATCAGGATTGTCCAGCACAGACCGAATCTTACCGCGTCATTCGACTCAATGTATATGAGCCATGAATCAGGGAGGTGCTTTTTGAACCCTGTTTGTATGCCGAGCTAGCAAAGCGGTGATAGCCGTGGCTCAGCAAAATGAATCGCTGGGTGACAATCAGTCAGCGATAAAGGCCACGGGTCTTTTTTAATCACTCCGTTCTGGAAAAATGATTGCGAATCATTCGCAAAGTGCGAACGATTCAGCGAGATGAGTGAGGTGCGAAGAGGGCTGCCATGGTGCGGCAAGTGAAAGCGATCACACCGCGAGAGCGCGGCGGCGCAAAGGAGGCTCAGGCGATCACAGGTTCGCGGCGAACTTCGGTGATCGTGCGAGAGGTGTCTTCAAGCGACTCTCGAACGATCGTCCGCGCGCAGGGAAGGCATTTCCCGCAGCAGCTGCCAAGATTGAGCTGGCTGCGGACCTCATGCAGCGATCCTGCGCCTGAGGCAATCGCTTGCCGTATGGCTTTGTCCGACACGTTGTGACAGATGCAAACGATCATGGCTGGAATCGATCCGAGGAAGTGAGGGGCGGGCCTGGAGTTGCTGTCTTTTTGTAAATGCGAACAATTCTTGTTTAGATTATTGGCGATTCTCGGGCGCTTGGCAAGGGGTTCTTTGGCGTTAGTTCGATTCGCCCAGAGAAAATCTGAGGGAGGCGGGGGCGCAAGCGCTGGGCCAAGCCGTTCACCGGCATCCCGGGTGGGGACGACATCCTGCTGACGTCTTAGCCGGATCGGCGGTCTGTTCAGCCGGCGCTCGTACCGCTGGCGGCGATGATCCCTCCCCCAAGACAAACGTCACCGTCATACAGAACGGCGCTTTGCCCGGGAGTGATCGCCCACTGAGCATCATGAAAATTCAGGCTGAACTGGCCGTCGGGCAAGGGGCGGTGAAAGCAGACGGTATCCGACTGTCGGTAACGAGTCTTGGCCGAGACGGGGCCCTCAGGCGGGTTGTGACCGGCGACCCAACTGACCTGACCAGCCTCCAGCGAGTGCGACAGCAGCCAAGGGTGATCGTGTCCTTGCACCACATACAGGATGTTGTTGGCCACATCTTTGCGAGCCACATACCAGGCGTCATGGTGGCCATCGACGCTGGCGGACTTTTTCATGCCACCCAGACCGATGCCTTTCCGCTGACCGAGGGTGTAGAAAGACAGCCCAACATGCTCGCCTACGATCTGCCCCTCGGGGGTCATCATCGGCCCGGGTCGGAACGACAGGTAGCGGTTGAGGAATTCGCGGAAGGGGCGCTCGCCGATGAAGCAAATGCCAGTCGAATCCTTTTTACGTGCATTCGGCAGCTCAAGTTTGTCGGCAATCTTGCGAATCTCGGTCTTGTGCAGATCCCCGAGAGGAAACAGCGTGCGCGAGAGCTGCGCTTGGTTAAGCCGGTGTAAAAAATAACTTTGGTCTTTGCTTGCGTCTACCGCTTTGAGCAGTTCGAACCGGCCATCGATCTCGCGCACGCGAGCGTAGTGCCCGGTAGCGATCAGGTCTGCGCCCAGGCTCATCGCGTGATCAAGAAATGCCTTGAATTTTATTTCGGCGTTGCACAGTACGTCGGGGTTGGGCGTTCTGCCCGATTCGTACTCGCGCAGGAATTCGGCGAACACGCGATCCTTATACTCCGACGCAAAATTGACAGCCTCGATATCGATGCCCACCACATCAGCGACGCTAACGGCGTCGATCCAGTCCTGTCGGGTCGAGCAGTATTCGTCATCGTCATCGTCTTCCCAGTTCTTCATGAACAGGCCGATGACTTCATACCCTTGTTGTTTGAGTAGCCAGGCTGCGACGGACGAATCCACGCCGCCCGACATGCCCAGCACGACCCTCTTACGCATAGCTGTGGCCGGTAACGCTTGGATGAGTGTAAAGCAGCGAAAGAGGACTACGCTTACCCTGCAGATAGTCATCCACGCATTGAATCACCAGAGGACTACGATGTTTTTCCTGGCAGGCGAGCAGCTCCTCCCGGGTCATCCAGACGGCGCGAAGTATGCCCTCGTCCAGGGGGCGATCATGTTGGCTACCCAGTGCGCCGGCGAAAGCAAATCGCAGATAAGTCACCTCCTCGCCGGTGCGGCTGGACAGGTAACGGGACATGTAGATGCCGACGAGCGATTCAGGCGTGAAATCGTACGCAGTTTCCTCCAGGGCCTCACGTCCAACCGCGTCGATCAGCGACTCGCCTGGATCAAGATGTCCGGCAGGTTGATTGAAGCGAATACCATCGCTGGTTTCTTCTTCAACGAGAAGAAACCGGCCTTCGCGTTCGATGATGGCCGCCACAGTGACCGAGGGTTTCCAGAAGGTAGACATGGTTTCCTTAAAAGACCCGGCATTTTACCCGCACGTGCGTAGCCTTCGTAGCGTTGCTGACTGCATCCTTTTTGGGGCGTATCAAGCATGAACTTCCCCCAAAGGCTGCGTTGAAAGGCAGAATTCACGGCTTTGTTAACGAATTCAAATGGTTTCAAACGGATAAGCTCTCACAGAGTCCAGCAACCAAGTCAGCAGCCAATTCAGCAACAAAATCGCCTGAGACTCAGCATCGACGAGGTACTGGCGCTGCAGAAAAAGAACGGTTGTTCTGTTTTTTGATTTGCGTGTAAGATTCGACCTTCATTTTTTTTGGAGAACCCCCATGAAAATCGGCATTCCAGCCGAGACGCGGCAGGGTGAAACGCGGATCGCCGCGACGCCTGAGACAGTGAAAAAACTTGTCGCCGCCGCGCATCAGGTGGTCGTCCAGTCAGGTGCAGGCGTGGCCGCCAGCATTACCGATGAGGCGTTTTCCGCAGCCGGCGCACAAATCGTCTCTGATGCCGAGGCATTCAGCGCGGAGATGGTTCTCAAAGTGAGAGCCCCGTCGGCTGACGAGCGCGCCGGCATGAAATCCGGCAGTGTGCTCGTTGGCATGCTCAACCCATTTGACGCTGACAACAATCAGGCGATGGCCGCCGCGGGTCTCTCTGCTTTCGCGCTGGAGGCAGCGCCGCGTATCACCCGTGCGCAATCACTGGATGTACTCTCTTCGCAAGCGAACATCGCTGGCTACAAAGCCGTGCTCCTGGCGGCCAATGCCTATCCGCGCTTCATGCCTATGCTGATGACCGCGGCCGGTACTGTCAAAGCGGCACGTGTGCTGATCATGGGCGTAGGCGTGGCGGGTCTGCAGGCGATTGCGACCGCCAAGCGCATGGGCGCGGTGATCGAAGCCTCGGATGTGCGTCCACCGGTCAAAGAACAAGTGGAATCGCTGGGCGCAAAATTCATCGACGTGCCCTACGAAACCGACGAGGAGCGCGAAATTGCCCAGGGCGTTGGTGGTTATGCGCGCCCGATGCCCGAGGCATGGATGAAACGCCAGGCGGCGCTAGTGCATGAGCGCGCCAAGCAGGCCGACATCATCATCACCACCGCGCTGATCCCTGGCCGCAAGGCGCCGGTGCTGATCAGCGAAGAGACCGTCAAGGCGATGAAGCCGGGCTCGGTGATCGTCGATATGGCGGTCGAGCAGGGCGGCAATTGCCCGCTGTCCGAGCTAGGCAAGACGGTCGTTAAACATGGCGTCACTCTTATTGGCGAGCCGAACATTCCGGCGCTGGTGGCGGCCGATGCGTCAGCACTGTACGCGCGTAATGTGTTGGACTTCCTGAAGCTGATCATCGACAAGGAAGGTGCGCTGCACATTGATCGCAACGACGAGATCGTTGCCGCCACGCTGATGTGCAGCGGCGGCGAAGTGCTGCGCAAGTAGGAGACTTCATGCAACGTATCATGCTGCGCGCGAAGATACATCGCGCGTCAGTCACGCAATGCGACCTGAACTATGAAGGTTCGTGCGGTATTGACGAAGATTTGCTGGACGCGGCCGATATCTGCGAGTTTGAAAAGATCGAGCTGTACAACGTTAATAATGGCGAGCGCTTCTCCACGTATGCGATACGGGGCAAGCGCGGCACGGGCGAGATATCGCTCAACGGCGCCGCGGCTCGTCTGGCGCAGCTGGGCGACTTGCTGATCATCTGCACCTATGCGCCGATGAATGAAGATGAAGTTGCGTCGTACAAGCCAAAAATCGTCTTTGTCGATGAAAAGAACCGGATCACCGGCCTGAAGAAGTAAAGGGTCGCGCAAGCGGCCTCACAACCGTCTCCAAGAGGACACCATGGAAGTCAGTCATACCATCATCAACCTGATCATCTTTGTGCTGGCGATCTACGTCGGTTATCACGTGGTCTGGACCGTGACGCCTGCGCTGCATACGCCGCTGATGGCAGTCACGAACGCCGTGTCGGCCATCATTATTGTTGGCGCGATGCTCGCTGCTGCGCTGACCGAGGGGCCGGTCGGCCAGTTCATGGGCACGCTGGCCGTCGCACTGGCCGCCGTGAACGTGTTCGGTGGTTTCCTCGTAACCCAGCGCATGCTGGAGATGTTCAAGAAAAAAGAGCCCAAGGCTCAGGCCAAAAAAGAAGAGGCTTAATGATGAGCATGAATCTAGTCACCCTGTTGTACCTGCTGGCGTCGATCTGTTTCATTCAGGCGCTCAAGGGTCTATCGCATCCCTCGACTGCGCGCCAAGGCAACGCCTTCGGTATGACCGGGATGGCGATTGCCGCGTTTACCACCATTGCGCTCATCGTGAAACTCAAGGCAGAAGCGCCACAAGGTATGGGCTATGGCTTGCTCGCGCTAGGCGTCATCGTCGGCGGCAGCATCGGTGCGGTACTGGCCAAGCGCGTCGAGATGACCAAGATGCCCGAGCTGGTTGCTGCGATGCACTCGCTGATTGGTCTGGCGGCAGTCTGCATTGCCGTGGCCGCGGTGTCCGAGCCCTGGGCGTTTGGCATCTCCTCGCGTGATGAGCCCATCCCGCTGGGTAACCGCCTTGAACTCTTTATCGGTACCTTTGTTGGTGCGATCACGTTCTCCGGCTCAGTCATCGCATTTGGCAAGCTGGCTGGCACCTACAAGTTCCGCCTGTTTCAGGGTGCGCCGGTCGTCTTCCCCGGTCAGCATCTGTTGAATTTGGCGCTGGCAGTCGTGATGATCGGTGCCGGGCTGATATTCGTGGTGGCACCCGGCGTCGAGGCAGCATGGACACCGTTCATTGTAATGACCGCGATTGCTTTTGTGCTGGGTGTCATGATCATCATTCCCATTGGTGGTGCTGACATGCCGGTGGTGGTATCGATGCTGAACAGCTATTCCGGCTGGGCGGCGGCAGGCATCGGCTTCTCGCTCAATAACTCGATGCTGATCATCGCCGGTTCACTGGTGGGATCCTCTGGTGCGATCCTGTCTTACATCATGTGCAAGGCGATGAATCGCTCGTTCTTCAGCGTGATCCTCGGTGGTTTTGGTGGCGACGCCAGCGCGGCTGAGGGCGGCGCTCAGCAGCAACGTAATGTCAAGTCGGGCTCTGCCGATGATGCGGCCTTCCTGATGGGCAATGCAGAGACGGTGATCATTGTTCCCGGCTACGGACTCGCGGTTGCTCGTGCGCAGCACGCGCTGATGGAGCTCTCCGAAAAACTGGCGCACAAAGGTGTGACGGTCAAGTACGCGATCCATCCGGTTGCCGGCCGTATGCCGGGTCATATGAACGTGTTGCTCGCCGAAGCTGAGGTGCCCTACGATCAGGTGTTCGAGATGGAGGATATCAATAGCGAATTCGGTCAAGCCGATGTAGTTTTGGTGTTGGGTGCGAATGACGTCGTGAACCCGGCCGCGAAAGATCCGAAGTCGTCGATTGCCGGTATGCCGATTCTTGAGGCCTACAAAGCCAAGACCATCATCGTCAATAAGCGCTCCATGGCAGCCGGTTACGCAGGTTTGGACAATGAACTTTTCTACATGGACAAGACCATGATGGTCTTCGGCGATGCGAAGAAAGTCATTGAAGACATGGTCAAGGCAGTCGATTGATTTGCTCCTCCCAAAAACAAAAAAGCGGACCTCGGTCCGCTTTTTTTATTGCCCATGATCCGCCATGGGCAGGGCATTAGCGCACGCCGTACATCATCTGTTCCGCCAGCGCCCGCTTGGCGGCTGGCACCACATCGATCAAACCCAGCGATAGTCCCAATACGCCTTGAACAATTGACTGATCCGGCGAGCTGGCGAACACCCGAGCCATCAGATCCGTGAGTCTTGTCGTCATTCGTCGGTCATTGCGTTGCGCGATCGAGAACGTCGATAGCGATTCCGGCGTGATCTCTTTGGCGAGCAGGCTTGCCAGCACGGAGGCATCGCGCAGGCCAAGATTCAAGCCCTGACCGGCGACCGGGTGCAGCGTTTGGGCCGCATTGCCGATAGCGAGGGTTCGTGGTGTCGACCGGGGTTCCACATTCAGCCCCAGGCGATAGGCGTGACGAGCGCCAATTTGTGTAAAGCGTCCCGCACGCTGACCAAAAACTTCCTGCAACGACTGCATGAATCGCTCATTGTCCAGCTGTTGCAAACGCTCTGCGGTGTTCGGGCGCATGCACCACACCATCGAGTACGCGCCGTCGTGCGGCAGCAGTGCCAGAGGACCCTCCGCCGTGAAGCGCTCGAACGCGCGTCCCGGGGGCGCAGCGTCAGTCTGCACCTGCGCGATGATGGCTGTCTGCTCATAGTCATGCTGGCGCGCGCGCGGCTGCTGTTGACCGTAGATTCCGCCTTCAGCCTGTATCAGTAGTCGTGCATGCAGCGTGTCGCCATGGTCAAGCTGCAGCCGGATGTGCTCTTCCGTTTCGTCGAATCCGACGACAGTTACCGGCCGCAGCCAATGGATGCCTGAGTGAATCAGAGCGACGTCCAGTGCTTCTACCACCGCTCCGTATGGGCACACATACCCGAGTGCAGGCAGTCCATAATCCGAGGCATCGATCAGTGTTCTGCCAAAACTGCCCCGACGCGACACATGAATTTCTGTGATTGGTGTGCCGAAGGCCTTCCATGCGCCAATCTGTTCGAGCAGCTGCCGGCTGCCCTCCGAGAGCGCGATTGACCGTGGATCTTGCTGCGCGGCTTGTCCGGACTTGCCATCGATGAGTGCAATACGCTCGGCGGCCACGCCGCGCTTGATCAGCATCGCCGCGGTTGCCATGCCAACCGGACCAGCGCCTGCAATAGCGATATCGACCTGAGCAGTCATGGCGTAGCTATCAGCCTTTCATGACTGCTTCAATCTCTGCCACCGTCTTCGGCGCCTTGCGCGTCAGTATGTCGCAGCCGTCTGTGGTCACTAGTGCATCATCTTCGATGCGTATGCCGATGTGCCAGAAAGCGTCGGGCACACCTTCAGCAGGGCGCACGTAGATACCGGGTTCGATGGTGAGTACCATTCCCGGCGCCAGCGTGCGCCAGGGCTTCTCAGTGCCGGCAGGTGCCGGATCTCGGTAGTCGCCGACATCATGTACATCCATGCCCAACCAGTGACCGGTACGGTGCATGTAGAACTGGCGATAGTCGCCGTTTGCAATTACGTCATCCGGTGAGCCGACTTTGTTCTTGTCAAGCAGGCCCGTATCGAGCATGCCTTGCGCGAGTACCTTCAGCGCGGCATCGTGTCCATCAGTAAAGCGCGCGCCGGGGCGGGTGGCGGCGATAGCGGCGTACTGCGCGTCCAGCACGATCTCATAGAGCGTTTTTTGTGGACCGCTGAACTTGCCATTCACCGGAAACGTACGAGTAATGTCAGACGCATAACTGTCCAGTTCGCAGCCGGCATCGATCAGCACTAGCTCACCATTGCGCAGTTCGGCATCGCCGGCGCGGTAATGCAGCACGCAGGCATTGGGTCCGGCGGCAACGATCGATCCATAGGCGGGAAATTGCGAGCCATTGCGCCGGAACTCGTGCAGCAGCTCGGCTTCGAGGTGATACTCGCGCAGGCCGGCGCGCGAGCAGCGCATCGCGCGTGCGTGCGCCTCTGCGGTAATGTCAGCGGCGCGCTGCATGATGGCGATTTCATGCGCATCTTTGACGAGACGCATTTCATTCAAGATCACCCGAATATCGATCGCTGCGCTGGGGGCGGTCACGCCGGCGCGCACCTGGGCACGCACGGCGTTCAGCCAGCCCTTGATCTGATCATCCAGCCGGCTGCTGCTGCCTAGCGCATAAAACAACGCGGGCGCATTCGCCATCAGCTTTGGTAGTTCAGTGTCGATGCTGGCAATCGGGTAGGCGGCATCGACACCAAACGCTTCACGTGCAGCCTCGGGGCCGTAGCGATAGCCGTCCCAGATCTCGCGTTCCTCATTTTTTTCGCGACAGAACAGGATGGCCTGATCTTTGTCGCCAGCGACCAGGACCAGCGTTGCCTCGGGCTCGGTGAAGCCTGTGAGGTAATAAAAATAGCTGTCATGCCGGTACGGATAATCGGCGTCGGCATTGCGCATTACTTCCGGGGCCGTGGGAATAATGGCCACGCCGCCACCTTGCGCGTGCATTTGCGCGAGCACACGGGCGCGGCGATTTGCGTAGGGATTCATGATCAGTTCTTGTAATTGAGAGGTGCGTTGAGCTGCTCCAGCCGTTCGACCGTGCCGACATCGGTCCAGTCACCCCGGTAGATTTCGCCGCCTATTCTGCGCTGATTTGCCAACTCACGCAGAATGGGGGCAAGCTTGGCGCTGCTGCCTGGCGTTACGCTATCGAACATTTCCGGGCGGTAGACGCCGATGCCAGAAAAGGTGTAGCGCGGCACGCCTTCATTGGATAGTGCGTAGCTTTCTAGCGCAAAATCACCTTCGGGGTGATGCGCAGGGTTCTTCACCAAATACAACCAGCCAAGATCACGGGCTTCCGTACCATGGGGATTGCCCCAGACATCGTTTTCTTCGAGCACGTCCTTCGCTGCTGAAAAATCGAAGTGAGGGCAGTAGACATCGCCGGCGATGGCCAGGAAAGGCTGGTCGCCAAGCAAGGGGCGGGCTAGTGCAATGCCGCCCGCCGTCTCGAGCGCAGTACCTTCGGGTGAGTACGCAATACGTGCGCCGAACTGACTGCCATCCCCCAGCGCATCTTCGATCATCTGACCCAGATGCGCATGATTAATCACGATCTCTGTGATGCCCGCACGCACCAGGTTAAGAATATGCCAGACAATTAGTGGTCGGCCGCGCACCTGCAGCAACGGCTTGGGGCAGGTGTCAGTCAGGGGCCGCATGCGTTCGCCGCGTCCGGCAGCAAAAATCATGGCCTTCATGGTTGCACGTTCAGAAGGTATAACCGATCTTGGTGGTGTTTTCGTCCAGCGTGTCGAGCAGCTTGATCAGCGGTGTGAATTCCTTGTAGCGATAAGCGGTCTTGCGGGTATAGTCCATCACCAGAGGAATATCATTCAGGTAGCCATCTTTGCCATCACGGTGGTACAGTCGCGCGAAAATACCTAGTACCTTCAGATGGCGCTGTAATCCCATGAATTCGACATCCTTGTAGAACGCATCGACATCATGGCTGACGGGCAGGCCCGCGCGACGCGCGCGTTCCCAGTAACGTATCACCCAGTCGAGCACCATCTCTTCATCCCACTGAATATAAGCATCGCGCAGCAGCGATACCAAGTCATACGTGATCGGGCCATACAGCGCGTCCTGAAAATCCAGAATGCCAGGATTGCCCTTGTCGAGCACCATCAGATTACGCGAGTGATAGTCGCGGTGTACATACACCTGTGGCTGCGCAAGATTATTCGCCAAGAGTGCGTCGAACACCTGGTTCAGCGAGGTGGTTTGCGCATCGTTCAGGCTGGCGCCCAGATGTTTGCTGATATACCAATCCGGGAACAGCATCAGTTCGCGGTGCAACGCGGCGCGATCATACTCTGGCAACTGGCCAGGGCGACTCTGCACCTGCAATAAGATCAATGCATCGATGGCATCCAGATACAGCTTGTGCGCAGTGTCAGCGCTCAGCTGCTTCAGATAGGTTGTCGACCCAAGATCAGAGAGCAGCAAAAATCCGCGATCAATATCTTTGGCTAGTACTTGTGGGACGGTCACACCTGTTTTACCGAACAAATCGGCCACTTGCAGGAATGGCCGCACATCTTCTTGCGGCGGTGGCGCGTCCATCACGATCAGCGAACCGCCATCGGCAGTGTCCACTCGGAAGTAGCGCCGGAAGCTGGCATCAGCAGATGCAGCCCTCAAGGTATCAGGCAAAGTCTTGGGAGAATCGAGCTGCGTCAGCCAAGCAGAAATATCGGCAAGGCGTTGGTCGGTCTTCGGAGATTCGGACATCGGAAATGAAAAGGAATGCAGATTGACAAGTTGAAAGCGCCGCCATGAGCCGGCGCGCGCAGTGAGTTCCCATATAATAAGGGATTAACCTCAGATTCGCGGCGCTGACACAGCCTCTTACCCGTTCATGATCCGGCGATTGCCTCTTCTACAACCCGTTGCCGACCTGCGCCTAAACGCGGTGGCGCTCGCGCTGGCCCTTTTGCCTGCGCTGTCGGCAGCGCAAAACCGCCCATGGATCGAGGGTGCCACCGATGACAATGGACCCATCTCATTCGAAGCGGAGCAGATTACCGGCCGTCCCGATCACGAGGTCAGCATGGAGCGTCAGGTCGGCATCAGGCGCGGCAAGACCCAGATCGAAGCCGATCGCATGACCTACGACATCGTTGAAGACCGAGTGAATGCGATCGGTAATGTGCGCCTTCAGCGCGAAGGTAACCAGTTCTCCGGCAACGAGTTGCGTCTGAAGCTAGACACTGGCGAGGGCGTGCTGCAAAGTCCTGTTTACAGGCTCATGCGCATGAATGCGCACGGTAAGGCCGACCGCATCGAATTTGAGTCGCAGGATAAAGCCACTGTCATCGGTGGCTTCTATACCACCTGCGAAGGTCCTGATCCTGACTGGTATTTGCGTTCCGGATCACTGGCGCTGGACAATGGCCGTGAGATCGGTGTTGCCGAAAATGCGGTGGTCGTGTTCAAGGGTGTGCCACTGGTGGGCGCGCCCAAGTTGTCTTTCCCGCTCAGTGATGAGCGCGTCTCCGGCTTTCTCGCGCCAACCATTGCGACATCAACCTCTGGCGGACTGGAAGTGGTCACACCGTATTACTGGAACATCGCACCCAATCGCGATCTGATACTCGCGCCGCACTACATCACTCGTCGCGGTTTGATGCTCGGCGGCAGCGCGCGTTATCTGGGTGAAGAATACGGCGGTCAGGCCAACTTCGAGGTGATCGACCGAGACAACCAGACCGGTAACAGCCGCTGGGCTGCGTCCTCGCGCCACAAGCACACGCTTGGGCAGGGCCTGACCCTGAACACCAATTTGAATGCGGCGTCCGATGATGATTACGCACGCGATTTTCCATTCAGCCGGGTCTGGGCCTACCAGCCCGGTATTCCTCGCCGTTTGCTGGTGCGCGATGTGCGGCTGGATTACGGCAGTCAGGACTGGACCGCCAGTGGCAGGCTGACCGAGTACCAGGTGCTCCAGGATCGCAGTGGCAGCGCGCTCATTCAGCGCCCCTACAGCCGGCTTCCTCAACTGAACTACAACTATTACGGCGAGAATAATTCCGGGCTGAACTGGTCGCTGGGTTCCGAGTTCACGCGTTTTCACCAGCCGTTCATCCCGACGGATGGCATGCCGCGCCAGGGTGACCGGATGGTGGTCAATCCTCGGCTGACCTACAACTATCAGACACCGGGCTTTTTTCTGCGCCCCAGTGCGTCACTCCATAGCACGGTCTACAGTCTGGATCAGACAGCGGCGCAAAGCATGACCGCGCCCAACCGAACGCTACCCACTTTTTCGCTGGATTCAGGCCTCATCTATGAGCGCGACGCTAGCTTGTTCGGCAATGCCGCGATACAAACCTTCGAGCCGCGCGTGTTCTATACGCACACTCCGTATAAGCGACAGGATTCCACGCTCTACCCGAATTTCGATTCTACCGAGGCCGACTTCAATTTCGCGACAGTATTCCGTGAGAACCGTTTTGTGGGTAACGATCGTATCAGCGATGCCAATCAGGTGACGACAGCACTGACGACGCGCTACTTGCAGCAAAATGGCATGGAACGGGTGCGACTGGCGATCGCGCAGCGTTTTTCCTTTTCTGACCAGCGCGTGACTCTGAACGAAGCCACGCGGCTACCCACCGAAACGCGGTCCGACATGCTATTCCTGGGCTCAGGCCGGGTGACCGATCAGCTCCGCGTCGATTCCAACTTTCAGTTCAGTCAGAGCCGCAATGAACTGAACCGCATGAATATTGGTGCGTTCTGGCAGCCCGCACCCATGAAGGTGCTGAATGTGCAATACCGACGTGACGTCCGGAATCTGCCGAACGATCCGAACTCCAACTTCGAGCTGATTGACATATCCTCCCAGTGGCCGCTCGGGGATCGCTGGTATGGTGTGGGCAGGGTCAGCTATCTGCTGAAAGAAGGTCAGCTCGGTCAGTCGCTGGCTGGTATTGAGTACAAGGCAGATTGCTGGATCTTCCGGATTGTCGGCCAGCGTGTTCCGACCGCCCAGAGCGTGGCCAACACCACAGTCTTCCTGCAGCTGGAATTCAATGGCCTGTCCATGATCGGCGCGAATCCGATGCGCGCGCTGCGCGCCAATGTGCCGGGTTACCAGCCGCTGGGTTCGACCGATTATCCGTACGAAACCTACTGATTGAGAGTGCCATGAAGATTGCCGTAAACCGGTTCATTCCGCTTGCGATGACCCGCAGCCCGTCGATAGCTGCAATACTCGCCGTCGCCGCGACCGTTATTTCTGCTCCTGTGTGGGCGCAGGACAAAGCCTCTGCCAAGCAGCCGGTATTGATCGACGCGATCGTCGCCGTGGTGAACACGGAAGTCGTCACGCTCAAGGAGCTCAATGATCGGATGGCGCTGATTGAGCAGCGCATGAAGCGCCAGAACATGCAGATGCCACCGCGTGACGTGCTACAGAAACAACTGCTGGAGCGCATGATCGTGACGCGCGCCCAAATGCAACTGGCGCGCGAGAGCGGCATTCGCATCGACGACATCATGCTCGATCGCGCGGTCGCTCGTATCGCCGAGCAAAATCAGCTGTCGGTGCAGAGTTTCCGCGATCAGCTCGAACGTGACGGACTGTCTTTCGCTCGCTTCCGTGAAGAGATTCGCGAAGAAATCACCCTCCAGCGCTTGCGTGAGCGCGAAGTCGACAACAAATTGCAGATTGCCGATTCCGAGGTCGATAATTATCTCGCTGCCGCCGGTGGCAAGCCCGAAGCCAGTCAACTGGAGCTGAGCATCGCCCAGATCCTCGTGCGAGTGCCAGAGAATGCTTCTCCGCAGCAGATCGCCGAGCGCCGCAAGCGTGCGGAGACGGCCGTTGCGCAGTTGAAGTCGGGTACGGATTTCGCAAAAGTTGCGGCGAGTTTTTCCGATGCGGGCGATGCCCTGTCTGGCGGCGATTTGGGCTGGCGCAGCGTGTCACGCCTACCGCAATTGTTCGTCGATGCGGTAGAAAAAATGGGTGAGGGCGAAATCGCGCCACTGGTACGCAGCGCGAACGGCTTTCATGTGCTCAAACTGAATGGGCGTCGCGCCGCCGGCGCGGCCAAGGCAGGGGTTGGCACGATGGTGCAGCAGACGCGTGCCCGTCATATTCTGATCAAGGTGAACCAGATCGTGTCCACAGCCGAGGCCAGGCGCAAGCTTGCCGAGCTCAAGGAGCGACTCGATAACAAAGCCGCAAAATTCGAGGACCTCGCGCGCCTGTACTCCAATGATGGTTCGGCGAACAAAGGTGGTGATCTTGGCTGGATCTACCCGGGCGATACCGTGCCCGAATTCGAGCGCGCGATGAATTCGCTACGTCCCGGTCAGGTCAGTGATCCTGTCGAGTCGCCGTTCGGCTATCACCTGATTGAAGTCCTCGAGCGCAAGACTGAAGAAGTCTCGCGCGAGCGACAGCGGCTGATGGCGCGGCAAGCCTTGCGCGACCAGAAGCTTGAAGAAGCGTACGAAGACTGGTTGCGCCAGTTGCGAGACCGCGCCTACGTCGAATACCGGCTCGACGAATTCAGTCCGCGCACGCAATAACTGCATTTGACCTCTTTGCCATGCCCTGTCCGCGCATAGCCATCACCTGCGGCGAGCCGGCAGGCATCGGCCCTGAAATCTCCGTCCGTGCCGCGCTAGAGGCCGGCACTCTCGACGTCGTACTGATCGGTGATGCCCAGCAGCTGCAAGCGCTGGTCTTAGCGTTTTCCTCAGAGCGTCGCATCCCATCGCTGGGATCGCCTGTCGCACTACAGAGCCTGCCTCGCGAGCCTGGGAGACTCAGCCTGATCGATTGTCCACTGGCCGTGCGTCCGGTGTCTGGCAAGCTGGATGCCCGCAACGGTCCTGCGGTACTGCAGACGCTGGACATTGCTGCCGACGCGGCCATGAATCGGTGGGTAGATGCAATCGTCACCGCGCCCGTACAGAAGAGCACGATCAATGATGCCGGCATTGCTTTCACCGGGCATACCGAGTACCTGGCCGAAAAAACCGGTGTTCAGCAGGTCGTGATGATGCTGGCTGGGCCGACGCACGGCACGATGCTACGGGTTGCGCTGGCGACTACGCATTTGCCACTCAAAGACGTCAGTGCGGCCATCACGCGAGAGAGCCTGTCGCGTACGATCTCCATCATGCAGGCAGATCTGAAGCAGCAGTTCGGCATCGCCGATCCTCGGATCATGGTGGCCGGTCTCAACCCGCATGCGGGCGAGGACGGTTATCTTGGGCGAGAAGAGATCGAGGTAATCAAGCCCGTGATCGATGCCGCGCGTGCGCGTGGCTGGCAAGTGTCTGGTCCGTATCCCGCAGATACGCTGTTCCAACCCAAATACCTGAAGGACGCCGACTGCATCCTCGCGATGTTTCACGATCAGGGCTTGCCGGTGCTGAAGTTTGCGACCTTTGGTCAGGGCGTGAACATCACGCTCGGCTTGCCCATCATTCGCACATCAGTCGATCATGGCACCGCACTGGATATCGCAGCACAAGGCAGTGGACATGCCGACTACGCCAGTATGCAGGCAGCATTACGTATGGCTGCCGAGATGGTCTACAGCTCGGGCCGTGTCAGCGCATGAAGCATATTCCCCGCAAGCGATTCGGTCAGAATTTTCTGACGGATCAGAACGTCCTACATGACATCCTCAACGCCATTGCGCCAGCTGCAGATGATCTGATGGTCGAGATCGGCCCCGGTCAGGGTGCGATGACTGCGCTGCTGCTGCAGACGCTGGATCAGCTGCATGCGGTGGAGCTGGACCGTGATCTGGTCGCGTGGCTGCAAAAACAATTTACCGCTGATCGATTGATCATCCACTCCGGCGATGCCTTGCAATTCGACTTTGCGTCGCTGGTGCCACCTGGGCGCAAGCTACGCATCGTCGGTAACCTGCCCTACAACATCTCCAGTCCTTTGCTGTTCCATCTCGCAGAATTCGTCGCTCAGGTGAAAGATCAGCACTTCATGCTGCAAAAAGAAGTGGTCGAGCGTATGGTCGCAGCACCCGGCAGCAAAGACTACGGGCGTTTATCCGTGATGCTGCAGTGGCGCTACCAAATGGAATTACAGTTCATCGTGCCACCAGAGGCTTTCGATCCGCCGCCCAGGGTAGATTCGGCTATCGTCCGTATGATTCCGCTGACCTCGCCGCTGGCGTGTGATCAGCGCAAGCTGGAGCAGGTGGTAACTAAAGCGTTTTCGCAGCGACGCAAGGTGATACGCAACAGTCTGTCCGGGATGTTTACCGAGGCGCAGCTGGTGAAGGTGGGTATTGATCCTCAGTCGCGACCAGAGACGGTAGGGCTGGAGTCGTATGTGGAGCTGGCAAGGGTGTTGTAGTTTTTGTGGTGACGCTCATGCACTGCCGGTCCAGTCATGGATTCCGGCCTGCGCCGGTACGCTGGTTAAGGGGTCATTCGATGTCTCAAGCATCCCGCTGGATCAGCTCGATCTTGTACCCATCCGGATCCTGCACGAACGCGATCACTGTCGCTCCGCCTTTTACCGGCCCTGCTTCGCGGGTCACGTTGCCGCCCGCCGCCTTTACTGCAGCGCAAGTCGCGGCAGCGTCCTCGACGCCGATGGCGATATGGCCATACGCGGTGCCCATCTCGTATTCACTGACACCGTAGTTATAGGTCAGCTCGATCTCGGCCTGATCAGGATTGCTCGCATAGCCCAGAAACGCCAGTGAATACTTCTGGTCAGGACGATCGGTGGTGCGCAGCAGGTTCATGCCCATCACTTGGGTATAAAAATCGATCGACCGCTGAAGGTCGCCCACGCGAAGCATGGTGTGAAGAATGCGCATAAGATCCTCAGATTCAGAAATGCGGTAGCTTTTCCCGTTCGTGCTCGCGCAGTGCCTTGCGCGCCGATTCGAATTCGGGGAGGACGGATTGCACGGTCGCCCAGAATTGCGGGCCATGGTTCATTTCACGCAGATGCGACAGCTCGTGCGCAACCACATAGTCGATATTGGGTAGTGCGAAGTGCACCAGCCGCCAGTTCAGGCGGATACGTCCATCGGCGGTGCAAGATCCCCATTGGGTGCTCGCCGAAGACAGCGAAAATCGCTGATAGGTGACACCGAGCTTTGCTGCGTAGATTTCCAGTCGCTCTGCAAAAAGACGCTTGGCCTCGCCTTGCAGCCAGCCCTGCACACGGTCTTTCAGTTGTTGTTCCGTTGAAGAAGCCGGCAGATGGATATGCAGCTCGCTGGTGCTTTCATCGAAACGCGCACCCAGATTTCCCCGGTCGGCAATACGAAGCGTGATGTCACCGCCAAGGTAGGGCAGCTTTGCGCCATCGCGCCACTCCATTGGCGGCTGCAGTCGGCGCACCGAGCGCTCGCGCTGTTCATTGATCTTGCGGAAGATCCATGGCTGCTTGGCCCTGATTGCTGATTCGATCTCGGTCACGGTCACCCACCTTGGCGCAGTCACGCGCAGACCATCATCATCGATCAGGAATCCGATAGTGCGTCGCTTGGAGCGTAGCAGACGGTAATCGAGATAGTGAGTGTCCAGATAGATGCGGCGATGATTTGCGGGCACCGGCGTCTCGGGCACGGTCGAGGCTTGCGGCGACGCATGGGCTGCAGACGAATGGGCATCGGCAAACGTATCCAGCAACGAAAGCTGGTTGGGGTCGACAAATTTTTTGCGCAGAAACTGCCGTATCGACATGCCGGATATCTTTTTGAAAATCATGGGTGGTTCAGTGGCAAGCGTCATCATTCAGACATCTGCCGGATCCGAATAAGCTGCCGGGGTAATGACCCGCATCTCGGATTCTATCCAATTTTCGACCTTGGCCATCAATTCGGCCGGGGAGAGGCCCTCGGGCGCAATCGGCTTGCCGATGGATACCGTGATCAGCCCCGGTGTCTTGATGAAGGCATTGCGTGGCCAGCAGTCGCCCGAGTTGATTGCAATCGGCACGACCGGCGTGTTGGTGCCAATCGCCAGAATCGCGCCACCCGCTTTGTAATGACCTTGTTTGCCAACCGGGGTGCGGGTGCCCTCGGGGAACATGATCACCCACTGGCCATCGTCCAGCCGCTGTTTTCCGATACGGATCACTTGCGCCATGGCGTCGCGGCCTTTGCTGCGGTCGATAGCGATCATGCGCAGCATCGCCAGACCCCAGCCAAAAAAGGGAATGTAGAGTAAGGACTTCTTGAACACGAAGATCAGTGGGCGCGGCATCAGCCAGCAATAAAAAATCGTTTCCCAGGCCGACTGGTGCTTGGATAGCAGGATGGCTGGTGCGTCCGGCAGATTTTCCATGCCTTTGACTTGCCAGCGTATACCGCAGACGTAGCGCGCCACGAGGATGATGAATGTATTCCAGCGCGTGATCATCCAGTAGCGCTGACGATAGGGCAGCAAGATGAAGACAAAGCATGCGAGCGCCCAGATGACCGTAATCAGCAGGATCAGCAGCGCGAACAGCAGAGATCGCAGGAACAGCAGAGGACGAGACATTCAGTTTCCGTTCAACGCGGGCGATGGGTGCAACGCCGATTAAAAATTATTTTTTCTTGGCCAGTGCGGAGCGTGCCATGTCTATCGTGTCGGGCGCCGCCCGCTCTGCATGCAGCAGACGATCGACCAGGTTGGAGAGATCATCGAAGATCTTGGTGCCCGGCGGCAGGTTGCTCTTTGCCAGCGTTTGTTCTCCGTTGCCTGTCCTCACCAGATAAGGGGCGGCGCCAACTTGTGCTGCTGCTTGCAAGTCACGCAAAGAATCACCGACCACGGGCAAGTTGTGCAAGCTGACCTCAAAGCGCTGTCCTATCGACAGCAGCATGCCGGGGTTCGGCTTTCTGCAGTCGCAGTGCGCATCCGGCGCGTGGGGACAGTAAAAGATCGCATCAATTCGTGCGCCCACTGCCTGTGCCGACTGATGAAGTTTCTGGTGTATCGCGCATAAAGTCTTCATGTCAAACAAGCCGCGCGAGATACCAGCCTGATTGGTCGCTACAGCCACCCGATAGCCATGCTGATTCAGTCGCGCGATCGCCTGCAGCGAACCGGGAATCGCGACCCATTCTTGCGGCGACTTGATATAGGCATCCGAGTCGAAGTTGATCACACCATCGCGGTCAAGGATGATCAGCTTCATGGTCGGGTCGCTGGCAGGCAAGCGTAGTCTCTGGAGTCGTCAGGCCGCGAGCCGGGAGATGTCCGCGACACGATTCATCATCGCGTGCAGGGACTGCAGCAGCGCGAGGCGGTTAGTACGCAATGCCTGGTCCTCAGCCATCACCATCACCTCATTGAAGAACGCATCAACATCGTCGCGCAGCGCCGCAAGCGCTTTGAGCGTCGCGCTGAAATCCGCTTTCGCAAACGCCTGATCGACGGCTTGTCGGGTCTCGGTCATTGCGCCATAGAGTGTTTGCTCGGCGGGTTCAGCCAGCAGCTTGGGTTGTACCTCGCCATGGACGCCTTCGTTTTTCTTCAGGATATTGGAGATACGCTTGTTGGCCGCTGCCAGCGAGGCCGCTTCAGGCAGCGCAGAGAAAATCTTCACGGCGTCAAGGCGCTCGAGAATATCGTCGAGCCGGTCGGGCAACTGAGCAACTACGGCCTCGACCGCATCCTGCGCGTGGCCGCGCTCGCGCAGCAGGCCGCGCAGACGGTCGTAGACAAAGGCTTGCACGTCTGCCACCGGATCGGTGAACTGCGGATTGCCAGTGAACTGCGACGCCGCCTGACGCAGCAGGTGCGATAGTGACAGCGGCAGCTTTTGCTCGACCAGCATGCGCAGGATCCCCAGTGCATGACGGCGCAGCGCAAAGGGATCTTTATCGCCGGTAGGCGCGAGGCCGATACCCCAGATACCGACTAGCGTTTCGAGTTTATCGGCCATCGCGACCACGGTGCCGGAGCGGGTGGCGGGCAACGCATCGCCAGCAAAGCGCGGCTGATAGTGCTCGCCGATCGCCGCAGCCACTTCATCCGGCTCGCCATCGTGGCGCGCGTAGTATGTGCCCATGATGCCCTGCAACTCGGGGAACTCGCCGACCATGTCTGTCAGAAGATCGGCTTTTGATAGCTGCGCAGCACGCTTGGCCAGTGCGATATCTGCACCCAAGGATTCGGCAATGGAAGTCGCAATCGCCACCACGCGCTCATTGCGCTGCGCCTGCGAGCCGAGCTTGTTGTGATAAACGACGCTGGAGAGTCCGGCGACGCGGTCGAAGAGTTTTTTCTTCTTGTCTTGCTCGAAGAAGAACTTGGCATCCGACAGACGAGGGCGCACCACGCGCTCATTGCCACCGATGATGTGCTGCGGATCAATGGTTTCGAGGTTCGACACGATCAGAAAGCGCGAGCGCAGCTTGCCGCTCGCGTCAGTCACCGCGAAATACTTCTGATTGGTTTGCATCGTCAGGATCAGGCATTCCTGCGGCACGGACAGGAAGGCCTCGTCGAAACGGCATTCATAGACCACCGGCCACTCGACCAAGGCGCTCACTTCATCCAGTAGCGCCTCGGGCATCAGAATGTGATCGTTACCCGCTTTGGATTGCAGGGCTGCGCGGATTTTTTCTTTGCGGATCTCGTAGCTCGCTATCACGCGACCTTCTTCTTCGAGTATTTCCGCATATCGATTTGCCGAGGTAATCGTCAGCGAGGGTTTGCGTGACAAGAAGCGATGGCCGAGCGTCGCTTGTGATGATTGCAGTCCCAGAATGGACAGAGGCACCACCTTGTCATCGAGCATAGCTATCAGGCCGTGCACAGGACGCACGAAATGCACAGTGTCGCCACTTGGACGCTGGTAGCTCATCAGCTTTGGAATCGGCAGCTTGGCAATGCTTTCTTCCAGCGTGACTTGCAAGCCACTGGCCAGCGTCTGACCGGGTGCGGTGTAGGTGAAAAAGAAGCTCTCGGCCTTGCCATCACTGGCGCGCTCAAGTTCTGACAGCGCGATGCTCTCGCGTCCGGCCTGTGCTGCCAGCGCAGCGAGCTTTTTGGTCAGTGGTGCGGCAGGCTGACCTTCTTTGTCCAGCGCGACCGAGACAGGTAGTACTTTCTCGCGGATCTGCTTGTCCGGCGATGAGGTGCGCACGCCTTGTATAGAGACCGCGAGACGACGCGGGGTCGCATAAGCAGTGAAACTGGCACCCTCATCGAGGAGGGCACGTAAGGACAGGCCATTGAACATCGCAGTAGCGAAAGCGTCGCTCAGTCTGCTCAATGCTTTCGGAGGGAGTTCTTCGGTCAGCAGTTCGACCAGCAGTATGTGCTTCATGTTGTTCAGTCGTTGTGTTCGTCAGTGCCTGTCAGGCGGCCTTGCTCGCATCGCCCAGCATCGGGAAACCAAGCTGCTCGCGCGAGGCGTAATACGCTTGCGCGACGGCGCGTGCCAGATTTCGGATACGCCCAATATAGGCAGCACGCTCAGTGACCGAGATCGCGCCGCGCGCATCCAGCAGATTGAAGGTGTGCGCAGCCTTCAGCACCATCTCATACGCGGGCAACGCCAGTGGTACGGCCATTAGCCGTTGTGCCTCGGCTTCGTAGTTGGAGAACAGCGAGAACAGAAACTCTGCATTCGACTGTTCGAAGTTATAGCCCGATTGCTCAACTTCATTCTGGTGGAAGACATCGCCATAAGTCAGATGCTTTTTAACGCCACGCTCTTCCCATTCAGTCCACACCAGATCGAATACATTTTCCACATCCTGCAGGTACATCGCCAGACGCTCGATGCCATACGTGATCTCGCCCAGCACGGGCTTGCAGTCGATGCCACCCACTTGCTGGAAGTAAGTGAACTGAGTGACTTCCATGCCATTCAGCCAGACTTCCCAGCCCAGACCCCATGCGCCAAGCGTCGGGTTCTCCCAGTCGTCCTCCACGAAGCGAACGTCGTTCTCGGTCAACATCAGCCCCAGCGCTTCAAGCGAGCCGAGATAGAGATCAAGAATGTTTTCCGGCGCAGGCTTGAGCACCACTTGATACTGGTAGTAGTGCTGCATGCGGTTCGGGTTTTCACCGTAGCGGCCATCCTTGGGACGGCGCGATGGTTGCACGTACGCGGCGCGCCAGGGTTCGGGGCCAATCGCACGCAGGAAGGTGGCGGTGTGCGAGGTACCGGCGCCGACCTCCATGTCATACGGTTGCAGCAGCGCGCATCCTTGCGCATCCCAGTATTCCTGCAGTTTCAGGATGATTTGTTGGAAGGTCGGTTTTGTGTTCATGGGAAACGGTATCGGTACAGGTGAAGCATGTGGGCGCCACGGGGTGAGACGTTCGATGAACCGGAATGCAAGCCAGTCAAATGCCAGAGAGCCACTGGATCTCGGACTGCGCCGGGATGACGATTTTTAAGTCAACAGCCTTTCAATCGTCGCCCCGGCGCAGGCCGGGGCCCAGCGTCTTTCGGGATTGGGTCAGGGATCTTTATGCTGAATAGCCCGGCATCCGGCAAACCCAGAATTTTAGCCGTTTTTGCTACGCCCAAGACGCTTCAGACCTGGCAACGCGAGCAGCGCCAGCGCCAGCCCGACAGGCAGTGTATTACCTAGCCAGATATAGGGCGTAGCCCCTTGCATGCCCTGCACTGAAGCCTCTAGCGTGCCCCGAGTAAAGGCCGGCAGGCTGGCGATGATCTGCCCTCGCCCGTCAATGACGGCGGTCGCGCCAGTATTGGTCGCCCGAAGCATCGGTCGGCCCGTCTCCAGCGTGCGCATCTGAGAGATTTGCAGATGCTGGGGTAGGGCGATGGTGTCACCGAACCATGCAATGTTGGAAACATTCAGCAAGATGCTAGGCACAGGAGTTCCTCGGTCAAGGGCGGCTGCGATCTGCGCTGCGATTTCCTCGCCAAACAAATCTTCGTAGCAGATGTTCGGCAATACCCACTGCTCACGCACATCAATGGGCGCCTGATAGAGTGCGCCTCGCCCGAAGTCGCCCAAGGGCATTTTCATCAGATCCACAAACCAGCGCGCGCCCGGCGGTATGAATTCGCCAAAAGGAACGAGATGATGCTTGTCGTAGCGATAAAGCGTGGACTGAGCAAAAGAAAAGCCGATGACGCTGTTCAGATAGATGCCGGGTCCGGTAGTCCACGGCACGCCCACCAGCAGTGTGCTGTTGCTATCCCACGCAAAATGTGCGAGCTGTTCAATGTAGCCGGGTGGCAGCTGCGTCGATAGCAGCGGCAGCGCCGTTTCAGGGGTGGCGATCAAATCAGCCGGTGCCTCCGTGATCATCTGGCGGTACATCGACAATGAGGCTTCGATATGCTCTGCGTCGAATTTCATCTGCTGCGGCACATTGCCTTGTAGCAGACGCGTATGGATGGGTTTGCCCAAAGGCTGGGTCCATTCAATACGGGTCAGTGCGATGCCAGATGTCAAGATCACGACCAGCAAGCTGATCGCAACAGGGTGCAGTCGACGCTGGTGGAGCATCAGGCCCAGCGATCCCGCCGTGATCACAGCTAGCCAGCCAACACCGTACACGCCAATCAGGGGTGCGTAACCGGCAAGCGGGCTGGTCGTATGCGCATAACCGGCAGCGACCCAAGAAAAACCCGTGAATATCCAACCGCGCGTCCAGTCAGCCAACATCCAGCAGGCGGGCAGGATAGCGATGGCCGAGAATACCTTGCTATTAGCGCGCAACGCAGCCCAGGCAGCCAGCCACATCGCCAGTCCGTACAGCAGGCCGAGGCTAGCCGACAGCAGCACGACCGCCAGCGCGGCAATTGGCGACGGCATCTCGCCATACACATGCAAGCTCACGTAAAGCCAGTGCGTGCCACTGAGCAGGGCGGCACTGCCAAAGGTCCATCCGAGCAGGAATGTATCGCGCGCCCGAGCAGCGCTCAGGAACAAATGTGTCAACAGCGCCAGGCACGCAAGCTGCAACGGCCATGCATGAAAAGGAGCAAACGCAAACACGGTAGCGGCTCCAGCCACCGCCGATAGCAGTAGCGTGGCGCGAGACAGAGGTCGGAGGGCAGGGACGGCCTGACCGGCTCCCGGATCAGACGCAGGAATGAACATCAGTGAAGGGGCGCCGAATGCGGCGCATCAGCTGGCTTCTCCGAGCGAACTCTGTGGCAGTTTTTCGACCAGCAGCACATGCACCTGACGAGCATCGGCACGCAGCACTTCGAAGCGAAGATCATCGATCTCGAATTGCTCGCCTTTGCGCGGCATTCGTCCCAAGTGATTCGCGACCAGACCACCTATCGTATCGACATCCTCGTTGGACAGCGCGGTGCCAAGCGCTTCGTTGAATTGCTCGATCTCGGTCAGTGCCTTAACACGCCAGCGCAGCCCGACGTCACCATCTTTCACCGGCAGTATATTGTCTTCTTCTTCATCGAAATCATATTCGTCTTCGATATCACCAACAATCTGCTCGAGGACATCCTCAATCGTGATCAGGCCGGCAACGCCACCGTATTCATCGACCACGATGGCGATGTGATTGCGGTTCGCCCGGAAGTCGCGCAACAGCACATTCAGCCGCTTGGATTCGGGGATAAAAACTGCCGGCCGCAACATGTCGCGCAGATCGAACTCATCTTCTGCGTAGTACCGCAGCAAGTCTTTGGCGAGCAAGATACCGACGACCTTGTCGCGATCACCATCGACGGCAGGAAAACGCGAATGCGCGGTGGACAACACCATCGGCATCCATTCTTCGATCGGACGGGCAATATCGACGACATCCATCTGCGAACGCGGGATCATGATGTCGCGCGCACCCAGATCAGAGACCTGGAACACGCCTTCTATCATGGACAAGGCGTCGGCATCGAGCAAATTACGTTCGTGCGCATCATGAAGCACTTCAAGCAATTCGCTACGGTTTTCTGGTTCGGGAGAAATCAGCGCGGTCAGGCGCTCGAACAAGGAGCGATGAGGTTTCGGGTGGTCAGCGGCGCGACCGCCGGGGGGATAGTCTTGCATATGGCGTAATGCCAGAGTTCAGGAAGTTAGAGCATACCGTAAAACGATCAAGCATCCGAGCGAGCAGGATGCAGATTTGCTAATTTGAAATTCATTGATCAGCACAATCGATCCGCAAGCTCTGCATGAGCTGCAGATCGTGCTGTCGGCATCAGTGTCGTCCAAGATAAGGATCTGGAACGCCAAGCCGGGCGAGTATCTCGGTTTCCAGTCGTTCCATCTCGGCAGCGTCGTCGTCATCCTCATGATCATAGCCCTGTGCATGCAGCACGCCATGTACGACAAGATGGGTCGCATGCTGTTCCACAGGCAGACCTTGCTCGGTGGCTTCTTGTAGAAGTACATCAGTACACAGGACGACATCGGCACGAACGATGCCGTCATCACTTCCTTCGTCGCCGTACGCAAAGGTCAGCACATTAGTGGCATAATCCTTGCCACGGTAATCGCGATTGAGTGCGCGGCCTTCAGCAGCATCAACAAACCGTATCGTCAACTCGGCCGGTGCGAATTGAGCGGCGAGTACCCAGCGGCGTATCTTGGTACGGGTGAGCTTGTCTGCCAGCCGCCGGTCGGCAAACTGTACGGACAAGGATAAGGGATTATTTGCCGGCATCACGCAATGGGGTCGCGGCCGCCGCCGAACTCGCTGCATCATACGCATCGACAATGCGGCCCACTAGCGGGTGACGCACCACATCGGCGCTGGTGAATCGCGTGAATGCAATACCGCGTACGGAGGAGAGCACACTCATCGCATCGACCAGTCCGCTTTTCTGGCCGCGCTGCAAGTCGATCTGGGTGACATCACCGGTCACCACAGCCTTGCTGCCAAAGCCTATTCGCGTGAGGAACATCTTCATTTGTTCCGGGGTGGTGTTTTGCGCTTCATCGAGAATAATGAACGCATGATTCAGCGTCCGTCCGCGCATATACGCTAGCGGCGCGATCTCGATTGCCTGCTTTTCGAACATTTTTTGTGTGCGATCAAAGCCGAGCAAATCGTATAGCGCGTCATACAAAGGTCGCAGGTAAGGATCAACCTTTTGTGCCAGATCGCCGGGCAGAAAACCCAGTCGTTCGCCGGCTTCGACGGCGGGTCGCGTGAGCACGATGCGGCGCACCGCGTCGCGCTCCAGTGCATCGACCGCGCAGGCGACTGCCAGATAGGTTTTGCCGGTGCCAGCTGGGCCTACGCCGAAAGTCACATCATGCTCGAGAATCGCTTTCAGATATTGCCCTTGGTGCGGGGTGCGTCCGCGCAGATCGCTGCGACGGGTACGCAATACCGGGCTGTCAGGCGGATCGTCTGCTTCTTTTGTCAGAATCGCCGGTTTATCCACATGAGCAGCAGCTTTGTGCTCGACCAAGGCAAGCTGAATCTCTTCGATAGATATCGGATGATCTGCGGCTGCATAGAATTTTTCCAGCATCTCGACGGCACGCTGTGCATTGAGACCATCGGCGATGAATTTTTCGCCGCGCCGGAATAAGGTCACATCTAGCGCCGCGGCAATTTGCCGCAGGTTTTCATCGACCGGGCCGCACAGATTCGCCAGACGAGTGTTGTCGACGGGTTCGGGCGAAAAATAGCGCGGTGGGGTCTGTACGGTTTTTGCGCCGCCCCGAGGCGTAACGTTGGCGGATTTCATGTTTTTACCACCACGTCGCCGCGCAATGAGAATGGATGGCTCTCAGTGATGTGCACCTCAATGAATTGTCCGACCAGTCTCGACGCATGGGGTCCCCCGTCAAAATTGACTACGCGATTATTCTCTGTTCGACCTTGTAATTCATTCGGGTCTCGTTTGGAGGGGCCCTCGACTAGCACACGCTGCACACTGCCCACCATCGCGTCCGAGTAACGGCGCGTATTGTCAGCGATGACTTTCTGCAGTCGCTGAAGCCGGCCTAGCTTCACGTCGTGAGAGGTGTCATCGGGTAGATTGGCCGCTGGCGTGCCGGGACGGGGGCTGAAGATGAAAGAGAAGCTGTTGTCATAGCCGATATCATCGACCAGCTTCATCAGTGCCTCGAAATCTGCGTCAGTTTCGCCCGGGAAGCCGACAATGAAATCTGAAGAGATCGTGATATCCGGACGCACTTCGCGCAACCGGCGAATAATGGATTTGTATTCGAGCACCGTGTAGCCGCGTTTCATGGCGGCCAGTACTTTGTCCGACCCATGCTGCGCCGGCAGATAAAGATGGCTCACCAGCTTGGGTACGCGCGCGTAGACATCAATCAGACGCTGGGTAAATTCTTTGGGATGGCTGGTCACATAGCGGATGCGCTCTATGCCTTCGAATTCGGCGAGATACTCAATCAGCAGCGCAAAATCTGCAGTCTCACCATCCGACATCATGCCGCGGTAGGCATTCACGTTCTGACCGAGCAGGGTGATTTCCTTCACTCCCTGCGAGACTAGCTGAGCGACCTCGGCCAGCACATCATCGAAACGGCGCGAGACTTCTTCGCCGCGCGTGTAGGGAACCACGCAATAGCTACAGTACTTGCTGCAGCCTTCCATGATGGAAACAAAGGCACTTACACCTTCCACACGGGCCGGTGGCAAATGGTCGAATTTTTCTATCTCGGGAAAACTGATATCGATTTGAGCGCGGCCTTTGGTGCGTCGAGCCTGCAGCATCTCGGGCAGCCGATGCAGGGTCTGGGGGCCGAATACGACATCGACATAGGGAGCACGCTTTACAATGCTCTCACCTTCTTGTGATGCAACGCATCCACCGACGCCGATGATCAGGTCTGGATTTTTTTGCTTCAGTTCACGAACTCGGCCCAGATCAGAAAACACTTTCTCTTGCGCTTTCTCGCGAACGGAGCACGTGTTAAACAAGATGATGTCAGCATCTTCGGGCGTGTCGGTTTTGATGGTGCCTTCCGCTTCGCGAAGCACATCCGCCATTTTTGCCGAGTCGTACTCGTTCATCTGGCAACCGAAAGTCTTGATGAATAATTTTTTTTGCATGAATCTGAGAGCGTGGCGCCGGAATCTGTCCGCAAAGCGAATGTGTCCGCAAAGCCAATGATCGGGTGATCAAAGTATCGTCGGCGCGAGAGGTGATGCGTAAAATTATAGCAGGAGCGTCAATGACTTACCGCAGGCTCGGGTCTTTTTGTCCGCAGGACCGTGCTGGGCGCTCTCGCTGGAGCGTGCAGGATGAACATGCTGCGTCAGCCGCGTACTGATGGCGTGCGGGCAGCTGGCTCGAGGCCGGGTATGTAGGACAGGTATCCCGAAAGCATGTGCGCGGTACGTTTCTGCTCAGGCAGCTTGCTCGTAAGGCGTGACCGCGCCACTCCAGAGGCTTCATCGTGCTGCTGCGAAGACGACGATTCGGTGCACGCATGGTGTCGTACGGGCTATCTCGAGCGGCGTTTCCGTGTCGCAGTCCCTGCGGAGCGTTGTTAGTCGCGTGGAGTCCGGGGATCCTTGATGCTGACCTCAGAAAACCACCGAGAAAGCCATGCCGCCATAGCTGACCGAGGGTTCGTCACGCGGTTTTTCTTTTCCTGCAGTGAGTTCCAGCGTGAACTTGCCGCTCAGCGGGATCGCAACGAAAACACCTGCGGCCTGTGTTTCATAATGATGACCCTTCAGATGCTTGGTCTCGATACCCGTGCGCCAGCGTTCTGCTGATC
Organism: Pseudomonadota bacterium; assembly: GCA_041182625.1. GTDB lineage: Bacteria > Pseudomonadota > Gammaproteobacteria > Burkholderiales > Burkholderiaceae_D > Pernthalerella. The sequence goes on along the minus strand of JBEGNF010000003.1, from coordinate 27,875 downwards.
GGAATCCTGCGCGTAATCGCGCAAAGCTGCTACCGAGTCCAAGAGCATAGTTGGCGATCAGGTCGGCATCAAAGCGGCCGATCAGCGGTGCGTAGGCCATCAGCTGCGGATTCAGCGTGACGACCTGGCCGGTATGTTCATCTCTGGGCTCGAAGGGGCTCAGCCGGATGTTGCGGGAGCCGACTGTTGCCGACAGATCGAGTGTCCTGGCGCCGAATCGCCATGCATATCCGACCCCGCCTTCGATGCCCGGCACGGTGCCATAGACGTCTTCTGATGGGCCCCTTTCAGTCGATGAGAACCGATAACGGATCATGCTGACCACGACCTTCCGGTACCAGCCCCGTCCGAGTGCCTCACCCTCCATTGGTATGACGGTGCCCAGGTAGGTATAGCTGCTGTTCGACGAACCCTCGGCACCCGAGAACACCACATTCTCGGCGTGTGCCGTAGCACACAAAGTGCCCACGCATATCATGGCGCTGAGGGGCACGGTCAGTGACAGGAAATTTCGGTTAGCGTGGAACATTATTTATTCTCCGTCGAGCTCAGCGCAGGCTGCCAAGTGCCTGCGCCCTGTTTGATCATTGTTTTAGTGATCACCATCAGATGCCAGCCACCGCGAACAATTGCTTTCTTGAGTAAAGTGAAGAATGCGGCAACCACGCCGCGACGTCGGTGCCGACCTTCGTGGTTCGTGAGGAGCTGCTGGCTTGATCCATAGGGTATGGCGACGGCCGCACGCGCCTGTTCGACACTGTTGAAACGATAGACAAGACCTAACGATAGGTCACCTGACGCCAGCACCTTCATTTTCTGCAGACGTCCATCCAGCGCTAGCGGCATGCCGTCGATGTGTATTTCGAATCGTTCAGCCCGCTTGATTTGTTTCACGGATGCCGCAGCCCGAGTGAGCAGGATACCTGCTCCGGTTGCCGACGCATCCCGCAGCGTGCCTTTCAGATCAAGACCATTGTCTGTACGCAGATGTACCGGGTAGCTGACGGATGATCGCGGATAGACCCGGCGCTGCCGGCGTTCAAGAGTCACGCCAAGCGCGCACAGGAAAAACAGCAGATCAAGCAGTGTCCATGCACTGACAAAGATCAGCATGTCGCTCAGCGCCGGCTGAGTCCCGAGGCGGTAGGCACCCATTCCCAGTGCAGCAACGCTGAGCGCGCAGAGCAGATAAAAAGGTGTTGCCAGCGCCGACACGAAATCTTTTTCAAGGATTTCGCCCTTCGGGGTTACTTTGAACTGCGGCGCGCGCGGATTGCGCAGCAGGTGCGCGATACCAGCAGTCAAATGCACCGACTGAATGACCTCATACAGATAAGAGATGAAAGGCCAACGTAGTTTCCCGTAAATGAATTGCGTGGTGAGCGTCGAGCACAGCAGCGCAGGCGCACCGTAGGCGATCACATCGACTACCTGGGCCTCGGCAAGCGGTAGGTACAGCAGCAGCGACAGGATCGGCATCATCAGCATCACCAGTCGGCTGATGGGAAATCCCCAGAACAAGGCAAAATTCGTGAACAGCACGCGCTGCATCAGGCTCAGCCCCGGCAGGCGCCAGGGGTTATGGAACATGAAGATCTGCCACATACCCTGACCCCAGCGAGCGCGTTGCTGAATGAAGCCGCTGAAAGTCTCTGGCTGCAGCCCTGAAATCAGCGGCAGGTTCAGATAGGCGGTCGTGTAGCCCCTGGACAGTGCGCGCAACGTCGTCTCGGCATCTTCTGTCAGCGTCTCTTGCGAGAAGCCGCCAATATCGTCGAGCGCAGCACGTCGCAGCATGGCCGCAGAACCGCAGAAAAAAGCCGCTCCCCAGGCATCCAGGCCCGGCTGAATCGTGTTGTGGAACAGGTCGTTTTCGGAGGGCGAGCGATTGAAGATCGCGAGATTCCGTTCCAGTGGGTCCGGATTGATAAAGTGGTGCGGTGTCTGTACCAGGAACAACTTGGGGTCGGCAAGAAAAAATCCCAGCGTCTTTTCAATGAAATCTTCTGCGGGTACGTGGTCGCAATCAAGCACTACGATGAAGTCGCCCCGGGTCTGTTTCAGCGCAGCGTTCAGGTTGCCCGCTTTTGCGTGCTCATTGCGTTCGCGAGTCAAATACTCAGCACCGAACTGCGACGCGAGGGTCTTCATTTTTTCAGCGCGCTGGCGTGCCTGAGTCCCACGTTGACGGTCCGGGTCCGAGATCATCTGCTCCGTGCCACCATCGTCGAGCACATACACCCGCAGCTTGTCGGCGGGATAGTGCATCTGAGTGGCTGCGATGAGGGTCGAACGTACTAGCTCCGGATCCTCGTTGTAAGTCGTGATGTAAACATCCACGATAGGCAATGCGGAGCGCTCGGTCGGCAACGGAATCGGGATTCGCTGCGTCTTGCGCAGATTGGGCAAGTGCCCCAGCGCGCTAACGAGGAAGCAATAGCACTCGGCAGTGAACAACAGCAGTCCGGCGCTCGCTGCCGCGATGCCGAGGTGCAGCGGCAAAGTCTCAGTGCCCCGCCAGATCAGATAGCGCAGCGACATCGCCAGGCTGATGAAGATCATTGCGACGCGTATCACCTCGTAGCCAGCGAGCGTCGGGCGATCGCGCCAGATAAGCGACAACCCCCAGACCAGCAGCAGCATCAAGCCGGACGAGAAGCATTGCTCTTCCAGCGTGGCGGGGAGAGATGCCACGCAGATTAATCCTGCGACACCGAGTCCTATGCAACATGTCGGCAGAGCATCACGAAATGAATAGGTGCCAGCGGAAGGTGTGGTTTTGGCTTTGGACATTTTTTTTATGTGTCGGCGTGAAACCGGCGGGCGAGTGGACAAAAAGCAACTATGCGCACCTTAGAAAAATATTAATATTCTGTCAACAAAAAGCTGTGATAGCCGGTTAGTTTTGTTGACTAGAAGTTCTCTTAGAGAACACTTGGCTGGCGGCAAAAGGTCTGTCGGGGCTGGATAGCCTGATAACCGAGCGGGAATTACTCGGTCATGCTGGGCAGTGTGAGATATTCCTTTGGGTTAACAAATGGCAATATTCACCCATGGCTCAGACCCTGTTCGACAAATATGGCGGTGTGCCCGTGGTGACCCGCATCGTTCGCGACTTCTACAAGCGCGTGATGCGGCGGCCGAATTTGCGCCGCTATTTTGAAGAGGTGCCTCTGGAGCGGCTGATCCATCATCAGATCCGCTTTGTCTCCATGGCGATGGGCAAGCCGCCATTGAATTATTCGGACGCCGGACTGCACGCTGCCCACGCGTCGAGAGGCATCACCAAGGCGTCGTTTGATTTGATGATTGCGCTGTTTATCGACGCGCTGGTGGCTGAAGATATCGAACCTGACGATATCGAGCAGATTGTCAGTGTGCTGCGCGCACGACAAAGCGTGGTCGTGACCAAATAATCCGCGCGATGACACTTGGCTTGCGTTCTGCCGCAGAGCGTCAGAGCCACGCGCAGGTGCGTTGCACTTTGCCGCACTGGGCTTTGGTGTACTGTCGTGCCACATGAAAAAGCCGCTGACTGCAAGGCAGGCCAGCGGCTTTTCAGGGTTCTGGTGGTGATAGGTGGACTTGAACCACCGACCCCAGCATTATGAGTGCTGTGCTCTAACCAACTGAGCTATATCACCACGAAACCCGTGATTATCGCTCCCGACCGCCTTTGTGTCAACCGAGCCGGGAACGCAGCACGGCGAGCATCTGTCCGGCAGGCTGATCAGATAGGCAATCAATCACGATGCGTTGGTCCATGCCACGCAACCAGGTCAGCTGGCGCTTGGCGAGTTGTCGAGTGGCGGCGATCCCTTTTTCGCGCAGTGCAGTTTTGTCGATTTTTCCATCGAGGTACTCCCACGCCTGACGGTAGCCCACGCAGCGTATCGAGGGCAGGCCAGGATGCAGATCGCCACGCGCGCGAAGCGCAGCGACCTCATCGAGCAAGCTGGGCGTCGAAGACAGCATGTCATCGAAGCGGTGCGCAATACGCTGGTGCAGCGCGCTGCGGTCCGAGGGTTCAAGGGCGAACGGGATCAGCTCGAATGGAAGGGCTTCCTTTGCCCCTTTGGCGAGCAGCGCTGACATCGGCTTGCCGGTCAGCGCGATGATCTCCAGCGCGCGTTGCACGCGCTGCGTGTCGGCAGGCTTGAGTCGGTCTGCTGTGATCGGATCAAGCTCGCGCAAGCGTGCATGCAGCGCGGGCGTGCCATGGCGTGCGATCTCCATGTCGAGCTGCGCGCGGAGCGCGAGATCCGCTTGCGGCAAATCATCGAGACCATCACGAAGACCTTTGAAGTACAGCATAGTGCCGCCTACCAGCAGCGGCAGCTTGCCACGTGACTGAATCTCGCTAACCAGACGAATCGCATCCAGCCGGAACTGCATCACTGAATACGAATCTCTCGGGTCGAGAATGTCAACCAGATGATGCGGTACGTCGGCGAGTTCTGCTTTCGTGGGCTTGGCAGTGCCAATGTCCATATCGCGATAGATCAACGCGGAATCAACCGAGATGATTTCGCTGGGTATCTCGCGTGCGATACGGAGTGCCGCCGCCGTCTTGCCCGATGCAGTGGGCCCCATGATCGCGACTGCGACATTGTTTTTCATGGGCCAGTTGCTGCGAGCGCACTGCGGCGCGCCATGATCCGCACCGTAATGAAGTTCAATGCACCGATGCAGCACGAGATCGCCGCCATCGGGTAGAGCGTGCCGTTATGCGTGGCGCCGACCAGACTGCCAACCAGGAACGCGCAGAGCATCATGATTGACCCCATCAGACCGGCCGCCGTACCAGCCTGTTTGGGAAAGGGTGCAACGGCGCCTGCCTGAGTCACCGGAAAAATGATGCCATGCGATGCCATAGTGATGAACATCGACATCACGACCATGCTCCAATGCCAGAGGCCAAGCCATGTCGCGATCAGAAAGAAGCAGCCGCCCGCAAGCGCGCACGCCGTACCGATGCGCAATGCCTGCGCGCCAGTGATCGTCATCAGCAGCCGCCGGCAGACTAGCGTGCCAGTCATGTAACCGGACACAGCGACGGCAAAGCAGACGCCGAACCATTGGGTGGGCACGCCAAGTACTTTGATCAGGATGAACGAAGAGCCCGAGATGAACATGAAGATGCCGCCATACGATAGCGCTGAGGGCAGCACGTGGCTCCAGAAATCGTGCGAGCCCATTACCTGTCGGTAGTTTTCCAGCAACCCGCTCAGATGGGTCGCATTCGGGTTCTTGTGTTCATTGGTCTCTGGAAGACGCAGGACGCAAACGACCAGCAGCGTTGCCGAGAACAATCCCAGCACGGCAAACGCCGCGCGCCAGCCCAAGCTCACCTGCAAGACCGAGCCCAGCACCGGGCCGATGATGGGCGCCATCGAGAGCCAGGTGCTCGCGCGCGCAATCACGCGTGCGCTGTACTCGGGGGGATAGGCATCACGGACAATTGCGCGAGCGATCATCACTGCCGTACAGCAGCCGATTGCCTGAACGAATCGCGCGGCAATCAGCATATCGATGGTGGGCGATAGTCCGCAGAGCAGGCTGGCGATCAGATACGTCGCCAGTCCGGCCAGCAGCACGGGGCGACGACCATACCGGTCTGACAGCGGCCCCACGATCAGCTGCGCGCTGCCGAAGCCGATCACAAACAACGACAGTGTCAGCTGTACGGTCGATACCGGGACCGCGAAAACCGTGGCGAGACTGGGCAGGGAAGCGAGATACAAATCGGTCGACAGCGGCTGCATCATCAGCATCGCAGTCACCAGCACCAGAATCGGCGCGTGGACGAACTGCGGTAGGGGGGAGTGGTTCATTTGCTTGGCCGCCTGCCGGGCTATTGTCCGCGCAGGAATAGTTTGTCCAGATCGGACAGCGCCAGCTGAACCCAGGTCGGCCTGCCGTGATTGCACTGATCGGACCGCTCGGTGGCTTCCATTTGCCGCAGCAGAGAATTCATCTCCGGGAGGGTGAGCAGGCGATTTGCCCTCACGGCAGTGTGACAAGCGAGCGTACCCAGCAAGTCATTGCGGCGTTCCACCATCACACGCGATCCGCCGAACTCGCGCAGATCGCGCAGCACATCTCGCGCCAGCGACTGCGCGTCGCTGTTCTTCAGTAAGGCCGGGATCGCACGTACCGCCAGCGTGGTCGGTGACATCACTGCGATATCAAAACCCAGCGCAACTATCGTGTCGCGGTGCTCCTCGACGGTACCGACTTCCACCGGATCAGCGACAAAGGTCACCGGAATCAGCAGGGGCTGTATTTGCACGGCATCCGCATCCAGCGATTGCTTGAATTGTTCGTACAAGATTCGCTCATGCGCGGCATGCATATCGATCAGCACCAGTCCGCGCTGGTTTTGTGCAAGCACATAGATGCCATGCAGCTGCGCGAGTGCAAAACCCAGCGGATACTCATCCTCGCTGTCATCCGGTTCAATCGCTCTGGCAGGAGATGATGTCGTTGGTGAGTTCGACGTACCCGAAGGGCTCGACGTGAGCGCATCAGCGAAGAATGCGCCATAGCGTGCGGTGTCTTGTGACACGCCCAGTGAGCCTTGTCGCGGACGAGCATTGATCCATGGCAGGGCATGGGAGGCGGATGGTACGGGCGCAGGAACCGCACCTTGCGCGGTCGCCGAGGTGCGGCCCAGCGTGCGGCTGATGGCATGAAACACGAACTGATGCACAGCACGACTGTCACGGAAGCGCACCTCGATTTTGGATGGGTGCACATTCACATCCACCAGTGCGGGGTCGATATCGAGCATCATCACGTACGATGGAAATCGGTCACCGTGCAGCACATCCTGATACGCAGAGCGCACGGCATGCGTGAGAAGCTTGTCACGCACAAAGCGACCGTTCACATAAAAATACTGGGAATCTGCACGAGCGCGTGCGGCGGTGGGCAGGCCGATATAGCCATGCAAATGCAACGGGCCAGCTGTCTCGTCCAGAGCCAGCGAGGCTTGCGCAAATTCATCGCCGAGTACCTGCGCGCTGCGCTGGTCGAGCGAAGCCTCCTGTAGATGGTCGATCGTCTTGCCGTTGTGGGTGAGTGTGAATTGCACATCGGGTCGCGCAAGCGCAATACGTCGTACCACTTCGGCGCAATGCCCGAACTCGGTCTGCTCAGACTTCAGGAACTTGCGTCGCGCGGGTGTATTGAAATACAAGTCCTGCACATCGACCACGGTACCCTGCGCGCCGGATGCCGGTGTTGTCTCCGAGGGCGCATGACCGCTGACTTGCCACGCATGCGGCTGTCCTTCGCTGCGCGAGGTGATGCTCAGCTGCGCGACGGAGGCGATCGATGCCAGCGCCTCGCCACGAAATCCCAGCGTCATCACATTTTCCAGATCGGACAAGCTGGCGATCTTCGAGGTGGCATGACGGGCCAGCGCCAGCGGCAATTGTTCCGGCGGGATACCGCAGCCATTGTCGTTGATCGAGATACGTTTCACGCCACCGGCTTCCAGCCGTATGGTCAGCTGGGTTGCGCCGGCATCCAGCGCGTTTTCCAGCAATTCTTTGACCACTGCCGACGGACGCTCGATCACCTCGCCAGCGGCGATCTGCGATATCAGCTGATCGGGAAGCGGACGAATGACGCGTTCTTGCGCAGGTTCGGAATGCGAGGAGACAATCATTGCTCGATTATACCGGGGCGTGGTGTCCGGATTTTCCGGCAAGGCCAAGGGCCGGACGTGTAGACAGTGTATGATCGGCGCTCTTTTTGCACTGCACACTGGCCCACGATGGAATTTTCCGAGCTGCTGAATCTGATACTGCATATTGACAAATCGCTGGGCGATTTGCTCGTCAATTACGGCCCGATGGTCTATGCGCTGCTATTCGGTATCGTGTTTGCCGAAACGGGTCTGGTGATCTTTCCTTTCCTTCCCGGGGATACATTGCTGTTCATGGGTGGCGCGTTTTGCGCGACGGGTGCCATGAATGCGCCTTTGCTGTCCTTCCTGCTGATCGTTGCTGCGGTGACGGGCAATACGGTTAACTATTTTGTCGGACGTGCGATAGGGCAGAAGGCTTACACGCGCAACTATCGCTGGCTGGATCGCAATGCGCTCGAAAAGACACACGCATTTTTCGAGACGCATGGCGGCAAGACGATCGTGCTCGCGCGCTGGTTACCGGTGGTGCGAACCTTTGCGCCATTTGTTGCTGGCATTTCCGGCATGAGCCATGCACGCTTTCAGGCTTACAACGTCGGGGGAGCACTGTTGTGGGTGCTGGTGCTGGTCGCTGCGGGCTACTTCTTCGGCAATATTCCGGTGATACGCGATCATCTGAACACGATTGTGCTGATCGGACTGGCAGCGGCGGTGGTGCCGGTGGTATTGGCGGCGGTTATCAGGTTTTTTAAGGGGATGAGCCAGGAGAAATCAGGGGATTGAAGGTAAATACGGGCGGGTAGCGGAACCAGGGACGTCGGTCCGGAGGCTAGAGTCAAGTGACCTTATGATGCCTCAGGCTTGGATGCTTCGCGATGTATTTCCGAATCCCCCGCTTCAGCGCCTCCGCCATCTGCTCCTGATAATTCTCGTCAGTGAGCTTGGCTTCTTCTTCAGGATTCGAGATGAATGCTGTCTCGACCAGAATGCTGGGAATGTCGGGTGCCTTCAACACCGCAAACCCGGCCTGTTCCACCTGTGCCTTGTGCAGACGATTGATGGTGCCGATCTCTCCCAGCACGGATTTCGCCAATTTCAGGCTGTCGTTGATCTGCGCCGTGGTGGATAGATCAAGGAGCACGCTGGCGAGCTGCTGATTTTTGCTGCGAATATTGATGCCACCGATCAGATCGGCCTCGTTTTCTTTGTTCGCCAGCCAGCGCGCTGCTGTCGAACTGGCGCCTTTCTCTGACAGTGCGAACACGGACGAGCCGCGCGCGGTTGGTTCGACAAAGGCATCGGCATGAATGGATACGAACAGGTCGGCTTGTACGCGGCGCGCTTTCTGCACGCGCACTTGTAGCGGCACAAAGTAATCGGCATCCCGGGTCAGCATCACACGGACATTCGGCTGCTGCTCGAGCTTGGCTTTCAGGCGCTTGGCGATCGACAGCACGACGTTTTTTTCTTGGCTGCCGCCTCGCCCGATCGCGCCGGGGTCTTCGCCGCCATGCCCGGGGTCGAGCGCGATCGTCACCAGCCGGTTGAATTTCTGCGTCTTGTCATCATCATCACCGGACAAGCCCGTGGCCGTATCCGATGATTTTTCTGTGGGCAGGGGCGTGAGCTTGCCGCTTTTTAGCAACTCAGCGATGGGATCAGGAGCTGTCAGCGGATAGAGATCAAAGATCAGCCTGTGCCTGTATTCGCCGACCGGCTCGAGCATGAACACCTGAGGCTGCACCTCTTCTTTCAGGTCGAACACCAGCCGGACAACGCCGGGGCGGTTCTGCCCGACGCGCACCTGAGCGATGTAAGGATCATTCGACTGAATCTTCGCGACCAGACTTTTCAGCTTGGCGTCCAGGTCGAGGCCCTCGATTTCCACCACCAAGCGGTGCGGATCTTTGACCATGAAATGCGTGGCCTTGAGCCTGCTGTCGTTTTCCAGCGTGACGCGGGTGTAATCGGCAGCGGGCCAGACACGGACGGCGACAATCTGTGCAGCGCGAGCGGCTCCGTGGGCGATCAATGACAGCAGGAGAGTGGCGCCGGCCTTGAGTACGGTGCGGCGCGAAAGGGCTTTTACAGATTCGGGCTGAAGTGCAGTTTGTCGAGACATGAAGCGCCCAGAGCAGTATTCGCGCGCAATTCTACCCCACGGCCGTTGCCTTCGATACAGAGAAAAACATCAATATCTGCAGGGGGAAGCAATCCATCGGCTTGCTCTGGCCACTCGACCACGCAGACCTTGCCTGCACCGAAATGCTCGCGAAAGCCAGCGTCGATGAATTCTTCCGGGGTGCCCATCCGGTACAGGTCAAAATGCATGAATTCCACCGTCTGCCCACTGAGTGTGATCGAATAGGGCTCGGCCAGTGTGTAGGTTGGACTCTTCACCCGACCCGTATGACCCGCCGCATGCAGCATGGCGCGCGTCAGGCTGGTCTTGCCCGCGCCGAGGTCACCGTGCAGATGAAGCGACAGTCCCGGTGCGAGCACACGCGCCAGCGAAGCGCCCAGCGCTTGCGTGCCCTCTTCATCCTTCAGGTATTCTCTCCAGTGCTGCATCTGAATTCGTCTTTTTGCTTGCCAGTCCTGTCCGTTTCTTCACCGTGTCCAATAGTCGACTTAACACCGATGCGCAATCGCTGGCTTCGCTCAGATCATCCATTGCCGGGTGGGCTTCGGCGCTGGGTTTTGCGGAGATCAGAATCGCCGACGCCGATCTGGGCGATGCAGAGCATCGGCTGGCGGCATGGTTAAAGGCGGGCTACCACGGGCAGATGGATTATATGGCAGCGCATGGCGCGAAACGTGCGCGCCCTGCAGAGCTGGTGCCCGGTACGCTGCGTGTGATCAGCGCCCGGATGGATTATCTGCCGCGTGATAGCGATGAAGAGTACTGGCGCGAGCGTGAATTCCAGCGGCAGGCCGATTCGCGCGAGGCCGTGGTGTCAGTCTATGCGCGCGGTCGTGACTATCACAAGGTGCTGCGCTCGAGATTGCAGCAGCTCGCCGAAAAAATCACCGCAGAGATCGGTCCCTTCGGCTACCGCGTGTTTACGGATTCTGCGCCGGTGATGGAAGTCGAGATCGCGCAGCGAGCGGGTCTTGGGTGGCGCGGCAAGCACACCCTGCTATTGAACCGCGATGCTGGATCGATGTTCTTTCTTGGCGAGATTTTCACCGACTTGCCACTGCCCACTGACGAACCCCAGTCCGCGCACTGTGGCGAGTGCAGCGCCTGCATCGATCTGTGCCCGACAGGTGCCATCGTGGGACCCTATCGGCTGGATGCGCGCCGCTGTATCTCATACCTCACGATCGAGCTGAAAGAGAGTATTCCTGTGGAGTTGCGCCCGCTGATGGGTAACCGGATTCTGGGGTGTGATGATTGTCAGCTGGTTTGTCCATGGAACAAATTCGCGCAGCGCAGTGTGCTGCCCGACTTTGATCCACGCAATGCGCTGGATCGTTCTGGCCTGGTGCAGTTGTTCGCTTGGACCGAAGAGGAATTCCATCAGCGTCTGGAAGGCAGTGCAATACGCCGCATCGGTCATGAACGATGGCTACGCAACATCGCTGTGGCACTCGGTAATGCCGCAGCAGACCGCGCCGGTGATGAGGCGATTGTTCTGGCACTGCGCGCCCGCGCCGATCATCCTTCAGCGCTGGTGCGCGAGCATGTGCGCTGGGCACTGGAAAAACATGCAGCGGCCTCAGCCAGCCAGTAACAGCCAGACCGGCAGCATGATGATGGAGAGCAGCGTGCTGGCTGTGATCAGAAAAGCCACCAGCGGCCCATGGCCTCCCATGCGGGTTGCCAGCACATAAGCGCTCGAAGCCGTTGGCAGTGCAGCAAACATGATCGCGATCTGTTTTTGCAGCGGCGGCAGCGCGAAGTAATTGGTCAGCATGAGCGAGAGCGCTGGCAGCACCAGCAGCTTGATGCCTGTGAAATACGCGCTGATGCCGCGCGCCTCATGCAAGCCTTCCAGCTTTAGTCCGGCACCCACCATCAGCAAGCCCAGCGCGACCGAGGCACTGCCCATGCGCGACAGCGTGGCGGCAGCCACCTCTGGCAGCGCGCCCCCCAGCAGATTGAACAGCGTGCCGCTCGCAGTGGCCAGCAGCAGCGGGTTTTTCGCCATCTCGGTCAGCAAAGACGCCTTGTTACGATGAGCCAGCGCGTGCACGGCCGCCATGTTCACGACCGGCACGGCAAAGCCGATGATGAGCGCCATGAGTGAAGTGCCGGCTTCGCCGCCCAGACGATAGGCGATCGCCAGACCAATATAGGAGTTGAAGCGAAAGGCCGTCTGCACGCCGGATTCAAAAATCATGGGGCCTGGCCTGAACAGTGGTTTGGCCAGCCATCCCAGCAGGATACCGCTGCCCACCACGATCAGCGCCAACTGCAGCAGCTGACCCGTGGCCTGAAAGTCCAGCGGGGTGCGCGAGGTCGAGACAAACAGCAGCGCGGGAAACAGAACGAAGTAAACCAGCTTTTCCAGTCCGGTCCAGAAGCTCTGCCCCCAGTTCGTCACGCGGATAAGGACATAGCCGATCAGGATCAGCAGGAAATCGGGGACAAGCAGGGTAATGGTGTTCATGGCGCGACCCGGATAGTACGCCATTCGCGCGCCACCTGGCCGGTTGTCAACCCCTCGCCGAGCGGTGACAATACGCGACGAGACGATAATAACGATATTCCTTGATCCCCCGGAGACCCGCATGATCCGTTCTGCCCTTATCGCTGCGTTGATGTTGCTGCCAGCGTTAATGACTGAAGCTGCCGCTCAGTCGCCCATCGTCATCAAATTCAGCCACGTGGTCGCCAAGGACACACCCAAAGGCAAGGCGGCCGACAAATTCAAGGAGCTGGCTGAGGCAGCGACCAAGGGCAAGGTGAAGATCGAGGTTTACCCGAACAGCACGCTCTACAAAGACAAAGAAGAACTGGAGGCGCTGCAGCTGGGCGCGGTACAGATGCTCGCGCCATCGATGGCTAAGTTCGGCCCGCTGGGTGTCAAGGAATTCGAGCTGTTCGATCTACCTTATCTTTTTTCGGACCGCGCATCGCTCGAGCGTGTCACCCATGGTCAGATCGGACGCGATCTGTTCAAGAAGCTCGAAGGCAAGGGACTCACGGGTCTGGCGTACTGGGACAATGGTTTCAAGGTGATGGCATCGAATCGGCCAATGCATCTGCCGACCGACATGAAAGGCCTGAAGCTGCGGATACAGGCATCCAAGGTACTCGACGAGCAGATGCGCGTGTTGGGTGCCAATCCCCAGGTGATGGCTTTCTCAGAGGTCTATCAGGCGCTCCAGACGGGTGTGGTCGATGGTGTCGAGAATGTGCCCTCGAACCTGTACACGCAGAAGATGCATGAGGTGCAGAAGCACCTGACCGTCACCAATCATGGCTACATCGGGTATGCGGTCATCGTGAACAAAAAATTTTGGGACAAGCTGCCGGCGGATATACGCGCCCAGCTCGAAGGAGCGATGAAGCAGGCCACGACGTACGCAAACCAGATTGCGCAACAAGAAAACGAGGCTGCACTGGAAGCGATTAAAAAATCTGGCAAGAGCACCGTCTATCTACCCACCGAGGCTGAGAAAGCCGAGTGGCGCAAGACCTTGCTGCCCGTGCACAAGACGGTGGAAGACAGAATCGGCAAAGACCTGATTGCTGCAGCCGTCAAAGCGGCATCGGGCAAGTAAGCCCGGGACTCACTGACAGGCGCCGCGTCCAGATAATGAAACTACTCGACCACCTCGAAGAATGGCTGATCGCGCTGCTGATGGGTACGGCGACCGTGGTGATTTTCATTGCGGTTATCCATCGTTATGCATCGGGCTTGCCAATACCTGTTGTGCAGGATTGGCTACTGCGCATGAACACCAGCTGGGCCCAGGAGCTGACCATCTACCTGTTTGTATGGATGGCCAAGTTCGGCGCGGCCTATGGCGTACGAACCGGGATTCATGTGGGTGTCGATGTACTGGTCAACCGTTTGTCCGCATCGCACCAACGCACATTCATTTTTTTCGGTCTGTTCGCCGGTGCGGTGTTCACCGGGATCATCGCCGTGCTGGGAGCTGATTTTGTCTATGAATTGTCGGATACCTCCAGTACCTCCGAGGTATTGGAGTTGCCGATCTGGCTGGTCTATCTTGCGATACCGCTGGGTTCGGCGCTGATGTGCTTCCGTTTTCTGCAAGTGGCATGGAATTTCGCGCGCGGCGGTGAGTTACCTGTGCACGACCATGCGCATGTCGAAGGGCTGAGGGAAGATGCAGCGGAGGGCCGGCAATGAACTCGATGTTCATCTTCGCATTGCTGATCGTCCTGATGCTGACCGGGATGCCGATCTCGATCGCGCTCGGGCTCACGGTACTGACCTTCCTGTTCACGATGACCGACGTACCGGTACAGGCCGTCGCGTTGAAGCTGTTCACCGGCATCGAAAAGTTCGAGATCATGGCGATCCCGTTCTTCATCCTGGCGGGAAATTTCCTCACGCATGGCGGCGTTGCGCGGCGGATGATTCATTTTGCGACGTCGATGGTCGGACACTGGCACGGCGGTCTCGCATTGGCCGGCGTACTCGCGTGTGCGTTGTTTGCAGCGGTGTCGGGTTCTTCGCCCGCGACGGTGGTGGCGATTGGATCCATTCTGCTGCCTGCGATGGTGAAGCAGGGCTATCCGAAGTCTTTTGGTGCCGGCGTGATCACCACCTCGGGCGCTTTGGGCATTCTGATACCGCCATCGATTGTGATGGTGATGTATTCGGTATCAACCAATACCTCGGTTGGAAAGTTATTCATGGCCGGCGTGGTGCCAGGCCTAATGCTCGCTTTCCTGCTTGGCCTGACCACCTGGGCGCTGGCACGAAAGCATGCCTATCCGAGGATGGAGCGTGTCAGCTGGGGAGGGCGCTGGCGCGCGTTCCGCGACAGTGTCTGGGGTTTGCTGCTGATCGTGGTGGTGATGGGCGGCATCTATACCGGCATCTTCACGCCGACCGAAGCTGCCGCAATGTCCGCTGTGTACGCATTCCTGATCGCAGTCTTTGTCTACCGCGACCTGCGATTGCCGCAAGTGGGCAAGGTACTGTTGAGTTCAGCAGCGATGTCGGCGATGCTGCTCTACATCATCACCAATGCTGTGCTCTTTTCCTTCCTGATGACCAGCGAAGGCATACCGCAGGCGATGGCCGGCTGGATCATGGACAAAGGGCTGGGGCAGGTGAGCTTCCTGCTGGTTGTGAATCTCTTGCTGCTGCTGGCGGGTAATGTGATGGAGCCCTCGTCGATTGTCTTGATCATGGCGCCCATCCTGTTTCCTGTGGCGACCGCGCTGGGCATTGATCCGGTCCACTTCGGCATCATCATGGTGGTCAACATGGAGATCGGCATGTGCCATCCGCCAGTTGGGCTCAATCTGTATGTGGCCTCGGGCATTACCAAGATGGGCATTACCGAGCTGACGATTGCGGTGATGCCGTGGCTGCTGACGATGGTCGGCTTCCTGATTATCATTACTTATGTGCCGCAGGTATCGCTGTGGCTGCCACGGCTGCTGTTTGGCGGGTGATGGCTAGTTCCGGAAAACGTCGCATGGCTACGCAGGGAAATTCAGATGAATAAAGCTGGCGCAGACTTTTTCAATGCCATCGTACCAGCACCTTTCGGCGGCATTGGTATCCGTCTCGATGATGGACAACTGCGTGAATTGGTGTATCTGCCGCCGGAGTATCAGGCCAAGCCAGCGCCGGATACGCTGACCAAAAAAATCTATAAACAGGTTGCAGCGTATCTGAAAGATCCTGACTACGAATTCGACCTCGATTTACCCATCGTGGGCACTGAGCATCAGCGCAAGGTCTGGAAAATCATTAACAGTATTCCGCGTGGCAAAGTGCTGACCTACGCTGATGTCGCGCGCCGCATCGGATCTGCGCCACGCGCGGTTGGACAAGCGTGTGGCGCGAACTGGTATCCCCTGGTGATTCCCTGTCACCGCGTGACCGCGACCGGCGGTATCGGCGGTTTTGCCAGACACGACGGCGGCTTTCATCAGGGCGTCAAGCGCTGGCTGTTGCAGCATGAGCAGGTGCCAGGATTCTGATGGCGATCGCTTCGGAAGCGCGTGAGCGTCCTGGACAGGACATCATCGATGAGTTCTGCGATGCGCTGTGGCTGGAAGACGGCCTGTCGAAAAACACGCTCGACGCCTATAAGCGCGATCTATTGCTGTTTGCCGAGTGGCTGCATCAGCAGCACCATAAAACGCTGTATGACGTCACTGATATTGATCTCAATGCATATTTCGCGTTCAGGCACGCGACCAGCAAGGCGAGTTCCTCCAATCGCCGGCTGGCCGTATTGAAACGCTTTTACCAACATGCGATGCGCAACCATCGCATCCAGGTTGATCCTTGCCTGAAGCTGCGTTCCGCCAAACAGCCACCCCGGTTTCCAAAGACCTTGTCGGAGGCGAATGTTGAATCGCTGCTGTCCGCACCGGAGATCCACACGGCACTTGGTTTGCGCGACCGAACGATGTTAGAACTGATGTACGCCAGTGGCTTGCGTGTGTCCGAACTCGTGCTGCTGAAAACGATAGAAGTTGGCATGAACGAGGGCGTACTGCGCGTGACCGGCAAAGGCAGTAAAACTCGATTGGTGCCGTTCGGAGAAGAGGCGCGGATATGGATAGAGCGCTACCTGAAAGAAGGACGTCCCGTGATCTTGAATGGCAAGATCGATGATGCCTTATTCGTGACAGGGCTGGGCGGACCAATGACTCGTCAGATGTTCTGGACGCTGATAAAAAAATACGCACTCAAGGCGGGAATCACCGCACCACTGTCACCGCATACACTCAGGCATGCGTTTGCCACGCATCTGCTGAATCATGGCGCTGATCTTCGCGTGGTGCAGCTATTGCTTGGACATGCAGATATCTCGACCACACAAATCTATACGCATGTCGCGCGCGAGAGGTTGAAGAACATTCATGCGCAGCATCATCCGAGGGGATGACCGGGTAAACGGGATCTATCCCTCGTTTCCCCAGCCTGATTCAAGTGGTGTTGCATAATGGCGCCTTCACGCGTGCTGGAGAAACAATGAACATCGCTCTGTCTGCCATCGCTGCCTACTTGTTGGGCTCAATTTCTTTTGCCATTGTCTTCAGCCGTTTGTTCCGTCTGGAGGATCCGCGCAGCTATGGTTCCGGTAATCCGGGGGCGACCAACGTACTGCGCTCGGGCCATGTGATCGCTGCGCTGCTGACACTGCTTGGCGATTGCGCCAAAGGCTGGGTCGCGGTTGGGTTGGCTGTCTTGTTCAATGAGCAGCTGGGGCTGGGTACGGTAGGGATTGCGCTGGTGGCGCTGGCTGTGTTTGCCGGACATCTATGGCCTGTCTATCACGGCTTCGACGGTGGCAAAGGCGTGGCGACGGCACTCGGTGTGCTGTTCGGCATTCACTCGGTCGTGGGTGTGGCAACTTTGTGTACCTGGCTGATCATGGCGCGGGCGACCCGTTATTCATCGCTCTCTGCCATCATTTCAGCGATCTTTGCGCCGGTGTACTACTGGATGTTCTTTGGGATAAATCCTGAGCTATTCGCCATCATTGTAATGAGCTTGCTGTTGATCTACCGCCATCGAGGCAATATCGCGAATCTGATGGCGGGCAAAGAAACCCGCATCGGGCAAAAGAAAGACAGTGAAGAGCAGGTGCCTGCTGAGGAGCCGCCTCCCGCAAAAGAACATCAAGAGACACGTTGAGCAAGTACTCATCCCACCTTTTTAAGCAAGGCGTAGCTCATCCATAGGCCAGCGTGGCCGAACATTGAACCCGTACGTATGACTTGCTGCGCTCGGGTCGCGCTGCAGCCTCATGGCCGCCGCGAACGCAATCATTGCCCCATTGTCAGTGCACAGGGCAAGTTCCGGATAAAACACTTCGAAGCGTTTTTTTTCTGCCGCGGCATTCAGCGCCGCGCGCAGTTGTGCATTGGCGCCGACGCCACCGGCAATCACCAGTCGCTTCATGCCGGTTTGTCTCAATGCCGCGAGACATTTCGCGACCAGCACCTCAACGATGGCATCGACAAAGGCGCGAGCGATATGGGCCTTGTCTTGCTCGCACAGATGGGTCTGATGATTTTTCACCAGCGTGAGCACGGCAGTTTTCAATCCTGAAAAACTGAAATCAAGATTTTTTGAATGCAGCATCGGGCGCGGAAGTTGATACACGCCCGGATCACCCCATTCGGCCAGTCGCGAGATCGCCGGCCCGCCAGGGTAACCAAGTCCGAGCAGTTTGGCTGATTTGTCAAATGCCTCACCGGCGGCATCATCGAGTGTTTCGCCTAGCAGCGTGTACGCGCCCACATCGTCGACGCGCATCAACTGGGTATGGCCCCCTGATACCAGCAGCGCAATAAATGGGAATGCTGGCGGTTTGGCTGACAGTAATGGCGAGAGTAGATGCCCTTCAAGATGATGAACGCCCAATACGGGTTTGTCCAAGGCCAGTGCCAGCCCATTCGCGACGGATGCGCCGACCAGCAATGCACCAGCTAAACCGGGCCCTTGCGTGTAGGCGATGGCATCAATGCTGGAGATAGGAATGCCACTGTCCACCAGCACCTGCTCCAGCAAAGGGATCGCACGGCGCACATGGTCGCGTGACGCCAGCTCAGGCACTACGCCCCCATATTCTTCATGCATCGCTACTTGTGAGTGCAGTGCATGCGACAGCAATCCGCGCTCAGTGTCATATAGCGCAAGACCAGTTTCGTCGCAGGAGGACTCGACGCCGAGTACGATCATGGGGATAGTCAGGAGGGTGGCGCACTGCGCATCTGACCTTATTGTAAGTGAAAAGCTGAGGCAAACCGTCCGCCATGGCGGCTAGCGCCAGTTTGAGAGGTGCTCGGCGGAGTACCGGCAAAGCGTATCAGTACATCTACGGTCTATGGCAAGTGATCAACGCGCACGACCAGCGCCGACAGATTGTCCGTCGATCCGGCGGCCAATGCGGCATCGATCAGTAACTTGGCCGTACCCTCGGCACTTCGCCTGTCGCCCACTAGTTCAGACAGATGCCAGCTGAGTTCATGCTCCGGCAGCGACGCCCATACGCCATCGGTTGCGAGCAAGAAGATGTCCCCGCTGTCGAGCTCACCGGTGCCGTGATCAACGGCGATAGTGGAGTCCAGGCCGATCGCGCGCGTGAGTACGTGTTTATGCGTGTCGCTATCTGCCACATGGTCGGTGGTAAGCAACTCAAGGTCATCATCGCGAAGTCGGTAAAGGCGCGTATCGCCGACATGGCAGAAATAAAAGGCATTTCCTCGCACCACCAGCGCAGTCAGCGTGGTCGCCATGCCAACCGATTCGGCGTGTAATGAGTTTCGCTGCCTGAGCGCACGATGGATCGTCTGGAAAGCCTCGTCAAGCGCTGGGATAACCGCCGCGCCCTCTGATGCCTTCACTCCATCATCCGATAGCAAAGCGCGTACAGCGTATTCGGCGGCTTCGCGTCCATCGGCGCTGCCCGATACGCCATCGGCAATAGCCGCTATCATTCCCTTGGTGGATAGCTCAGGCTCGTTCGGCAAAAACAGGCCGACAGCGTCTTCATTACGGTGGCGCCTGCCGGTATCGGTGCAATAAAACGCGCAGACTTGCAGTGACATGATGGGTGTCGAGTCGGAAGTGCCCGAAAGATATCAGCTTCTGCCGCCTGGACGTGATTTTTTTACGCCAACGGCCAGATCGGGTGATGGCAATCTCCCATGCATCCATTCATTCCTGCGCTCGCCGCGCGGCTCGTAGTACCCTTCAGGAATGACCAAGGATATCCCTGACACATTCCGCGCTGCGCCTTTCATCCGCGAGATTGGTCGTGGCAAGAAAGGTGCTCGAGATCTTTCCCGCGACGATGCGCGCACCCTTTACGCTGCCATGCTGGAAGACCGGGTATCCGACCTGGAACTCGGCGCTTTGTTGATCGGCATGCGCATCAAGGGTGAATCCGTGAACGAGATCGGTGGTTTTCTCGATGCGGCCGAGGCGTCCTTCGCGCCTTTACAAGCACCGTCATCCGGCCTGACGCCGGTCGTCATTCCGAGTTACAACGGCTCACGCCAGATGCCCAACCTGACACCTTTGCTGGCTTGTCTGCTGGCGCGGGAAGGCGTTCCCGTATTCATCCACGGCGTGCTGACCGACCCCGGTCGCGTGACGACGGCGGAGATACTGGCGGAGATGGGTATAGCGCCAGTTCAGGATGCCACAGTGCTCTCTGCAGAATTTGCCCGGCAGCGCCCGGTGTTCATGCCTATCGCTTTGCTCGCACCGCGACTGCACCGCTTATTGGAGTTGCGTCGGGTGCTAGGGCTGCGCAATTCGACGCACACACTGGTAAAAATCATGCAACCCTTCGCGCAGCCAGTACTGCGACTGGTGTCGTATACGCATCCCGAGTATCTGACCATGCTCACCGAGTATTTTTCAACAGCGGCACCGGCGGCTCGGGGTGATGTGTTCCTGATGCGAGGCACCGAGGGCGAAACGGTGGCGAATGCCAAGCGCGCGCAGACGGTCACCTGGTTCCACGACAACCAGGCGACCGTGCTGATCGAAAAGCAGGCACCGGTCGATGAATCGCCGCCTTTGCCCAAAGCCAGCGATGCGAAGACCACCGCCGAGTGGATCCTTCAAGCGCTGGCGGGTCAACAGCCCGTACCCGAGCCAATTGCCGAGCAGGTCAGGCAGTGTGTGCAGGTGGCACATCAGTTGGGTGAGCGCGCATGAGCGATCAATGTGATGTCGTGGTAATCGGCGCGGGCGCAGCAGGCATGATGTGCGCATCGGTCGCAGGTCAGCGGGGCCGGCGGGTGGTGCTGATTGATCACGCCGACAAGCTGGCAGAAAAAATCCGCATCTCGGGCGGTGGGCGTTGCAATTTCACGAATGCCGATGCCGCGCCGCAGAATTATCTGTCGCACAATCCGCATTTCTGCCGCAGCGCGTTGTCGCGTTATACATCGCAGGATTTCATTACGCTGGTGAAACGCTACCGTATTCCTTTTCACGAGAAACACAAGGGGCAGCTATTTTGTGATCGCTCAGCGGAAGACATCATTCAGATGCTCAAGGCTGAATGCGGTGCCGGGCAGGTGCAGTGGCGCATGCCGACCACGGTGAAATCCATCGTGCGTGAAGGCGAGTCATTCAGGCTGAGCACCACGACGGGCGAAATCATTACAGACAAGCTAGTAATCGCAACGGGTGGTTTGTCGATACCGAAGATCGGTGCCACGGATTTTGCGTTCAGAATCGCAAAGCAGTTCGATGTGCCCATCATTGAAACGCGTCCAGGTCTCGTGCCGCTGACCTTTGATGAGGCCGCGTGGACGCCGTTTGTGCCGATGGCCGGCATCTCATTAGAAATCGATATTGAAACCGGCGAAAAAAAATCGCGCGGCCAGTTCCGCGAAGATTTGCTGTTTACGCATCGGGGCTTGTCCGGACCGGCGGTGCTGCAGATATCGAGCTACTGGCGCGAGGGTGCCGATATGTCGCTGAACTTGTTGCCCGGCCTGGATGTCACAACCGCGCTGATCGAGGGCAAACGCGAGATTCGCCGCACGCTGGGCAACTGGCTGTCGCAGTATCTGCCGGCGCGCCTGAGCGAGGCCTGGCTATTGGCGCACGACCTGAAGCCCGATGCCCGGGTGCCGGATTTGCCAGACAAAACGCTGCGTCGGCTGGGCGAGTCGCTGAACGGCTGGCGGATACGACCGAACGGCTCTGAGGGCTATCGCAAGGCCGAAGTGACACTGGGCGGGGTGGATACCCGAGCCTTGTCACAGCAGGACCTGTCGGTCAAAGCCTTACCGGGTCTGCATTTTGTGGGGGAGGCGGTGGATGTGACCGGCTGGTTGGGGGGCTACAACTTCCAGTGGGCTTGGGCGTCAGGGGTCGCCGCGGGATTATCCGTTTGATGGTTTGCCCGGGTATTTACTGCCTATTTGACATCATTTCTGTTCTGAAAAAGGATTTTCAGAACAGGCTTTCGCTTGGGCAGGTGGGCTGTTATAATCGCGAGCTCTGCAAAAACCAATGTATTTTGATCAATTCATGACCACTGTTCGCGTTAAAGAAAACGAGCCCTTCGAAGTCGCTCTGCGCCGCTTCAAGCGCAGCATTGAGAAAACCGGCCTGCTGACCGAACTCCGCGCGCGCGAGTTCTACGAGAAACCGACTTCCGAGCGCAAGCGCAAGCTCGCTGCTGCCGTAAAGCGCCACTACAAGCGCATCCGCAGCCAGCAGCTGCCAAAGAAGCTCTTCTGATTGCGCGCCTCGCTCTGCCGAGGCGTCGAACATCGCAAACCCGCTCCGGGAAGTCCGCAGCGGGTTTTGGCGTTTTTATGCGGCTGTGAACTTTCATGGTCGCGCAAGGAGATCCCATGAGCCTCAAAGAACAAATCAGCGAAGATATGAAGACGGCGATGCGCGCAAAAGACAGCGGGCGTCTGGCGACGATTCGTCTGATTAATGCCGCCATCAAGCAAAAAGAGGTCGATGAGCGTATCGAGCTTAACGACGATCAGGTGCTGTCGGTGATCGAAAAAATGATCAAGCAGCGCAAGGATTCGATCAGCCAGTTCGAAGCCGGCGGTCGTCAGGACCTCGCCGATATTGAAAAAGCCGAACTCGTCGTGCTCAATGCCTACATGCCTGCGCAAATGAGCGAGGCAGAGGTACAGGCTGAAGTCACGGCAGCCGTCGCTGCGGTGGGTGCTGCCGGTCCCCAGGATATGGGCAAGGTGATGGGCGTGCTCAAACCCAAGCTCGCTGGGCGCGCCGACATGACCGCCGTCTCTGCAATGGTGAAAGCCGCACTAAGTAAATAATCCCTTCATCACCCATCATTTACGGCAGGCGGCCGCATGATCCCGCAGAGTTTTATTCAGGATCTGCTGAATCGTATCGACATTGTCGATGTGGTGGGTCGCTACGTGCAGCTCAAAAAGGGCGGTGCGAATTTCAGCGGCCTGTGCCCTTTCCATAACGAGAAATCGCCCAGCTTTACCGTTAGCCCGACCAAGCAGTTTTATCACTGCTTTGGCTGCGGCGCGCATGGCACGGCTATTGGCTTCCTGATGGAATACTCCGCCATGGGTTTTGTCGAAGCGGTGAAAGATCTCGCGCAGAGCGTGGGTATGATCGTACCCGAGCAGGAGGATCGCTTGCCGCCTGCGCAGCGCGCCGAGCAGCAGGCAAAAAGCCTTGCGTTATCCGAGGCAATGACCTTGTCCTGCGATTTCTATCGCCAGCGATTGCGCGGCGCACGCAACGCGATCGATTATCTGAAGGGACGCGGGCTCACGGGTGAGATCGCCGCGAAATTCTGGATTGGTTATGCGCCCGATGGCTGGGAGAGCCTGAAACAGGTATTCACAGATTACGACGACGAGGTGCTGGTTGAGGCGGGTCTCGTGATCGATCGCGCCGATGAAGAAGGCGCTTCGCGCAAGCGCTATGACCGCTTCCGCGACCGAATCATGTTCCCGATACGGAATACCAAAGGGCAGGTCATCGGTTTTGGCGGTCGGGTGCTTGGCGCGGGTGAGCCCAAATACCTGAATTCCCCCGAGACGCCGCTGTTCCAGAAAGGCAGCGAGCTCTACGGCTTGTTCGAGGCAAGGCAGGCCATACGTGACAAGGGCTATGTGCTGGTCACGGAAGGTTATATGGATGTGGTCGCGCTTGCGCAGTTCGGTTTCGAACAGGCCGTCGCCACACTGGGTACTGCCTGCACGCCAACGCACGTGCAAAAGCTGCTGCGACAGACGGATCAAGTGATCTTCAGTTTCGATGGTGATGCTGCTGGTCGCCGAGCGGCGCGTCGAGCGCTGGAAGCTTGTCTGCCGCATGCATCAGATAATCGTGCGCTGAAATTCTTGTTCCTCCCGTCAGAGCACGATCCCGACAGCTACATTCGCGAGCATGGCTATGAAGGATTCGAAAAACTCGTACTCGATGCCGTGCCCTTGTCGCAGTTTCTGATCGCTGAGGTCATCGAAGGGAAAGATTTGTCGACGGCCGAGGGTAGAGCGCGCGCGCAATTCGATGCGAAGCCCTTGATTCAGGCGATGCCGGTATCGGCATTGCGCTTGCAGCTGATGCGCCAGCTCGCGCAGGTGACGGACAGCAGCGTCCCGGAAATCGAGACCCTGTTCGAGCTGACCAAACCCGCCAGTGGAGGACATCAGCGCGCGCCCAGACCCGTCGTCACACGTCGGCCGCCGGTGGAGCTGGAGCGTCAGGTGCTGCGCTTGCTGCTTGCCCATCCCGCCTTAGCTTCCAGCATGTCAGATGCCGATCTCTCGCAGATCGGTCGTACGGCACCCGATGGTGGTGCGATGCTGGAGACAGTGGCTGCCGCCGCGCGTTCGCTGCCGCCAGAGGCCACGCTGGCCTTGCTGGCCGAGGCGTTGCGCGCCCAGGGCGCAGATCTGGATGCCTTGATTGCAGAGATTGCGGCGGAACCGACCCACGATCCCGAGTTGGCGCAGCGCGAACTCGTCGGCGCCGTGCGCCAGACTAGAATGAAATCGCTCAAGGCAGAGCAAGAGCGACTGGCAGCCGCTGGGCTGGCGGGAGAGGCTGAGCGCTCCCGCTACCGGCAGATCTCAGCGGAACTCGATCAGCTCCGATCTGATATCGAGAATGAGGCCAAAGCCTGAGCAGTCACGGAGATGGCGGCGACCACCCATGACGGTGGTAGGCAGTGTTGATCTGCATCTGCTGATTTCCGGTTACGTGACGGTTTTCCTTTGATTACGTCAACCCTTGCCATTAATAGAACAGTGTTGCCCTGTGATATAATTGAAGGCTTTTCAATTGTGGTCTTACGGGCTGTTTGCCTAGCCTTGATAAGTGAAGTTTCCCAATTGTTTTGTTGAATTGAATTCGCTGGATGAACGGTCCCACACCGCGCAGAAACTCCCGGCAAATGACCGGCCTGCAGATGGCTACGCTGACAGCCCGGACCGACCTCCAGATTCCCTTTGCAGCATCGGCAATTCCATTTGGTGGATGAACCCATGGCGACAACCAAAAAAACCGTTAAAGCTTCTGCAACCAAGACCAAGGCTGCCAAGCCCTCGTCTTCCAGCGCGTCTGCAAAAAATGCAAAGACCGCCGCCAAGCCCGCAGTGAAGGCCTCGGCCAAGACAATGAACAAGAAAGCGACCGCAAAGAGCGCTGCGAAGCCGACCCCTAAGCCGGCCAGCAAGCCGGCCACCAAGCCGGCCTCCAAGCCCAAAGCGGTGGCCGTCAAAAAGACAGCGAACAAAGCGCCTGTCAAAGCTGTCTCAAAAGCCGGCAAGTCGATTGCCAAGCCGGTGCAGAAGAAGCCTTCCAAGGCCGCTGTAGCCGCAAGCAAAACCGCGGCGAAGTCGGTTCGCAAGGCACCTGCCAAACCAACCGTCACGCCGAAAGCACCTGTAAAGAAAGCTTCTGTGACATCTAGGAAACCTGAACCAAAAGTCGTAGCAAACAAAGCGGCTGTCCCTAGCAAGACAGCCGTCGGCGCCAAGGCTGCACCAAAAGACGAGCAGCACAAGATTTTGTCCGTTAAACAGACCACTGATGCGGCCGCGCTGGCCGCCATCGATACCTCTGGCTATATCCTTCCGGGCATCAAGGTACCCGGACGCCGAGGCCGCAAGCCGCGTGATTTCCAGCCGGAGAATGAAGAAATCGCGGCACTGAACGCGGTCGAGCGCGCCGAGCTGAAGGCTGCAGACAAAGCGCGCGCGCGCGATCGCAAGGCCAAAGAGAAGCAGTTTCTCAAAGATGCGTTCTCTTCTGATTCCGAGGCGAGCGAGGAGGAGCTCGAGCGTCGTCGTCAGAAGCTCAAGACGCTGATCAAGCTGGGCAAGGACCGCGGCTTCCTGACGCATTCCGAGATCAACGACCATCTGCCCGAGAATATCGTCGATCCCGAAGCGATCGAAGGCATCATCGGCACCTTTAACGACATGGGCATTGCTGTCTACGAGCACGCGCCCGATGCCGAAGCATTGTTGTTGTCGGATAACGTTGCCACGGTGGCCAATGACGATGATGCCGATGCTGCTGCGGAAGCTGCGCTGCAGACAGTGGATTCCGATTTTGGCCGCACCACCGATCCCGTCCGCATGTACATGCGCGAGATGGGCTCGGTCGAGCTGCTGACTCGCGAGGGCGAGATCGAGATCGCCAAGCGTATCGAGAGCGGCCTCAAGGACATGATCCAGGCGATCTCGGCCTGCCCGATGACGATCTCCGAAATCCTTGCGCTTGCTGATCGCATCTCAAAAGACGAGATGAAGATCGACGAAGTGGTCGATGGCCTGGTCGATCCCAATGCGCCTGACGAACCTGTGCCCACGCCGGCCGTCAAGGGGGCATCGTCCGATGACGACGACGAGGATGACGAGGACGACGAAGACGAAGACGACGAAGAAGGCGAAGAGTCCACCAGCGGTGGCGCTGCCGGTTTTTCTGCTGAGCAGCTTGAACAGCTCAAGCGCGATTCGCTGGCCAAGTTTGCGACCATTTCCTCGCAGTTCGACAAGATGCGCAAGTCCTACGAGAAGGAAGGCTACAACAGCAAGCCTTACGTGAAAGCTCAGGAGGCAATTTCCAACGAACTGATGGGCATTCGTTTCACGGCCAAGGTTGTCGAGAAGCTGTGCGACACGCTGCGCGGCCAGGTGGATGAAGTGCGTCAGATCGAGCGCCAGATTCTTGATGTAGTGGTCAACAAGTGCGGCATGCCGCGCCAGCATTTCATCAAGGTTTTCCCGGGCAATGAGACCAATCTGAAGTGGGTCGATGGCGAGGTCAATGGCAATAATGCGTACAGCACCGTACTGGCACGTAACGTACCCGCCGTGAAAGAGCTGCAGCAGAAGCTGATCGACCTGCAGTCGCGCGTGGTGTTGCCACTGCCTGATCTGCGCGAGATCAACAAGAAAATGGCCGCGGGAGAGACCAAGGCTCGCAAAGCCAAGCGCGAGATGACCGAAGCCAACTTGAGGCTGGTGATCTCCATCGCGAAGAAATACACCAATCGCGGTCTGCAATTCCTGGACCTGATCCAGGAAGGTAATATCGGCCTGATGAAAGCCGTCGACAAATTTGAATATCGTCGCGGCTACAAATTCTCGACCTATGCGACCTGGTGGATTCGTCAGGCAATCACGCGATCCATCGCCGATCAGGCTAGGACCATTCGTATCCCGGTCCATATGATCGAGACCATCAACAAGATGAACCGTATCTCCCGCCAGATCCTGCAGGAGACCGGGGCCGAGCCCGATCCGGCGACGCTCGCGTTGAAGATGGAAATGCCCGAGGATAAGATCCGCAAGATCATGAAGATCGCGAAAGAGCCGATCTCCATGGAGACGCCGATCGGTGACGATGACGATTCCCATTTGGGAGATTTCATCGAGGACAACAACACCCTCGCACCGGCCGACGCGGCGCTGCATGCGTCGATGCGTGGCGTGGTCAAGGATGTGCTGGACTCACTTACGCCTCGCGAAGCCAAGGTGCTACGCATGCGCTTCGGGATCGAGATGTCAACCGACCATACGCTGGAAGAGGTCGGCAAGCAGTTCGATGTGACTCGCGAGCGTATCCGCCAGATCGAGGCCAAGGCACTGCGCAAGCTGCGCCATCCGTCCCGCTCCGACAAGCTGAAGAGCTTCCTCGAAGGCAGCTGATACAACGAAAAAGCAGGGCGGCGAGGCGAACCCCTCGCCGCCCTGCGGTTCACGCGATAGAATCTCGATATAATCACAACGGCAAAATTATCGTTCAGATTCCAACCAACCAGCCATAACAACCTCATTATCAGCAACCACCTCAACCTCCTCATCAACAGTATCAGCCACCAAAACAACAGTATCAACCAAAAGAGCTACATTACAACGTAGCTCTTTTTTGTAAGGTGTGATGGCTCGCTATTGCAAGCAGGTCCGGATAAATTGCTTTCCCATCGTGGTAATCCGCAAGCCTTTGCGTTCTACGGTGGCTACTCTTTCCTGACTGGACTCTATATCAGCGACAAGTGATCGAATCAGAGGATCTGCCTCGATTTCAGCGTAAGAATCATC
>JBEGNF010000002.1:0-60164 GCA_041182625.1 Pseudomonadota bacterium | reverse complement strand
CAGATCATATCGGATATTACTTAGGGGTCCATTCGCACTGCCGCTAAAAATCGAGAAAAGTTTATCGCTGGCTTTTTTGTAGTCTTTTTGTACATCGCTGGCCAATCTAAGCATATCGGTAAATACATGCCATTTTGAACTTCCTCTGACATACAGCTCGACGCCGCCCTCGCAACTTCTTGCCCTGAGCCTGGCTTTATCGTCGAGCATGACAAAAAAATTTTCTATTTCTTCAAACTTGGTGTTGGTAGTGAGTAGGATTTTTTGTTCCGGCATGATGGACCCAGTTTTTGAGTGAGACAGCGCGGTTGTGAAACGCAGGGTCTGGCAAATTCAAGCGCTGGGTGGTATTCGGCTGACCGAACCTTGCTCATACTGTTGAATCAGCGCTTCCCAGGACAATTCGTGCCTGATGGTCATGACTTCGGTGGTTGAATATCAAGCGATGTTCTTGTATTCATTGTTTTTAGTGCATGAGCGATGCAACGCTCGTCTGAGTTGATCCGACCGGGTGGCCTGGGTCCCGTACGGTAGGGGGCCTGTGGATCAAAGCCCCACTTGTATAATGCAGGCTGACTACACTGAGCCTCGCCATGACCCAGACCCATTTCGGCTATGAGCAAGTCCCCGAGCACGAGAAAGTCCACAAAGTGGCCGGTGTCTTTCATTCCGTCGCTGCCAACTACGATGTGATGAACGACCTGATGTCTGCCGGGATGCACCGGCTGTGGAAGGCGTTCACGGTCGCGCAGGCCGGCATACGCCCCGGTTTCCGGGTGCTCGATATTGCCGCCGGCACAGGCGATCTGACCAAAGCCTTCGCCAAGAAGGCCGGACCGACCGGCGAGGTCTGGCATACCGACATTAATGAATCCATGTTGCGTGCCGGTCGCGACCGGCTGATCAATGACGGCCTCGTACTGCCGACGCTGATCTGCGATGCCGAGCGGCTACCTTTCCCCAATAATTATTTTGATCGTGTGTCGGTCGCTTTCGGCCTGCGTAACATGACCCACAAAGATGCTGCACTGGTCGAGATGCGCCGGGTGCTCAAGCCCGGCGGCAAGCTGCTGGTGCTGGAGTTCTCCAAGGTGACGCCGCTGCTGCAAAAACCTTACGACATCTACTCGTTTAAAGTCTTGCCCTGGCTGGGCGACAAGATCGCGAATGATGCTGACAGCTATCGCTATCTCGCCGAGTCGATACGCATGCACCCTGACCAAGAGACGCTCAAGGCGATGATGCAGGATGCCGGCTTGGAGCGAGTCGAGTATTTCAATCTCACTGGCGGCATCACCGCACTGCATGTCGGTGTGAAGTTATAGCCAGGGCATGTTAGCTCGCTGCGAGCGACCCACCATAACAAGAATGAGTCCTGTATCTCCCTTGCTCGCCGTGCTGAATCACCTGCTGGTCCGTCAGCCGCGGCTGGCATCCGCACTGTCCGAGCATGCTGGCAAATCGGCGCGCATTGATGCCGGTATCAGTGTGCGTCTGCGGGTTGGTGCCGATGGCTTGCTTGAGTCGCTCGGGGTAGATGAGACCACCGACGAGATGAGTGTCACGATCAGCATCGAGCCCGCTGATTTGCCGCTGGTGCTGGCCAATCCTGAGCGTGCCGCTTCTTTTGCCAAGCTCAGCGGTGACGCAGAGTTCGCGCGTACGGTGTCCGAGGTGGTGAGCAGCTTGCGCTGGGATGCCGAGTCTGATCTGGCGCCGATCGTCGGCGATATCGCAGCGGTGCGTATCGTGCAAGCGGCGCGCGCTTTGACCGCTCAGGTCAAAACCGGTGGCCAGCGTCTGGCCGAGAATGCTGCTGAATATCTGCTCGAAGAAAATCCTATGCTGCTCTACCGTCGGGCAGGCGAGGATTTTGCGTCAGACGTCGCCGTGCTCAGAGACGATGTGGAGCGCCTTGCAAAGCGCATTGCGTTGTTGGAAAAGCTCGGAGGTGCGGTATGATTCTGCGCCTGCTGAGAGCCATCAAAATTGCGCGTGTCGCATTGCGTTACGGGCTGGACGACCTCCTGTTGTCGGGGACGCGCATGCCAGCGTCCTTGCGCGCAGTGTCGGCGCTGTTTTTCTGGCGGCATGCGTTTCGTGATATCCGCGCGCCACGCGGCGAGCGCCTGCGCCGCGCACTAGAAGAGCTGGGCCCAATCTTTGTGAAATTCGGCCAGGTGCTGTCCACGCGTCGCGACCTGATGCCAACCGATATTGCCGATCAGCTTGCGCTGCTGCAGGATCGTGTGCCGCCCTTCGCCCCCGAGCTGGCGATCGCCGAAATCACCCGTGCGCTGGGTCGGCATCCCGATCAGCTCTTCGCCAGCTTCACGCGCGAGCCGGTCGCGTCGGCATCGGTCGCTCAGGTACATTTTGCGACCCTGAAAGATGGTACCGAGGTCGCCGTCAAGGTGCTGCGACCCGGCGTGCACAAGGCAATTGATGATGATCTCGCGCTCATGCATGTGCTCGCCAGCTGGATCGGCCGTTGGTCGCAGGATGGTCGCCGCCTTCGTCCGCGCGAGGTGGTCGCCGAGTTCGACAAGTATCTTCATGACGAGCTCGACTTGATGCGCGAAGCGGCCAATGCAAGCCAGCTGCGCCGGAATTTCGCGAATTCCGATTTGCTGCTGGTACCCGAGATGCACTGGGATTACTGCACCATGTCCGTCATCGTCATGGAGCGCATGCACGGCATACCGATCTCGCAGACGCAGCGTCTGATCGAGGCGGGTGTCGACTTGAAGAAGCTCTCTCGCGACGGCGTCGAAATTTTCTTCACCCAGGTGTTTCGCGATGGCTTCTTCCATGCTGATATGCATCCCGGGAATATCCTCGTCTCTACGGATCCCAAGACCTTTGGGCGCTATATCGCACTGGACTTCGGCATCGTTGGTACGTTGACTGATTTTGACAAGGATTATCTCGCGCAGAATTTTCTGGCGTTTTTCCGGCGCGATTACAAGCGGGTCGCGCAGGCGCATATTGAATCGGGCTGGGCACCGAAAGATACGCGCGTGGATGAGCTCGAAGCCGCGGTGCGCGCCTGCTGCGAACCCATCTTCGACCGGCCGCTCGCGCAAATCTCTTTCGGTCAGGTGCTGCTAAGACTATTTCAGACGTCGCGCCGTTTCAATATTGAAGTCCAGCCGCAGCTGGTGCTGCTGCAAAAGACCCTGTTGAATATCGAGGGCCTCGGCCGGCAGCTCGATCCCGATCTTGATCTGTGGTCGACCGCCAAGCCCGCACTGGAAAAATGGATGAAGCAGCAGCTCGGCTGGCGTGGTTTGCTCGACCGGCTCAAGCTTGAAGCACCGCACTACGCGCAGCTCTTGCCGCAGCTCCCCCGGCTCCTGCATCAGGCGCTGCAGGCGCAGATCAAGTCGGCTGAGAGCGATCATCACGAGGCGCTGATGCGGCGCCTTATCCGTGAGCAGCAGCGCACCAATATGATGCTGGGTATTGCAGTGTATTTCGGCGGCGGCCTGGTCACGGGCATTTTAGTGGTGCAGCTGTTCCTGCGCTGGCACATGGGTTACTAAATAGTTCAGAAATTCGCCAGAAATCTTTCATCTGCCCGAAATAAATCCTGCCGTTATAATCCCCGCACTTTTTTTGGGGATGTGCTGTTCGGTCCCCTGCTGACGCCGAGCGGAGCCGCCATGAATACCCTGCTGGTCTTTGTCATGCTGTACCTGATGATATCGGTGAGTCTCGGCCTGTATGCGGCCACGCGGGTGAAAAATTCCAGCGACTACGCAAACGCAGGCCGGTCGTTGCCGCTGCCCGTGGTCATTGCGACCGTGTTCGCTACTTGGTTCGGTTCCGAGACCGTGCTGGGCATTCCGGCGCGCTTTGCCGAGCACGGGCTCGGCGGTACCGTCGAAGATCCGTTCGGCGCCTCCTTGTGCCTGATCTTCGTCGGTGTTTTCTTTGCGCGCAAGCTATACCGGCTCAACCTGCTGACTATCGGCGACTATTTCAAGCAGCGCTACAACCGGCCGGTCGAGGTCATCGTCTCCTTGTGCATTGTGGTCTCTTATCTTGGCTGGGTGTCGGCGCAAATCACCGCGCTAGGTCTCGTGTTCAGCGTGCTGACCGGTGGCGCGATCTCCATGCCGGCCGGTATGATCCTCGGCGCGACTATCGTGCTGGTCTACACGCTCTTCGGCGGTATGTGGTCAGTGGCATTGACGGATGCTTTCCAGATGTCGCTGATCATCATCGGCATGCTCTACATTGCCTGGACGGTCGCTGGTGATGCGGGCGGTGCGCACAAAGTGATTCAGCACGCCTCCGAGGCGGGCAAGCTGCGGTTCTTCCCCGAGCCGACGATGGCAGCATGGCTGGGTTTTGTCGGCATGGGCGTGACCATCATGCTGGGTTCGATACCCCAACAGGACGTGTTCCAGCGCGTGATGTCAGCGCGCTCGGAAAATGTGGCGGTCGCAGGCGCTGTGGTCGGCGGTACGATGTATTTTTTCCTGGCCTTCATTCCGATGTTCCTGGTCTATGCGGCCCAGCTGATCGATCCCCAGATGTTCACCTCGCTGATCGGTGAAGATGCGCAGATGATCCTGCCACGCCTGGTCCTTGACCACACGCCTTTGTTCGCTCAGGTGCTGTTCTTCGGCGCGTTGTTGTCGGCGATCATGTCCACCGCCAGTGGCACGCTGCTCGCGCCTAGCATCACGCTCACTGAA
Source organism: Pseudomonadota bacterium (assembly GCA_041182625.1). Classification (GTDB taxonomy): domain Bacteria; phylum Pseudomonadota; class Gammaproteobacteria; order Burkholderiales; family Burkholderiaceae_D; genus Pernthalerella. The sequence goes on along the minus strand of JBEGNF010000002.1, from coordinate 55,458 downwards.
AACATCTTGCGCGAGATGATCCCGATGAATGACCAGCAGCTGCTGCGGACCACCCGCATTGTGGTGGTGCTGTTCACGATCGCCGTCACTACCTTCGCCCTGTACTCGCAGGGTATGCCCATTTACGAAATGGTGGGTAACTCCTACAAAGTACCGCTGGTCGGCGCCTTCGTGCCGCTGGTGATGGGTCTCTACTGGAAGCGCGCTACCACCCAAGGCGCGCTGCTTTCCGTGATCGGCGGGCTTGGTTGCTGGGTGCTGATGGAGGTGTATGGTGGCGACTCGATCTGGCCCCCCCAGTTTGCCGGCCTGCTGGCGGCCTTCGTGGGCATGATCATGGGCTCGCTGATGCCGCAAGCAAGACGCCTCTCACACTGGGCCTGAACCAGCGCCGTGCTCTCGGGGCTGCGACCAGCCCGGTGTAGCCGAACCAGCCCCGAAAAACCTCTATAATGCAAGGTTTTCGAAATTTTGCAGGGAGGGAGCACCATGCCTATCTACGCATACCGTTGCGAAGCTTGCGGCTTTGCCAAAGATATTCTGCAAAAAATCTCTGATGCACCGCTGACCGACTGCGAAGCCTGCGGCAAATCAGCAATGAAAAAACAGCTGACCGCAGCCGGCTTTCAGCTCAAGGGCAGCGGCTGGTATGTGACTGATTTCCGCAATAACGGTAACAACGGCGGCGCAGCCAAACCCACGACCGACACCGGAGATTCAACGGGTGCCGGTGATACTGCGTCAGACACCGCCCCTGCGGCGCCGTCGAACGCGGGATCAGCTCCTGCCGCGGACACCCAGTCAGCGACTCCAGCTGCCACCTGATCGCTCTCGTCTGACCGACCTCATGCGCAAATACTTCATCACCGGCCTGCTGGTTCTCGTGCCGCTGGCGATCACCCTGTGGGTGCTCAACCTTATCATCGGTACTCTGGATCAGTCGCTACTGCTGTTGCCGCCGTCGCTGCGGCCCGAGTCGCTGTTCGGTTTCAACCTGCCCGGCTTCGGCACTATCCTCACGCTAGTGATCATCTTCGTCACGGGCCTGATCACGCAGAATTTCATCGGTAATCGTCTGCTGCGGCTATGGGAATTGCTGCTGCAGCGCATACCGGTGGTGAATTCCATCTATTCCAGCGTCAAGCAAGTGTCCGACACCTTGCTGTCATCCTCGGGCAATGCGTTCCGCAAAGCCTTGCTGGTGCAGTACCCGCGCGAGGGCATCTGGACGATCGCTTTTCAGACCGGTGTGCCAGGCGGCGATGTCCGTAATCACCTCGACGGCGATTACGTCAGCGTGTATGTACCAACCACGCCCAATCCGACGTCTGGTTTCTTCCTGATGCTCAAGCGCGAGGACACGATAGAGCTCCAGATGAGCGTCGATGAGGCGCTGAAATACATCGTCTCCATGGGCGTGGTCGCTCCGCAGCCGCAAAAGAAACCCGATGCCACGCTGAAGCCCGCGCCGCGCATTGAGCACTGATACTTGTGATTAACCCGGCCGGAAGGCCACAACCGAGACTGAATAACATGTCCATGCGTACACACTACTGCGGCCTGACGACTGAGGCGCAGATGGGCCAGACTGTCAGCCTGTGCGGCTGGGTGCACCGTCGCCGAGACCACGGCGGCGTGATTTTTATCGATCTTCGCGACCGTGAAGGCCTCGTGCAGGTTGTCTGTGATCCGGATCGTGCCGAGATGTTCAAGGCCGCCGAGGCCGTGCGTAATGAATTTTGCCTGCGCATCACCGGCGTAGTGCGCTCGCGCCCTGAGGGTACTGAGAACACCAACCTCACCTCAGGCAAGATCGAAGTGCTGTGTCATGAACTCGACGTACTCAATGCATCTGTTACGCCACCTTTCCAGCTCGACGATGACAATCTCTCCGAGACCACGCGCCTGACGCATCGCGTGCTCGATCTGCGCCGCCCGCAGATGCAGCATAACCTTCGCCTGCGCTACAAGGTATCAATGGAGGTGCGCAAATTCCTCGATGAGAACGGCTTCATCGATATTGAAACGCCGATGCTCACCAAGTCCACGCCCGAAGGTGCGCGCGATTATCTGGTGCCCTCGCGCGTGAATGCCAGCCACTTTTTCGCTCTGCCGCAATCGCCACAATTATTCAAGCAATTGCTAATGGTCGCGAACTTCGATCGCTACTACCAGATCACCAAGTGCTTCCGCGACGAAGACCTGCGCGCCGATCGTCAACCCGAATTCACGCAGATCGACTGCGAAACCTCGTTCATGAACGAACAGGAAATCCGCGATCTGTTCGAAGACATGATTCGCGGTGTGTTCAAGAAGGCACTGGACGTCGATCTGCCCAATCCATTCCCCGTGATGGATTACGGTACCGCGATGGCGAACTATGGTTCAGACAAGCCCGACATGCGCGTGAAGCTCGAATTTACCGAACTCACCGAGGTGATGAAGGATGTCGAGTTCAAAGTGTTTTCCGGTGCAGCCAACATGGACGGTGGGCGTGTAGTGGGCCTGCGCATTCCCGGTGGCGCCAAAGAAAATGGCGGCATGCCGCGTTCCGAGATCGATGCGTACACGCAGTTTGTCGCGATCTATGGCGCCAAGGGTCTTGCGTACATCAAGGTTAACGACAAATCCAAGGGCCGTGATGGCTTGCAGTCGCCGATCGTCAAAAATATCCATGATGCGGCACTGAATGCAATCATCGAGCGCACCGGTGCACAAGATGGCGATCTGATTTTCTTTGGTGCCGACAAGGCCAAGATCGTCAACGATGCAATCGGCGCGTTGCGTGTGAAGATCGGTCACAGCGACTTTGGTCGTAAAAACGGCCTGTTTGACGATGACTGGCGTCCGCTGTGGGTGGTCGACTTTCCGATGTTCGAATTCGATGAGGGCGAGAACCGCTGGAATGCGCTGCATCATCCATTCACCGCCCCCAAGGCTGGCCATGAAGACTTCATCAGCACCGACCCCGGCCGCGCGATCGCGCAGGCGTATGACATGGTGCTCAATGGCTGGGAGCTCGGTGGTGGTTCCGTGCGTATCCACCGCGCGGATGTGCAGAGCAAAGTCTTCAGCGCACTGAACATCGGTGAAGAAGAAGCGCGACTGAAATTCGGCTTCCTGCTCGATGCGCTGCAGTACGGCGCGCCTCCGCACGGCGGCCTCGCGTTCGGTCTGGATCGGCTGGTGACCATGATGACCGGCGCAGAATCGATCCGTGACGTGATCGCCTTCCCCAAGACCCAGCGCGCACAATGCTTGTTGACGCAAGCGCCGAGCGCAGTCGACGAGAAGCAATTGCGCGAATTGCATATTCGTTTGCGAGCGACAGAACCCGCCGTCAAAACTTGACGCGCATTGTGCTTCACGCAAGCCGGCCGTTGGACGATGTTCCGGGCCGTTTTTTTTAGGCTGGACCCGAGTTGCAGTGGACGCAAGCGGTCTCAGTTGGCAATTTTCGGGCGCCTGACAAACAGGGCATAATCCAGCGACAGATTGCCTGCTTTTCATGATGCCTTACAAAATCCCCGAATCCGTCCTCGTCGTCATCCACACGCCTGATCTGCAGGTGCTGCTGATTGAGCGTGCGGACAAGCCTGGCTTCTGGCAATCGGTCACCGGTTCCAAGGATAGTCTTGAAGAGGATCTGCGAGAGACGGCAGTGCGCGAGGTGTTTGAAGAGACGGGCATACGGATAGGCAGCGCCGACGTGCCCGCCGAGAACCTTCGCGACTGGCAACTCTCCAATGTCTATGAGATTTATCCTGTCTGGCGTCATCGGTATGCGCCGGGTATCACGCACAATACGGAGCATGTGTTCGGTCTGATCGTACCGCCGGGCCTGTCGATCACGCTGGCCGAGCGCGAGCATCTACAACACAGTTGGCTGCCCTGGCGCGAAGCCGCCGACAAATGTTTTTCGCCCTCTAATGCCGAGGCCATTCTTCAATTGCCACGCCATCAGCACGCCCTTGTCACGCCACCCGAATGAAGCTTCGTATCGTCACCTACAACATTCACAAAGGCGTGAGCACGCTGGGCCGCCGTCCGCGCATTCATGCGCTCAAGCAGGCACTGACCGGATTGCAGGCGGATATCGTGTTTTTGCAGGAAGTGCAGGGCCGGCATGATCTGCTCGCGCTGCGTCATTCGGGTAGCTGGCCTTCACAGGGGCAGCATGAATATCTGGCAGAAGATCATCAGCACAGCGCCTATGGCATGAATGCAGTGTATGACCACGGCCATCACGGCAATGCGCTGCTGTCCAGCTTTCCGATTGTCTCGGCATTCAATCATGATGTGTCGGACCACGCATTCGAGTCGCGCGGTATTCTGCATTGCGTGGTGAAGATCGCAGAGCAGGATGTGCATTGCTATGTGATCCATCTCGGATTGTTTGCTGGCAGTCGCTTGCGCCAGACGCAGTCATTGATTGCGGCGGTCGAAAGTACCGCGCCGCCCAATGCGCCGCTCTTGATCGCAGGCGATTTCAATGATTGGACGAATGCGCTCAGTAAATCACTGCGCGAACGTCTTGGTGTCTACGAGGTATTTGACCGGCACTTGAGTGCCCGCAGTTTTGGTGATTACCTGCGGCGTTTATCTGGTCGCGGCCTGCGCAAATCACCTGCGAGAACCTTCCCTTCGGCGATGCCAGTGCTACAGCTGGACCGCATCTATGTGCGAGGCTTCGAGATCAGTCATGCAAACGTGCTGCATGGCGCTAGCTGGGCGCGACTTTCCGATCATGCGCCTATCGTCGCTGAGCTGACATTACTCCCGACAATGGCCGACCATTTGGCAAGGTCAGCCGGTCCAGAACACACGAATGATCAGCTACAGCCACAGCAATGAGTTGGCGTTGCTGCATCGTGGCGCAGAGTTTTTTCCGGCACTGGTGCGGGCCTGTGAGCATGCGCACGTTGAAATCTATCTAGAAACGTATATTTTCGCGCTGGATGAGACAGGTCATCACGTGAAGGCGGCACTGCGTCGGGCCGCGGCGCGCGGGGTCAACGTGCATGTGCTGGTGGATTGGATCGGTACCGGCCATGCGGCTACGTTAGCCCTTAAAGAAGAACTCGAAGCTGTGGGTGTGCGCTTCGCCAGCTTTAATCCTTGGTTCAGAAAGGGGATCGCACGAACTCATAGAAAGATGGTAGTGATCGATCGCCAGCTGGCATTTCTGGGTGGCCTGAATATCAATGATGATATGTTCTCGGATGATGGCAGCCGGCGGCCACTGCCGGCGCCGCGCTGGGATTTTGCGGTCAGTGTCAGTGGCCCACTGGTCGCTGGCATTCATGCCGAGGCGGTGTCGCTATGGGCCCGTCAGCAGCCGCAGACATTGCGCCGGCGCTTCGAACAACTGCGCCGTCTGTATGCCGAGCGGTTGCAGCCGCAGCATCAGGTCGAACAGGCCGCACTCGTTGTGCGCGACAATCTTCGTAATCGGAACACGATACAGCGTGCTCTGCTGCAGGCGCTGGGGCATGCGCATCAGACCGCCTGGATGGTGACGCCCTATTTTGCGCCGGGCCGCAAGCTGCGCAAGGCACTGATGCATGCCGCGCAGCGCGGTGTGGAGGTGACGCTGCTGATTGGTGTCGGACAGTTCCGACTGCAAGACGCAGTGGCGCAATCGTTTTACCCGCGATTGCTGCGTGCGGGCGTCAAGATCGTCGAGTATCGTTGCACGCAGCTACATGCGAAGGTAGCCATCATCGACGACCAATGGGCGACCATCGGTTCGAGCAATTTTGATGGGCTCTCGCTGTTCGTGAACCATGAGGCGAATATCATCGTCCGCGATCAGGCGTTTTCGCAGGCCTTGCGCGAATACATCGCGCAGGGCGTAAGCGAGGGGGTGGTCGTGAGCGCTGATCAGGTAGCGAAATTTTCCTGGGGCCGGCGGGTCGGTAACCGGCTGGCTTATCTGTTATACAAACTGGTCTTGCAAGCAATCTCCGCAGGACGCTATACCAAATAACTATTTGGCCGATGAACGAATCAGTACGCATTGATAAATGGCTTTGGGCGGCACGTTTTTTTAAGACGCGCTCGCTGGCCACGGAAGCGATTGAGCGCGGCAGGGTGAAAATCAACGGCGATCGCTGCAAACCTGCACGCAATGTGCGCAGCGGTGATGTGCTGGAGATTGATAACGGCAGTACGGAATGGCAAGTCTGCGTTCTCGCGTTGTCCGATAAACGAGGATCTGCAACGATTGCTCGCGAGTTGTATCGCGAGACTGAAGAGAGTCTTCGTCGCCGAGAAGAAGAATCGGAGCGACGCAAATTGTTTAGCGAACCCGGTGAATCGATTCGCGGACGTCCGACAAAGCGTGATCGCAGACAACTTGATCGTTCGCGCGAATAAAGATTTCAATTTCTGATGAACCGATCTTGATGCATCGGTACGCACAAGGCTGCTCATGCGCCGACGCCTCGTCGGTCGCCTGGGCGGTAATCGTTTTCAAGATCGGTGCATAATAGGACGTTCGTTCTATTTTTTGGGCGCCAAGCCAGGCGCGTGGGAGAAGCATGATGGCCGAGACAATCCAGAGACCGATGCGCAAGGGAGAGCAGACCCGCGCGACCATTCTGGAAACTGCGCTGGAGCTGTCCAGCCGTGATGGTCTGGAGGGACTAACAATAGGCGTGCTGGCCGACCGCATTGGCATGAGCAAATCAGGCGTGTTTGCACATTTCGGCTCACGCGAAGACTTGCAGCTTGGTGTGCTAAGGTTGTACAACCATCAATTCGAGCAAGACGTTTTTTATCCAAGCATCCGGGAGCCCCGTGGCTTGCCCCGTCTGCAGAGTCTGTTCAGGCGCTGGGTCGACAGAGTCAGTCTCGAAATCGCCTCTGGCTGTATTTACATCAGTGGTGCGGTCGAGTATGACGATCGTCCTGGGCCGATTCGCGATCAGTTGCTGGACATGGTCGATACCTGGCAGCGCGCGCTGCAGCGTGCCGCACAGCAAGCGATCGATGAAGGGCATCTTCGCAGCGGTACGGATCCCAAGCAGCTGGTGTTCGAAATGTATGGTTTGGTGCTCGCGCTGCACCATGATGCGCGCTTCATTCGCAGCCCTGGTGCCATCGCCCGCGCGCATGCCGGCTTTCAGCGTCTGATCGCCAGCGCGCGCAGCGGCTGACGCCGAGCGTTCGTTGTTAGCTCACCGGCGGCGCACTGCGTGTCGCTGCCTATCGCGCGTTATCCCCGAAAACGCGTTAGGCTTTGTACGAAGCCTTTTACATAGAGCCTTGTATTGGGGCGAGCAAGCAGGCTTCACTTGCCGTCCTTCGACACGCAGGAGAACCTCATGCCCCACTACCAGCCGCCGCTGCGCGACATGCACTTCGTGCTGCACGAAGTGCTGGACCTGACTAACGAACTGGCGCAGCTGCCCGTGCACGCGGGACTCGACATCATCACGATCCGCCAGGTGCTGGAAGAAGGCGGCAAATTTGCGTCCGACATTCTTTTCCCCTTGAATCAGAGCGGTGACGAGGAGGGCTGTCATTACGATGCTGCCACCCGCAGCGTCAGGGCACCGCGTGGGTTCCGGGAAGCCTATGACCACTATGTCGCTGCTGCCTGGCCATCACTCTCCTGCGATCCGGCGTACGGCGGACAAGGCCTGCCTGTCGTACTCAACAATTCCCTGTACGAGATGCTGAACTCGGCTAATCAGGCGTGGACCATGTACCCGGGTTTGTCGCACGGCGCGTATGAGTGTCTGCATGCGCATGGCAGCGCTGAGCAAAAGCAGCTCTACCTACCCAAATTGGTGTCCGGCGAATGGACGGGCACCATGTGTCTGACCGAGCCGCATTGCGGTACCGATCTGGGTCTGCTGCGCACTCGGGCCGAGCCACAGGAAGACGGCAGCTATCGGCTGAGTGGGAACAAAATTTTCATTTCCGCTGGTGAGCACGATCTGGCAGAAAATATCGTGCACCTCGTGCTGGCGCGCCTGCCAGATGCACCGGCGGGCACGCGCGGTATATCCTTGTTCGTCGTGCCGAAGTGCTTGCCGGATGCTGCGGGCAAGCCCGGCGTGCGCAATGCGATCAGTCGCGGTGCCATTGAGCGCAAGATGGGTATCCACGGGAATGCGACCTGTCAGATCAATCTGGATGATGCGATCGGCTGGCTGATCGGCAAGCCGCATCAAGGCCTGAATGCGATGTTCGTGATGATGAATGCGGCGCGTCTGGGCGTGGGCATGCAGTCGCTGGGCCTGACCGAAGTCGCGTATCAGAACGCGCTGGCGTATGCGCGCGAGCGTCAGCAGGGACGCCGCTTGTCGGCTGAGAGCGCCGCCGCTGCACCTGCTGACCCCATCATCGTTCACCCTGATGTGCGTCGCATGCTGTTGACGGCGCGCGCATATGCGGAAGGAGGTCGCGCCTTCACCTCCTATGTGGCGTTGCTGATCGATCGCGAACTGAATCACCCAGATGAGACCGCACGCCGTGAGGCGGCCGATGAAGTCGCACTGCTCACACCGATCGTCAAGGCCTTCCTGACTGACAATGCATGGATAGCGACCTCCGAGGCTTTGCAAGTATTCGGCGGCCATGGCTATATCGCCGAGTGGGGCATGGAACAATATGTGCGCGATGCGCGTATCAACATGATCTACGAAGGTACCAACACCATCCAATCGCTCGATCTGCTGGCGCGCAAAGTGCTGATGGACAAAGGCGAGAAGCTGCGACGCTTTGGCGATAAGATCAAGCGCTTCATCGTTGAGCAGAGCACCGATCCCGCGATGGCTGAATTCATCACGCCGCTGGCAGATATCGCTGAGAATCTGGTCAAGCTCACGACAGAGATAGGCGGCAAGGCTGCTAACGACCCGGAAGAAATCGGAGCGGCCGCCGTACCCTACCTTCGGGTTGCCGGTCATCTGATCTATGCGTATTTTTTCGCTCGGATGGCGAAGATCGCGATGACCAAAGCATCCGACAGCGATCCGTTTTATCAGGCTAAACTGGCGACTGCACGTTTTTATTTTGCGCGGCTCTTGCCTGAGACTGCGATGCTGATACGACAGGCGCGCTCTGGTGCAGCCAGCCTGTCCGCAGTGGATTTATCCTGATGACTCAAGACATCCTTTACGCCACCGATGACCGCATAGCGACGCTTCGCTTCAACCGGTCTGACAAAAAGAACGCAATCACCGCTGCCATGTACGCAGCGCTTGCGGAGGGCCTGCACCACGCGGCGCATGATGATGCGGTGCGCGTGATCGTGGTGATGGGTTCGCCGGGCGTTTTCACGGCCGGTAATGATTTGGAAGATTTTTTGCACCACCCGCCTCAGGGCAATGACAGCCCGGTACTGCAATTCATGCGGGCGCTTCGCGATCAACCCAAGCCGGTAATCGCGTGCGTGGATGGATTGGCTATTGGTATTGGCACGACGCTGCTCATGCATTGCGATCTGGTGTATGCGAGTGAGCAGTCGCGCTTTGCGGTGCCTTTTACTCAGCTCGGGCTCTGTGCCGAATTCGCTTCCAGTCTGTTGCTGCCGCAGCTGGCGGGCTATCACCGAGCGGCGGACATTCTGTTGACGGGTGAATTTTTCCCGGTCGAGGCGGCGGCACAGATAGGATTGGTCAATCGAGTCTTGCCTGCATCGGAGCTGGAAAATTTTGTTCGTTCAAAGGCGCAGGCACTCGCCGCGCTGCCATCGGATGCGGTGCGCACCACCAAGCGCTTGATGAAGGCCGCGCAGGCGTCATCAGTCGATGTGGTGATGCAGGAGGAGCTGCTTGAGTTCACGCGTCTGCTCTCCGGGCCGGATGCCAAAGAGGCCTTTGAGGCATTCATTCAGAAGCGCAAGCCGCAATTCACCTAATTCGTCGGGTTACAATGTCGCCCGTGAAGCAGACCAGACAGTCGCTGGCGTGCGTTGCACGCGGGAGGAAGGTCCGGACTCCACAGAGCAGGGTGACGGCTAACGGCCGTCCGTCGTGAGGCGAGGAACAGGGCCACAGAGACGAGCGTATTCAGTTACGGTGAAACGCGGTAACCTCCACCCGGAGCAATTCCAAATAGGCATGCGATGACGTGGCTCGCCGAGCATGCGGGTAGGAAGCTTGAGCGTCGGAGCAATCCGGCGCCTAGAGGAATGACTGTCATGGCAGCGCAAGCTGTCACACAGAATCCGGCCTATCGGTCTGCTTCACATTCAGCGTCTTCGCAGCCTCGAACGGCTTGCTGTGCTCACCCGGCGTTTGCGTTATCGCTTTCTGAATACCCGGTTGGGCTGATAATCGAGCTGCTCTATCCACTGGCAGATCTTGCTGATCATTTCCGGCTTCGGCAAACGATCGAACTCTTCGTATTTCGACAGCGCCGATGGACTGATGCCGAGCTGTTCTGCTACATCCTTGTTTCTCATGCCGCGCGACTGCCTCAGATGCTTGAGCTGCATTAGTGTGTTGCGCGTATCCTCCGGGATGGCGAGTGTCATGGTCTTCCTTCCTGAGATCGTAAAACTTCTGTCTCATAGGAAAGACTACTCCGGTGCAACGCCCAAACCGCCGATTCATCAGCAGATTGCCCGACTATTCAGTCGGCGGGCGCTCGGGTAGTGGTTTGGGCTGTATGGTAGGTATTGCAGTCCAAGCGTCTCGCGCATACGTTCGTGCGAAACGCTATCGTGGAGCGCGACTCCATAGCGCATTGCCCGCGTTGCTCGATTTACAGAAAACTGATCGAGCGCAGTTTCAGGCAGAAGTCGCCCGCTTGCCGGTTCGCGATCATCAGTCCGATCTGGCGTATCTGGCCGAAGGAGGTCAGCGCCGCGGCGCTCGCGGGTCGCCCGCGAAACGTGGCAGCAAACTGATCCAGCCCGAGGTCGATGTCCATCCACTGGTGAGAGGCAGGAAGAAAATCAGCCTGATAACTGATGCCATCGAACGCGTCATCTGTGCGCAGCGAGAATTTGTACACATGCCCGTCGCCCAGTGCCCGCAGACGTATCTGCCGGCTGTTTGCCGGGATAAGCTGGCGCAGCAAGTGCCTGACCGAGGCAAATCCGCCCTGATTTTCCAGAGAGACCGTGCCTTCAAAACGTGCGCAGCCCTCTTCATCCACCAGAAAGCGACTGTGTGAGAGACCGCCCATCACGCCATCGTTGATTGGCTTCCAGGCGGCCGGCTCGGCAAGTGCTTGCAAGTTCAGAGGCAGGTTCATGCGTCGAGTGTATACGTCGTTGCCGCGGTCCGTCGCGCCGCCTGCCGCACGGGATGACTCGGCCAAGAAACTTTCTCTCATGAAAGTTTTGTCAGTCAGACAGCCATCGCGAGCAAAGTCATGTCGAAAATCGGCGCATGGTGCGCAAAACACATGTGTATTACTAATGTTCTACTTTCAGTAACGCAGCTAAGTCCTTCATTTTTCTAACCTATTCCCTGCGCAATCCGCTTCAACAAGTGACGCTAAGTCCTTGACTTCATTGAAAAAATCTACGTTTCTCCCGGCGATATTCCTTGACCGAAAATTCTCCATCCTCTAAAGTGGGCGATAGTGTGAAAAAGTGTTTTTTTGTGGGGGAGAAATTGTCATTTCTTCCAACATTCCAGCGCTTGCCGTTCCAGTCGTGTTCACTAATTTTTAACAGTACAGGAGAGAGCCTCGGTGTATCAGGGTGCGTCCGCAATGAGCATGGATGCGAAGGGTCGGGTATCGATACCTGCCCGGCATCGTGACGCGCTGTCGATTCAGTGCGAGGGGCGGGTCACGCTCACTCGTCATCCGCATGGCTGTCTTCTTTTATTTCCTCGCCCTGTCTGGGAAATGCATCGCGAGCAGATCGCAGCGTGGCCGATGTCGGCGCGCGCGTGGCAGCGCATCTTTCTCGGTAATGCATCGGATCTGGACATGGACAGCGCGGGCCGCATCCTGATTTCGCCTGAGCTTCGCAATGTCGCAGGACTGACGCGCGACGTCATGCTGCTCGGCATGGGCAGTCACTTCGAGATCTGGGATGCAGCAAAGCTGGAAGACAGCGAATCGCAGGCGATTGCCGAAGGCATGCCTGATGTGTTGAATCATTTTTCGTTCTGACGGCAGCCGATGAATCAACAGACGGTGCCCGAGTATTCGCACCGAACCGTGTTGCTGGATGAAGCCGTGGAGGCGCTGGCGATTGCCGATGCGCGTCGCGATGGCATTTATGTGGATGGCACTTTCGGAAGAGGTGGCCACAGCCGCCGCATTCTGTCGGCGCTGTCGGCACGCGGACGGCTGGTCGCCTTTGACAAGGATCCGCAAGCCATCGACGTGGCGCAGCAACTCGCTCGCGACGATGCGCGGTTCGTCATCGTGCATGACAGCTTCGCGACGATGGATGCCGCGCTCACGGCGATGGGTATAGAACAAATTGATGGCGTACTGCTGGATCTTGGCCTGTCCTCTCCCCAGGTCGATCAGGCGGCGCGTGGTTTCAGTTTCCGGGCCGATGGTCCGTTGGATATGCGCATGGACACCACGCGCGGCATATCAGCGGCTGACTGGCTGGCCAACGAGACGCAGGACAACCTCGAGAAAGTGATTCGCGATTATGGGGAAGAACGGTTTGCTTTTCAGATTGCAAAGGCGATTGTTGCTCGCAGGGCAGTCGAGCCAATTACCGGCACGCGAGACCTCGCAGCGATCGTGGCTGGCGCCGTCAAGACCCGTGAACAAGGGAAAGACCCGGCCACCCGGACTTTTCAGGCTATACGGATTTTCATCAATAAGGAACTGGAAGAACTGGAAGCAGGTTTAGCACAGGCATACGGCCGTCTCGCGCCGTCCGGGAGAATGGTGGTGATCAGTTTTCATTCGCTTGAAGATCGTATCGTCAAGCGGTTCATGGCCAGCAAGGCCAGTGTGCCGCAGCCTGACCGTCGCCTGCCGATTCGTGCCGCCGATCTGCCTCAGCCAGAAATGAAACTGCTGTCGCGCTGCAAGCCCGGCCAGACCGAGATTGCAGCCAATCCCCGCGCACGCTCTGCCGTCATGCGCAGCGCGATGCGGCTGCCCTCAGGAGCGCCAGCATGAGCAATCGCGCGCTTCTCCCGCTGGTCGCCTTGCTGGTGGTCTGTTCACTACTGCTGGTGAATTCGCAGTTTCATGCACGCCGCCTGTTCATCGAGCTCGAGCGCGTGCAGCTGCGCCAGAGAGAGCTGGAGACTGAATGGGCGCAGCTGCAGCTGGAGCAATCGCTGCTGGCCAAGCATGCGCGCATCGATAGCATGGCGCGCAGCTCGCTGAACATGGCGGTGCCGGGCCCCGGCCGCACGCAGTACATGAAGTACATGACACTGGGAGGGCAATAATGCGAGCGCCCAGCAGAAAAGCGGCAGGACGCGGCGTGGCTTTCGCAGCAAGCCCCGTGCTCGCCGTGAAGCTGCCCGCTTGGCGCTCCCGTCTTGCCTTGTTCCTGCTGTTTGCTGCGTTTGTTGCGCTGGCGGCGCGTGCGTTCTGGCTGCAGGCGATATCCACGGACTTCTTGCAGAAAAAAGGTGAATCGCGTTACGCGCGCACACTGGAATTACCGGCAGTACGCGGCAAGATTCTCGATCGCAGCGGCGAGGTGATGGCATCCTCATTGCCTGTGAAAGCTATCTGGGCGATTCCCGACAGCGTAGAAACGTCTCCCGAGAAGCTGCGACAGCTCGCGCAATTGCTCGACATCGGTTTCCCCGAGCTGACAAAAAAGCTGGAATCCGACACCAATTTTGTTTATCTGAAGCGTCAGGTCGAGAACGATATCGCCGACAAGGTGATCGCGCTCGATATTCCGGGCATCCATACCAAAAAAGAGTACAAGCGCTTCTATCCGGCCGGACAGGTAGCCGCCCATGTGCTGGGCTTCACTAACGTCGAGGACAAAGGTCAGGAGGGCATGGAGCTGGCGCATCAGTCGACACTGGGAGGCGTGACCGGCAGTCGGCGTGTGATTCGTGATCGCCTGGGTCGAGTGGTGGATGATATTGCGCTCTTGCGCGAACCTCAGGATGGTCGTGATCTCACGCTCTCCATCGACAGCAAGATCCAATATATTGCGTTCACTCAGCTGCAGCAGGCGGTCGAGCAGCATAAGGCCAAGGCCGGTGGCATTGTCGTGCTCGATGTAAAGACAGGCGAAGTGCTCGCATTGGCCAACATGCCAACCTATAACCCCAATAGCCGCGCTGGGCTGACAGGCGCCCAGCTGCGCAATCGGGTATTCACGGACACCTATGAGCCTGGCTCGACATTAAAACCATTCACCGTGGCGCTGGCCATGGAAAAAGGTCTGGTCTCGCCGACGACGATGCTGGATACGCCGAACAAGCTGACCATCGGTCCTTCCACGATTGGCGACTCGCATCCGCATGCCGGCGCATTGTCCGTCTCACAGATCATCCAGCAATCGTCCAACGTCGGCACCGTGCGCATGGCGCAAAAGCTCGAGCCTCGGCAGATGTGGGACATGTTTTCTTCGGTCGGTTTTGGTCAGCAGCCGCGTTTTGGTTTCCCCGGTGCGGTCGCGGGTCGCATGCGTCCCTATAAAACCTGGCGACCGATCGAGCAGGCCACTATGAGCTATGGACATGGTATTTCCGTATCGCTGATACAGGTCGCTCGTTCTTACATGATCTTCGCGCGCGATGGCGAAATGATCCCGCTGTCGTTCCAGAAAGTGAGCCAGCAGCCGCAGGCGCAGCGTGTGATCAGCGAAAAGACGGCAGTGCAGATGCGCGCCATGCTCGAGCTAGTGGTGGGCCCCGGCGGCACGGCACCCCAAGCGCAGGTGCGCGGCTACCGCGTAGCGGGCAAGACCGGTACCGCGCACAAGCTGGAGAACGGTCACTATGTGAACAAGTACGTTGCATCCTTTGTTGGTCTCGCACCGGCATCGGATCCGCGCATCATCATCGCAGTGATGATTGATGAGCCCAGCGCTGGCAAGCATTTTGGTGGTCTGGTCGCTGCGCCCGTGTTTGCGAGTGTTGCGGCCAGCACGTTGCGCTCTTTGAATGTGCCGCCGGATGCGAGCGTGACGAATGTGATCATGCCGACCGTGCCCGTGGCGGAGAGCATGTGATGGCGGCGGCCGTGCTCGAGACCACAGACCTGAGTCGCTGGCTGCGCGATATTGCGCCGTCAGCGCAGCTCTCGCTCGATTCGCGTCGTATCCAGCGCGGCGATGTCTTCATTGCATGTCCCGGCGAGAATGGTGATGGTCGCGACTACATCTCACAAGCGATCGAATCCGGCGCGAGCGCTGTGTTGTTCGATACATCGGGTGATTTCCAATGGAAACCGGACTGGAAGGTTGAGCATCGCGGTGTGGCGGGACTCGCTGCAAGCGCTGGTCGTATTGCACATGAGTGGTACGGCAAGCCAGATAGTGGGATGTTCAGCGTTGCAGTGACCGGTACCAATGGCAAGACCTCGTGCACCCAGTGGCTGGGGCAGGCGCTGTCGCGTGACGGTTTGCCGACCAGTGTGATTGGCACGCTGGGTGTTGGCCTGTATCGTCACGGCGAGTGCGGCGACTTTGTGCCTACGGGTTTCACCACACCCGATGCAGTTCAGCTCGCGCGTCAGTTGGCCGCACAGCGCAGCAGTGGCGCCAAGGCACTGGCGATCGAAGCCTCATCCATAGGGCTGGTTCAGGGCAGACTGGATGATCTGCATGTCGATGTCGCCGTGCTGACGAACTTCACCCGCGACCATCTCGATTTCCATGGCGACATGGCGACCTATGAATCGGCTAAATCCCGATTGTTTGACTGGCCCGGACTGCAACATGCCGTCATCAATCTGGACGATCCGATGGGTCTGCGGCGGTTGGCACAGCTACGCGCGCGCCAGCCTCGCGTTGAGGTGTTGGGCTACACGGTCGAGGGAGCGTCAGCGCCGGAGGTTGCAGTACTGTCTGCTTCCGATATCCGCATCAGTCAGCACGGGGCCAGCTTCCAGCTGTCCTCTCCCTTTGGCAATGGCACCGTGCGCACGCACCTGATTGGACACTTCAATGTCAGCAATGTACTGGCGGTGGCCGGTGTGCTGTTTGCACGCGGTCTCGCATGGAGCAGCGTGATCCGTCATCTTGAATCGCTGCTGGCCGTACCGGGCCGCATGCAGCAGCTGGGCGGTAATGATGGTCCGCTGGCAGTCATCGATTATGCGCACACGCCCGATGCGCTGGAGAAGGCCTTGCACACGCTGCGGCAAGTGGCCGATGCGCGCCATGGTCAGCTGTGGTGTGTGTTTGGCTGTGGCGGTGACCGCGATCCGGGCAAGCGCGCGCAGATGGGTGCGGCAGCGATGGCGGCCGATCATTTGGTTATCACCAGCGACAATCCGCGCAGTGAAGATCCCTCGGACATCATCGCGCAAATCCTCAGTGGCACCGCGGATGCCGACAAAGATCGAGTCCAATTGATCGAGGATCGAGCGAATGCGATCCTGTCAGCAATACGCCATGCGGGCAAGAATGACGTGGTGCTGGTGGCAGGCAAAGGCCATGAGGACTACCAGGAAATCAGAGGCAAGAAGCTCGCCTTTCGCGATGCCGATCATGCCGCGCTGGCGCTGGCCACGCGTGCCACACGTAACGGAGGCCACTGATGCGCGCGAGCCTCGCTGATTTGCTGAACGTTTTATCTGGTGCGCAGATGACCGCCAACACCCGTATCGATGGCGTATCTACCAACAGCAAGGCGGTAGACAAAGGCAACCTGTTTGTCGCATTGCGCGGCGAGCGCTTCGATGCGCATGATTTCTTGCCCGAGGTCGTCGCGCAGGGTGCGGCAGCGGTCGTCGTTGATCATCTACCCGAGGGTTTTTCGCTCCCCGCGCTGGTGGTACGCGACACCCGTCATGCGCTCGGCCAGATCGCGAATTTTTGGCGCAGACAATTTGATATCCCTGTCATCGGCGTCACCGGCAGCAATGGCAAGACCACCGTCAAGGAAATGATTGCCTCAGTTCTGGCGGCCGCTTTTGGTGAGGGCAAGTATTTGTCCACACGAGGCAATCTGAACAATGAGATCGGCGTGCCGCTGACGCTGTTCAGGCTGGCATCATCCCATCGCGCCGCCGTGATCGAAATGGGCATGAATCATCCGGGAGAGATCGCCCGTCTGGCCGAGATCGCGGAACCTACGGTCGGTCTGGTAAACAACGCGCAGCGTGAGCATCAGGAATTCATGGCGAGTGTTGCCGCAGTGGCCGAAGAGAACGGCTCGGTCATTCAATGGCTGAGCAACGACGGCTGTGCCGTGTTCCCTGCCGATGATGATTACGCTTTACTGTGGCAGGGCTATGCCGGTCATCGTCGAACCATGAGCTTCGGTCTTGGTAATCAAGCCGCGGTGACCTGCCAGTGGCAGCCGCGCGATTTTGGCAGTGATCTGCACATCAACGCAGCCGGACAAACCATCAATGTCTCGCTGTCGGCGGCCGGCATTCACAATGTGCGCAATGCGCTGGCCGCTTGTGCTGCGGCGCTCGCTATCGGCATTGATGCCGACAGCATCGCGCGCGGACTCCAATCATTCACTCCCGTCGCGGGTCGTCTGCAGCGCAAGAGTGCGCACAACGGCGCGCTCGTCATCGATGATACCTACAACGCCAATCCTGACTCTGTGAGAGCTGCGATCGATGTGCTGGCCGCCGCGCCTGCGCCGCGCACTCTCGTGCTGGGTGACATGGGGGAGGTCGGCGGCGAGGGGGTCGCTTTTCATGAAGAGATCGGCAGCTATGCACGTGCCCGGCAGATCGATCAGTTATTCACCCTGGGCGCACTGGCTCGTCATGCCAGCATCGCATTCGGCAGTGCTGCCCGGCATTTCGAGACTATGGACACACTGAATCAGGAAATCGCTGCTGTGCCTTCTGGCGCCAGCGTACTCGTTAAAGGTTCACGCTTCATGAAGATGGAGCGCGTGGTGGACAGGCTCACTGGCGTTTCGGCGGGAGGTCATTGAGATGTTGCTCTGGCTTGCTCAGCAATTCCAGGACCAGCTTGGCGCGCTGCGGGTCTTCAATTTCATTACCTTCCGCGCCGTGTTTGCGACGCTGACGGCGTTGTTGATTGGTTTGCTGTCCGGTCCGGCGGTGATTCGCATGTTGACCACCCTGAAGGTGGGACAGGCAGTGCGCACCGATGGTCCGCAGACGCATCTGGTGAAGTCCGGTACGCCGACCATGGGTGGTGCGCTCATCTTGATCGGTATCGGTGTATCGACGCTGCTATGGGGCGATTGGAGCAATCGCTTCATCTGGCCCGTGCTGATCGTCACGCTGGGTTTTGGCATCATCGGCTGGGTGGATGACTATCGCAAGGTAGTCTACAAAGACCCGAATGGCATGCGCTCGCGCGAAAAGTATTTCTGGCAATCGCTGATTGGTTTGCTGGCTGCGTTCTATCTGGCATTCTCGGTATCGGGTCCGACCAACACCAAAGTGTGGGAACTATTTCTTGCGTGGGTGCAGTCTGGATTTTCGATGGATCTGCCGCCCAAGGCTGACCTGATCGTGCCCTTCTTCAAAACGATCAGCTACCCGCTCGGGGTCTGGGGCTTCATCGCACTGACCTACTTCGTCATCGTCGGCACCAGCAATGCAGTGAACCTGACCGATGGTCTTGACGGACTGGCGATCATGCCGACGGTGATGGTCGGTTCCGCGCTAGGCCTCTTCGCCTACCTGACCGGTAGCGCAACGTATGCGAAATACCTGCTCATACCGCACATACCGGGCGCGGGTGAATTATTGATTTTCTGCGGCGCGATGGCCGGTGCGGGGCTCGCCTTCTTGTGGTTTAACGCGTACCCGGCGCAGGTATTCATGGGTGATGTCGGTGCGCTGGCGCTGGGTGGTGCATTGGGCACCATCGCGGTCATCGTCCGCCAAGAGATCGTGCTTTTCATTATGGGCGGCGTATTCGTGGTCGAGACCTTGTCCGTGATGCTGCAAGTCGCCTACTTCAAGTACACCAAGATGAGAACAGGTGTTGGCAAGCGCGTCCTGTTGATGGCGCCACTGCATCACCACTATGAACAAAAAGGTTGGAAAGAAACGCAGGTAGTCGTGCGCTTCTGGATCATCACCATGATGCTGGTGCTGGTCGGCTTATCAACGCTGAAGCTGCGCTAGTGACTGGCACAGGAATCGACGCAGGGATGGAAACGCAAAGAATGAATTTGACCGGCAAACACGCACTGGTGCTCGGACTCGGTGAATCGGGTCTGGCCATCGCGCACTGGCTCGCACGCGCAGGTGCGCGGTTGCGTGTGGCCGACACGCGTCCCATGCCCGAGCGTCTTGCCGGTCTGCGCGAACTCCTGCCGACGGCAGAATTCATCGCAGGTGAATTCACCCCGTCGCTGCTCGACGCGATCGATCTGGTACTGCTGAGTCCCGGCCTGTCGCCAGGCAAAGAACTCGCCGCGATACTGCCGGCGGCGCAGGAGAAGCAGATTCCCGTCTGGGGCGAGATCGAATTGTTTGCGCAGGCACTGGCCGCACTGAAAGAAGAGAGAAACTACCAGCCCAAAGTGCTGGCGATCACGGGAACCAACGGCAAGACCACGGTGACCCGCCTCACCGGTCATCTGTGCCGCGCGGCCGGCCTGTCGGTCAAGGTGGCCGGCAACATCAGCCCAGCGGCACTCGATGTGCTGCGCGAGGCGCTGGATCAGGACAGCCTGCCCGATTGCTGGGTGTTGGAACTCTCCAGCTTCCAGTTATGGAGCACGCACACGCTGGACGCCGACGCAGCCACGGTGCTGAACCTCACGCAAGATCACCTCGACTGGCATGGCGATATGGAAGCCTATGCCCACGCCAAGCAGCGTATCTTTGGTACGAACACACTACGCGTACTCAATCGCGACGATGCGCGCGTGATGAAAATGACTGGCAAGGACGCGAGCGTCGTGAGTTTTGGTACCGATGCGCCTACCGAAGCAGATTGTCTTGGGCTGCAGGAAGAGCATGGCATGCGCTGGCTCATGCTCGCAGTGAGTACGGAAGAAAAAGGTGAGAAAAAGCGACGCGGCAAGGCCAAGCTCGAGACTGAGCTGTTCATGACTCGCCTGATGCCCGTTGATGCGCTAAAGATACGCGGGCGACACAATGCTACCAACGTACTCGCTGCGCTGGCGCTCTGCCGTGCGATCGATCTGCCGCTCGCGCCTCTGCTGCATGCAGCGCGTCAGTACAAGGGTGAGCCGCATCGCGTGGAGAGTGTCACCACCATCGCTGGCGTCGAGTATGTAGACGATAGCAAGGGTACGAATGTCGGTGCGACCATCGCAGCGCTTGAAGGTCTGGGCGATCTGAGTGCTGGCGACGAACCGCGCCTGATACTCCTCGCCGGTGGCGATGGCAAGGGGCAGGATTTTTCGGCGCTTGCCGGACCGGTGAAGCGCCACGCAAAAGCCGTGATGCTGATCGGCCGTGACGCCCCGGCCATACGCGAGGCGCTGAACAGCACCGGCGTCTCCCTCACAGATTGCTGGACGCTGGAGCAGGCTGTCGAGCGCGCTGCCGAGATCGCGACGGAAGGCGATATCGTGCTGCTGTCGCCGGCTTGCGCAAGCTTCGACATGTTCACCAATTATGCGCATCGCGCCGAGGTGTTCATCAATGCAGTGCGCGAGGTCGGGTTGTCGCGTGGGGAGGTCAGCGCATGAAGATGACTTTGCCCTGGCTCGGAGCAAACGAGACATCGCCGACCGATGTGCGCATCGGGCAGCGCTCGAGCATGCTTGAGTACGATCAGCCGCTGGTCTGGGTCACCTTGCTGCTGCTGCTGGGCGGTGTCGTGATGGTGTACTCCGCATCCATCAGCCTGCCAGATTCACCCAAGTACGCCAATTACAAAAACCATCATTTCCTGCTGCGACAGACGATGTTTGTCCTGATCGGTTTGCTGGCTGGTTTGTTTGCGTTCCGTTTGAAAATAGAGCAATGGCAAAAAGCAGCGCCCGCGCTATTCATCATCTCGTTGGTGCTGATGGTGCTGGTCTTTATTCCTGGTATCGGCAAGGGCGTTAACGGTGCGCGGCGCTGGATAGGATTTGGTGGCCTGAATCTGCAGCCTTCCGAACTTCTGAAGCTGATGATGGTCTTGTACGCCGCTGACTTTACATTGCGCAAGCAGCAGTACATGCACAAGCTGACCAAGGGCTTTCTGCCAATGGCGTTAGCGGTCGGGTTGGTTGGCGGCCTGTTGCTGCTTCAACCTGATCTGGGTGCGTTCGGCGTGATCGTCTGTATCGCGATGGGAATCTTATTCCTCGGCGGCTTCAACATCATCTGGTTCAGCGGCATTATCGGCGTGCTGACCGCTGTGTTCTCGCTGGTGATTCTGCTCTCGCCGTGGCGGCGCGAGCGTTTGCTCGCCTACATGAATCCCTGGGACGAACAAAACGTGCTTGATAAGGCCTATCAATTGTCACACTCGCTGATTGCCTTTGGCCGAGGCGAGTTGTTCGGTGTTGGTCTGGGCGGTAGCGTCGAAAAGCTGCATTACCTGCCCGAAGCACATACCGATTTTCTGCTGGCGGTGATCGGTGAAGAACTCGGACTGGCCGGCGTGCTGCTGGTGACCATTGCGTTCTACTGGATCGTGCGCCGCGCATTCGAGATCGGCCGTCAGGCCATCGCGGTCGACGATGTATTCGCCGGGCTCGTCGCCAAGGGCATCGGTATCTGGATCGGCGTGCAGGCATTCATCAACATGGGCGTCAATCTCGGGCTGCTGCCGACCAAGGGACTGACCTTGCCGCTGATGAGCTATGGCGGTTCGGGGGTAGTGATTAACTGTATCGGATTAGCGGTACTGCTGAGAATAGACTATGAGAACAGAGTGCTGATGCGCGGAGGTCGCGCATGAGCCGTCTGCTCATTATGGCCGCGGGCACGGGTGGTCACATTTTCCCTGGCCTTGCGATCGCCGACACGATGCGCGCGCGCGGCTGGCAAGTGTCCTGGCTGGGCACGACGCGGGGCATGGAAGCAGACATCGTGCCGCGTCACGGCGTAGATTTTGATGCCATCGATTTCACCGGACTGCGCGGCAAAGGTCTGCTGCATACCGTGACTGGCGCAATCAAGCTGGTGCTGAGTTTTTTCAGTTGTCTGTCCATTCTGCTGCGGCGCAAGCCCGATGTTGTGCTTGGCATGGGTGGCTATGTGACGGTGCCCGGCGGCGTCGTGGCCAGAGTTTGCGGCGTGCCGCTGGCTTTGGTGAATGCCGATGCCGAGCTGCTGATGTCAAACAAGGCATTGCTGCCATTCGCCAAAAAAGTACTGTTCGGCTTTGCTACGCAGGGCGACGAACTGCAACACAAAGCACAGGTGACCGGAAACCCGGTGCGGCGCGAGATACGTGAATTACCGGCACCGGCACAGCGCTATGCGGCGCGCACCGGCCCGCTGAACATCCTCGTGATTGGCGGCAGTCTGGGTGCGAAAGTGTTAAATGAGACAGTGCCTGCGGCATTAGCGCTGATCGATGAGTCCGAAAGGCCGCGCGTAGTGCATCAATCCGGCAAGCAGCATATCGCTGCGCTGCGCGATCTGTATGCGCAACATCGCGTCCAAGCCGATGTGGTGGATTTCATCAATGACATGGCCTCGCGCTATGCGTGGGCCGATATCGTCATCTGCCGCGCGGGTGCGATCACGGTGACCGAATTATGCGCAGCGGGAGTGGCCAGCGTGCTGGTGCCCTTCATCGCATCGACCACATCGCATCAGCGCGACAACGCGCGGTGGATGGCGGGCACCGGTGCGGCGATTCATCAGCCGCAAAGCGAACTGAACGTGGATGCGTTGGCATCCCTGATCAAGACACTGACACGCGAGCGCTGCCTGCACATGGCCGACGCGGCGTACCGGCATGGCAAGCACGACGCCAATGAAGCGATTGCGCAGGTGCTGGAAACTTTGGGACATTCATGAAGCACAAGGTCAAACACATACATTTCGTTGGCCAAGCAGCGTGGTCGCGCTGCGCTCTTTTACTGGCGGCGAAGCCGGAGCCGACGGGGATGCACCACTGACATGAAACACAAGGTTAAACACATACACTTCGTTGGCATCGGCGGCTCCGGGATGAGTGGCATCGCCGAGGTGCTGCTGAACCTCGGCTACACCGTGTCCGGTTCCGATCTGTCGAACAATGCGGCCAGTCGGCGGCTGGCTGAGCTGGGTGCCAGCATCCGTATTGGTCATTCACCAGAAAATGTCGAAGGCGCGGATGCGATCGTGACTTCGACCGCGGTGCAACCTAATAATGCAGAGGTGATCGCAGCGCGTGCACGTCATATTCCGATCGTACCCCGTGCGGTGATGCTGGCCGAACTGATGCGATTAAAGCGCGGTATCGCCATAGCGGGCACCCATGGCAAGACCACGACCACCAGTCTGGTGGCCAGCATTCTCGCTGAGGGCGGGCTGGATCCGACCTTCGTGATTGGCGGCCGTCTGAACAGCGCAGGCGCGAATGCCAAGCTGGGTACGGGCGAGTTCATCGTGGCCGAAGCCGACGAATCAGATGCGTCTTTCCTGAACTTGTCTCCGGTGATCGAAGTCATCACGAACATCGATGCAGATCATATGGAGACCTATGATCACAGCTTCGCGAAACTGAAACAGGCCTTCATTGAGTTTACCCAGCGACTCCCTTTTTATGGTGTCGCGATTCTGTGTCTTGATGATCGCAATGTACGCGAGATCATGCCCTTCATCTCCAAGATGGTGATGACCTATGGCTTTCATGAAGAAGCCGATGTGCGTGCAGTCGACGCGCGCGCGGTCAACAGCCATATGGAATTCACTGTACTTCAAAAAGACTATGAGCCTCTGTCGGTACGGCTGAATCAGCCAGGTATGCACAACGTGCAAAACGCCTGCGCCGCGATCGCCATCGCCCGCGAGCTGGACATCGCCGATGAGCACATACAAAAAGCGCTGCAAAACTTTACCGGTGTCGGACGTCGCTTTACCAAGTACGGCAAGCTGCCGCTGCCGGCGGGCGGCAGCTTCATGCTGGTCGATGATTATGGCCACCATCCGGTGGAGACCGCAGCCACAATCGCTGCGGCACGCGGTGCATTTCCCGGTCAGCGTCTGGTGCTGGCATTCCAGCCGCACCGCTACACGCGCACACGCGACCTGTTCGAAGATTTCGTGAAAGTGCTATCCACCGTGGACGTGCTGGTGCTGGCGGATGTCTATGCTGCCGGCGAGCAGCCGATACCAGCAGCCGATGGTCGTTCGCTTGCGCATGCGTTGCGCGTCGTGGGCAAGACTGAACTGGTATTTGTTGAGGATATGGCAGACATGCCCGAGGTACTGCTGAAGATGGCAAAGGATGGCGATGTCGTGATGACGATGGGAGCGGGCTCGATTTCTGGTGTGCCGGCCGCCTTGCAGCAATTGACGGCCGGTGGTCCTCACAAGGAGGTCGCATGAGCGCGCATCTGAACACCGAATTCGGTAAGGTCGGCGTGATTTTTGGCGGCCGATCTGCAGAGCGCGAGATTTCGCTGATGTCGGGCAGCGGTGTGCTCAAGGCATTGCAATCGCAAGGTGTGAATGCGCATGCATTCGACCCTGCGCAGCGCTCACTGGCCGAACTGGCAGCGGAAAAATTTGATCGTGTGTTCATCGCGCTGCATGGCCGCTATGGCGAAGATGGCAGCTTCCAGGGGGCGCTGGAGCAGATGGGCATTCCGTACACCGGTCCCGGCGTTCTGGCGTCGGCCATTGCGATGGACAAGGCAATGACCAAGCGTGTGTGGTTGTTCAATGGTCTGTCGACGCCGCGTTTCGAGATGCTGTCGGCGAGCAGTGACTGGACAGCCGTGGCAACCAAGCTGGGTCTGCCCCTCATCGTCAAGCCGGCGCATGAGGGCTCAACGCTCGGGCTTACCAAGGTGACGTCCGCTGATCAGCTGCCAGACGCGTATGCGCTGGCTGCAAAGTTCGACAAGGCGGTGATGGCCGAGGAATTCATCAGCGGTATGGAGCTCACCTGTCCGGTGCTGGGCGCTGGCGAGTCCGCGCGTGCGTTACCGGTGGTGCGGATCGTCGCGCCTGATGCGAACTATGACTATCAGAACAAGTATTTTTCTGACGAGACCCAATACCTGTGCCCGAGTCAGCTGCCGGCCGCGCTTGAAAAACAGGTGCAGCAGCTGGTGCTCGACAGTTACCGCGCGATCGGCTGCCGCGGCTGGGCGAGGGCTGATGTGATGATCCGTGAATCGGATGGTCAGCCTTTCCTGCTCGAGATAAACACCTCGCCGGGCATGACGAGTCATTCGCTGGTGCCCATGTCTGCGGCAGCATCGGGTATGCCGTATGAGCAGCTGTGCGTGGAGATATTGCGGATGGCTGCGCTGGATTTGCAGGCATCGAAGGACTGGGCACCGCCTACCCCGACCTGAGACGACACAAAAAAACCTTATCGAACAAACCCCGAGACAAGAAGACACAAAGCGACCAGAGGAACAAACAGCATGTGGCATGACATCAGGACATTGAACATCATCACCCGAGCGATGCTTGGCGTGCTGGTGCTGTGCCTGTTGTTCGCGGGCTACCGCTGGTTATCGCTTCAGCCTTTCTTTGATTTGCGTGTGGTGAAGGTGCAAGGTGCGAATGGTGCGCCATTGCGTTATGTCGATGCGGCGACGGTACGCAGCGCAGCGCTTCCTCGCATGCGGGGCAATTTTTTTACGGCGGATCTGGGTGCGGTGCGCGCTGCATTTGAAACCGTGCCCTGGGTCCAGCGTGCTTCGGTGCGCAGAGAATGGCCAAACAAGCTGATTGTGTCGGTAGATGAGTACGAGGTGTTGGGTACCTGGGGCGAACAGGATGACCGCCTGTTGTCGGTTGATGGCTATTTGTTCACTGCCAACATTGATGAGGCCGAATCCGAGGGGCGACTGCCGCAGCTGGCGGGGCCTGAGAGCAGTGCCCATGAGGTAGCAGAGCGGTTGATTGACTTGCGTGTCTGGCTGGCGCCGGTCAGGCTTGCCCCGCGCACGCTTACGCTATCGAAGCGCTACGCATGGACGGCCAAGCTGAGCAATGGCGTCACGCTGAAGCTGGGCAGGGTGCAAGACCGCGATGCGCTGAAGCGCCGTATTGATCGATTTGTGCTCGCGTATCCGAGGCTCTCGGCGCAGCTTGCAGGAAGAATAGAGAGCGTTGATATGCGCTACCCGAACGGGCTCGCGTATCGGATGCGAGGGCAGCCGCCGATCAGTACGCCGGCGGTCAGAGAAGAGGATGCTGCATAGCGACGGCCGAGCAGGAAGCAGGAATACCAACTTTGAAAAAACTATGACAAAAGACGCGACAAATCTGATCGTCGGACTCGATATCGGCACGTCGAAGGTAGTGGCCGTCGTCGCCGAGGTGCTGCCCAACGGGCGGCACGAAGTGATCGGTCTTGGCCAGCATGACTCCAAGGGCCTGAAAAAAGGTGTGGTGGTGAATATCGAGGCCACGGTCGAATCGATTCAGCGCGCCCTTGAGGAAGCCGAGCTGATGGCCGACTGCCAGATCCGTAACGTCTGGACAGGAATCGCCGGCAACCACATCCGCAGCTTCAACTCGAGCGGCATGGTTGCGATCAAGGACAAGGAAGTCACCTCCACCGATGTGGCGCGCGTGATCGAGACGGCAAAGGCGGTCAATATTCCGACCGATCAGCAGCTGCTGCATACCGTGCCTCAAGAATTCATTGTCGACAATCAGGAAGACGTGCGCGAGCCCATCGGCATGAGCGGTATACGCCTCGAGGTAAAGGTACATATCGTCACCGGTGCAGTATCGGCGGTACAGAACATCGTCAAGTGCGTGCGCCGTTGTGGTCTGGAGGTGACCGATCTGATCCTGCAGCCGATGGCATCAGCCGATTCCGTGCTCACCGCAGACGAAAAAGAACTCGGCGTGGTACTGGTCGATATCGGCGGTGGCACCACGGATGTCGCGATCTTCACCGAGGGTGCGATACGACACACGGCGGTGATACCGATTGCCGGTGACCAGATCACGAACGATATCGCGATGGCGCTGCGCACCCCCACGGCCGAAGCCGAAGAGATCAAGGTGCGTTACGGCATTGCCAAGCAGGTGCTGGCGGACCCCACGGATGTATTCGATGTGCCCGGTCTTGGTGATCGCGGTGCACGCACGCTGTCGCGACAGGCGCTCGCCGCAGTGATCGAGCCACGCGTGGAAGAATTGTTCTCGCTGGTGCACCAGGTCGTGCGCGAGTCCGGCTACGAAGAGGTGCTGTCATCGGGCATCGTGCTGACCGGCGGCAGTGCGCTGATGCCCGGCATAGCAGAGTTGGCAGAAGATATCTTCTTGAAGCCTGCGCGAGTCGGTACTCCGGAGTACAGCGGGCAGCTGGCCGATGTCGTGCGTAGCCCGCGGTATTCCACGGTCCTGGGTTTGTTGATGGAGGCCAAGCGACAGTACCTGCGCGGACAAGTCGTGGTACGTCAGGGGGGGTCTGCCAAGGCGGTATGGCAGCGGATGAAGGAATGGTTTCTCGGGAATTTCTGATCAGCAGTCAGTGACCTAAGCGGTGAACACAGTAGTGAATAAAGCAGTGAATAAAGCAGTGAATGAAGCAGCATGCAGCAGTACGGGACGACGCGGCAGGTAACTATTGATCGCAAGCCCGCAGAGGAGACGAAGTTTTGTATCAATGCGCAGTTGTCAGTTGCTAGCCGCCACGCCATGTGATGGCTAACGACTGAAAACTGCATCACCAAGGGAGTAAATTATGGAAATCGATATGCTGGAAACAACAAAAGGCACGATCATCAAAGTGGTCGGTGTCGGTGGTGCGGGCGGCAATGCTGTGCAGCACATGATCAATAAAGGCGTGTCCGGCGTCGAGTTCATCGTCGCCAACACAGACGCGCAGGCCTTGCACAATTCCAAGGCGCATAACGTGATCCAGATCGGTGAATCCGGCCTTGGTGCCGGCATGAAGCCAGCGCTGGGACGTCAACTCGCCGAGGAGACGCGCGATCGCATCGAGGATGCCTTGCGCGGCGCGCACATGGTCTTCATCGCGGCCGGGATGGGCGGTGGCACAGGCACCGGCGCGGCGCCCGTGGTGGCGCAGGTCGCGAAAGAGCTGGGTGCGCTGACCGTCGCAGTCGTGTCCAAGCCCTTCACCTACGAAGGCAAGAAGTGCATGGACATCGCCAATGAAGGTCTCGATGAGCTGGGCAAGCACGTCGATTCGCTGATCGTGATTCTCAACGAGAAGCTGGAAGAGATCTATGAAGATGACAGCATGGTCGAGTGGCTGCAGCATGCCGATGATGTGCTCAACAATGCGGTGGCCGGTATTGCCGAGATCATCAATGTCCCGGGTCATATCAACGTCGACTTCAACGATGTGAAGACCATCATGGCTGAGCAGGGCAAGGCCATGATGGGCACGGCAGTCGCCTCGGGCGTGGACCGTGCGCGCATCGCTGCCGAGCAGGCGATTGCCTCGCCGCTGCTCGATGGTATCGATCTGTCCGGTGCGCGCGGCGTACTGGTGAACGTGACCGGCAGTCGTTCGCTGAAGGGCAAAGAAATCAAGGAAGTCATGGCCACCGTGCGCGCTTTCGCTGCCGAAGATGCATCGATCGCTCAGGGCATTGCCTATGATGAGTCGATGGGCGAAGAAATCCGCGTCACCGTGGTGGCCACCGGTCTGGGCCGCGCGCGCCGGCCGCAGCTGGTGTCCAACCCGGTCGCGGTGCAGCGCACGGGTACCTACAACGAGCCTGTCTCGGGCGGTGATGCGGTACCGGGCGCGAACCAGACCTTCGACCCTATCCGCACACCCGCTGTCTGGCGGCGTGAATCGGCTTCCGAGACCGTGCGCGCGATGGAGCGCAACGGCACGGAAACCTACGATATTCCGGCGTTTTTGCGGCGGCAGGCGGATTAGGGAGAAGCTTGAGAGAACCGCGTTGTATAGCGAGCCAGCGCAGCTGTGCGACGCGGGGATAGGCGACTTCAAGGGTGGGTTTCAGTTTCTTTATCGACAAAGTATCTGCTTTTGCTTTATCGGTACCTCTATAGGGAGAAGCTTGAGAGAACCGCGTTGTATAGCGAGCCAGCGCAGCTGTGCGACGCGGGGATCCGCAAGATCAAGGGGCTGGGCTGATTTTCTTTGTCAACAAAGTATCCGTTCTTGTTGGGTCGGCAGCTTGATCACTACCCTGTGGGGCTGCAAGAAAACGTCAGGCGAGGCATACTAAGCACCTAGAAACCGCGTCCGATGGCGACATCCGGGCGCGGTTTTCTTTCCCCACCTATTCCTATCCCCATTTTCTGTTGAAAGCAAAGGAAGACACTATGACCATCAAAGTCGGAGACCATCTGCCCGAGGGCAAACTTGCCGAATTCATCGAGACCGAGACCGAAGGTTGCACGCTCGGACCCAACACCTTCAATGTGTCGGATCTGGTCAAGGGCAAGACGATTGCCATTTTTGGTCTGCCCGGCGCGTACACGCCGACCTGCTCGGCCCAGCACGTGCCCGGTTATGTGCAGCATGCCGATGCGCTCAAGGCCAAGGGTGTCGATGAAATCTGGTGCATCTCCGTCAATGATGCGTTCGTGATGGGCGCCTGGGGCCGCGATCAAAAGGCAACCGGCATCGTTCGCATGATGGCCGATGGAAATGCTGATTTTTCAAAAGCGATCGGCCTGTCTGCCGACTTCAGCCAGTTCGGCATGGGCACGCGCTCGCAGCGCTACTCGATGCTGGTAAAAGATGGCGTCGTCAAGCAGCTGAATGTCGAGGCAGGCGGCAAGTTCGAGGTATCGAACGCCGAGACCATGCTGGCACAGCTGTAATTCTCATCAAACTTCTGCGCAGGCCGCCATGATCAGACAGCGTACGCTCAGTCAGACCGTCAGCACCACTGGCGTCGGGCTGCATTGCGGCACGCGCGTCGAGCTCACGCTGCGGCCCGCGCCGGTGGACACCGGCATCGTGTTTCGCCGGGTCGATGTGAACCCGCCGGTGGAACTGCCGGCCAATGCGAATGGCGTCGGCGATACGCGCATGGCCTCGGTGCTTGAAAAAGACGGCGTGCGCGTGTCGACCGTCGAGCATCTGATGTCGGCCTGCGCCGGCCTCGGTATCGACAATCTGTATGTCGATCTGAACGCCGAAGAGATACCGATCATGGATGGCTCCGCCGCTTCCTTCGTCTTTCTGTTGCAGCAAGCAGGACGCAGCGAGCAGGACGCCGCAAAAAAATTCGTGCGCGTGCTGCGTCCCGTCGAGGTGCGTGAAGGCGAGGGCGCGAATGAGAAGTGGGCGCGGCTGGAGCCCTGCCACGGTTTTCGCCTGAAATTCTTCATTGAGTTCAACCATCCGGCGATCGATGGCAGCGGACAGACCGCCGAGGTCGATCTGTCCTTCGAGTCGTATATCCAGGAAATCGCTCGCGCCCGCACTTTCGGTTTCATGCAGGATGTAGAAACCCTGCGTGGCATGGGCCTCGCACGTGGCGGTTCGCTGGAAAATGCCATCGTGATGGATGAATTCCGCATTTTGAACACGGGTGGGCTGCGCTATCGGAATGAATTCGTACGCCACAAAATTCTTGATGCGATGGGTGATCTGTATCTGGTGGGTCATCCGCTGCTGGCGAGCTACACTGCGCACAAATCCGGCCACGGTCTGAACAACAAATTGCTGCGCGCTCTGCTGGCCGACAGCACGTCGTATGAGATCGTCACCTTCAGCAATGCGGCTGCAGCGCCTGCTGCGTATTCGTCTCAGCTGGAGCAAGAGTGGGCAGCCGCCTGAGCGCCCGCGTTGCTGACAGCTGAACCCCTCGCATCGTCATCGTCTCAGACTCCGCCTCCTTGAGCGAACCACATACCTCTGATCGCGAGCCCCGGCTGGCGCTGATCTCACTGCTGACTGGCAGCGTGATCTGGGGCTTCACGTGGATGCCACTGAAGTTTTTCGCGGCTGCCGGGCTGGATGGTCATGCCGTGTCGTTGACTGCGTATGTACTGGTCGCGCTGGTGTCTATACCTTTTATCTGGCGCGAGCGACACGACTGGCACAGCGAAACCCACTGGCTGATCCTGATCGGACTGTGCTTCGGCGTTGCGAATGTCGGCCTGACCATTGCGCTGATGTCCGGGTCGGTGGTGCGTGTGATGCTGTTGTTTTTCTTGTTGCCCGTCTGGGGTGCGCTCGGTGGCGCGCTCTTCCTTGGCGAGTCACTCGATCGTCGTCGCCTCATTGCGGTTGCGCTATCGCTCATCGGCGTATTTGTGATTGTCGGCGGGCTGCGCGCGCTGGATGAGCCGCCCTCGGTGGCGGATCTCGCCGCGCTGATTGCGGGCATCTGCTACACCGCAGCCGGCATTGCGAACCGCAAAGCGCGGCGCATACCGATGATCAGTCGCACCTTGTCGTCGTTTGCTGGCTGCGCCGTGCTGGCGCTGGTCGGGTTGCTGATTTCCTCACCGATCATTCCTGATCTTCCAGCGCTGACCTGGTTGCTGCTCGCTGGATTTGCCTTTTTCTGGTTGCTCGGCGCTGGCTTGCTGACCACGTACGGCGTCACCCATGTGCAGGCCAGCCGTGCTGCGGTGTTCCAGATCGTCGAGCTATTAGTGGCAGTCGTGTCGGCGGTACTGATCGGCGGCGAGACGCTGAGCTACGGCGACTATGTGGGCGGTGCGCTGATCCTTTTAGCCACCATGATCGAGGCGTTCCCGAGGCCTTCGCCCTCTGCCGAGATCTGATCAGGAGGCGCGTCGTGCCAGCAACTGGCGCAGCGCGTCACGCAGTGCTTCATTGCGAGGATCGGAATCGAGCGAGCTTTCGAGGTCAGCAAATGAGTTGAGTGCCGACGTTGGCAGCGGGCGCTTCGCCGCCGCCGGCGGTGCTGGCAGACGTTCCGGCATGACCTGCACTTTGAGCCGGATTTCCTCGACCGGCCAGCCGTTTTCTCTGAGTCCGGCCACAAGCCGGGGCAGTTGCTGCCTGAGCCGGGTCGCGAGCGCCGCATTCGGCACTGCAATCTGTAGCTGCCCATTGTCCAGATTCACGACGTGGCAGGCAGCGAATACCTGCGGTTGCAGACGCGCGCAGGCTTGCTGCAACTGCGCCAGCCGACTGGCCGTGGGCAGCAGGGCGCCGAGCTTTTCCGCGGATTGCAAAAAATCCATCGCTTCACGGGCATCAGCGCGCGCCTCCGGGCGGCGAAAAGGCTTGAAATTGTTGGGGAATCTGGACATCAGACAACATTAGCACAGCCGCTTTTGCGTGGGTGGACGTAGTACGGTTGACAAGAGCCTGCGTGATAGAATCGCGCCTTTGGCCGTCAGGCGCTCCTCCGCGGCCAGCCTCCTTTTCCCGCAAGCCAAGCATGTCCCTACTGACCAAAATTTTCGGCAGTCGCAACCAGCGGCTGCTCAAGAAGCTGCAGAAGACTGTCCGCGACATCAATGCCCTCGAGCCCGCGATGGAAACGCTGTCGGACGATGAACTCAAGGCAAAGACTCCCGAGCTGAAAGCCCGTCTCGCCGCAGGCGCCACGACGGACGATATTCTTCCCGAGGCATTCGCCGTTTGCCGCGAGGCCAGCAAGCGCGTCTTGAAGATGCGCCACTTCGATGTGCAGCTGATCGGCGGCATGGTGCTCCACCAAGGCAAGATCGCCGAGATGGGCACGGGCGAAGGCAAGACACTGATGGCGACACTGCCCGCGTATCTGAATGCGCTGGCCGGCAAGGGCGTACACATCGTCACGGTCAATGATTATCTCGCGCAGCGCGATGCCGAGTGGATGGGCAAGCTGTATGGCTGGCTTGGTCTGACGACGGGTGTGAATCTGTCGCAAGCACCGCACGATGTGAAGCAGGCAGCGTATGCGGCCGATATCACCTACGGCACCAACAACGAATTCGGCTTCGACTATTTGCGCGACAACATGGTGTATGACCTGGCCGACCGAGTGCAGCGCGGACTGTCATTTGCGATTGTCGATGAGGTCGACTCCATCCTGATCGATGAAGCCAGAACGCCACTGATCATCTCCGGACAAGCCGAAGACCATACCGAGCTGTACCGAAAGATAAATGCATTGCCGCCACTGCTGACCTTGCAGATCGGCGAAGAGACGCCCGACGGCAAGGGCGTGGTCGAAGTACCCGGCGATTACACCAAAGATGAAAAAGCCAATACGGTACTGCTGACTGAGGCCGGGCATGAGAAGGCCGAGCGCATCCTGACCGAGATGGGTTTGCTGCCCGAAGGCGCGTCGCTGTACGATGCATCGCACATCACGCTGATCCATCACCTCTACGCAGCGCTGCGTGCCCACACGCTGTTCCACAAGGACCAGCAATATGTGGTGCAGAACAATGAGGTCGTGATCGTCGACGAATTCACCGGTCGTCTGATGACGGGTCGCCGCTGGTCCGATGGCCTGCACCAGGCGGTGGAAGCGAAAGAAGGCGTGCGTATTCAGAACGAGAACCAGACGCTGGCCTCGATCACTTTCCAGAATTACTTCCGCATGTACGGCAAGCTGGCCGGCATGACGGGTACTGCGGACACCGAGGCCTATGAATTTCAGGAGATCTACGGTCTGGAGACCGTGGTCATCCCGCCGAACCGCCCGAGCCAGCGCAAGGACCGGCAGGATCAGGTGTTCAAGAATGCCGCGGGCAAGTACCGCGCGGTGCTGGCCGACATTCAGGATTGCCACGATCGCGGCCAGCCCGTGCTGGTCGGCACGACCTCGATCGAGAATTCCGAGCTGATCTCGCAGATGCTCACGCAAGCCAAGCTGCCGCACAATGTGCTCAACGCCAAGCAGCATGCGCGCGAGGCAGAGATCATCGCCCAAGCCGGTCGCCCGAAGATGATCACGATTGCAACCAACATGGCGGGTCGTGGCACCGATATCGTCTTGGGTGGCAATGTCGACAAGCAGATCCAGCTAATTGAAGCGGACGACGCGATCTCCGCTGACGACAAAGCCAAGCGCGCGCAGCAGCTGCGCGATGAATGGCAGTCGCTGCATGACGGCGTCGTGGCTGCCGGCGGCTTGCACATCATTGGCACCGAGCGCCATGAATCGCGCCGCATCGACAACCAGCTGCGTGGTCGTTCCGGCCGTCAGGGCGATCCCGGTTCCTCGCGTTTCTATTTGTCGCTGGACGACTCCCTGCTGCGTATCTTCGCTGGTGACCGCGTGCGCGCCGTGATGGAACGCCTGAACATGCCGGAAGACGAGCCCATCGAGGCCGGCATCGTTTCTCGTTCGATCGAATCGGCTCAGCGCAAGGTCGAGGCGCGCAACTTTGATATTCGTAAGCAGCTTCTCGAATACGACGATGTCGCCAATGATCAGCGCAAGGTCATCTACAACCAGCGCAATGAACTGCTCGAGGCGCAGGACATGTCCGAGATCAGTCAGGCGCTGCGTCATGGCGTGTTCACCGATCTGTTCCGCCAGCACGTGCCCGAAGAGTCGATGGAAGAGCAGTGGGATCTGGAAGGCTTGCAGGCGACGCTCGCCGCCGAGTGGCAGCTGGACATTCCGCTGACCGAGATGCTGAAGAACGAGCCTCAGCTGTCTGATGAAGAACTGCTGGAGCGTGTCCTGCATGCGGCTGACACCATTCATCAGGCCAAGGTCGATCTAGTGGGACAGGAGTCCTTCGGTGGCTTCGAGCGTAACGTGATGTTGCAGAGCATGGATTCGCACTGGCGCGAGCATCTGGCCGCGCTCGATCATCTGCGTCAGGGCATTCATCTGCGCGGCTATGCGCAAAAGAATCCCAAACAAGAATACAAGCGCGAAGCCTTTGAGTTGTTTGCGCAGATGCTGGATCTGATTCGTAACGATGTGGTGCGCATGGTGATCACCGTGCGCGTGCAGTCGCAGGAAGAGATCGCCGCGGCAGAAGAGCAGATGTCGCAGCCGCATCTGGAGAACGTGCACTATCAGCATCGCGATTTCAATCCGGCGCTGGCGCCAGAAGAGTTGCTGGCGCCGATCGATGACGACCAGCAGAGCAGCGGCATGGCGAAGGTTGGCCGCAATGATCCTTGCCCTTGCGGCAGCGGTAAGAAATTCAAACAGTGTCACGGCAAGTTGGCGTGATTCGTGGGCCAGTCTTCGCAGACAACATGCGAAGACGCTGGACCCCGGCCTACGCCGGGTTGACGTCTTGAGAGCCTTCGCTCTCTGATTCGTCATCCCGGCGCATGCCGGGATCCATGCTCACTCTGGCGCCTCGCCAGTGCAGCAAAGTAACCCCACCCTTCTGACCCCACAGGCAAGCTCATGGCAGTCAATCTTCCTCTACCGATCGCAAACCAACTCAAGCCCGTCAAAGGCCTGCAGCTCGGCTACGCCGAGGCCGGCATCAAGAAACCCGGTCGTAAAGACGTGCTGCTGATGACGCTGGCGCCCACCGCGACGGTTGCTGGCGTGTTCACGACGAATCGTTTTTGCGCAGCCCCCGTACAAGTGGCCAAGCAGCATCTGGCCAGTGGCCAGGGCATCAGGGCACTGGTGATCAATACCGGCAACGCGAACGCGGGGACCGGCGAGTCCGGCCTCGCGAATGCGAATACCACTTGCGAAGCGGTCGCCAAGCTGCTCGCCTGCGAAGCCGTACAAGTACTGCCCTTTTCGACCGGTGTGATCCTGGAGCCCTTGCCGGTGGCTCGCCTGATTGCCGGTTTGCCGAGTGCGCAGGCGACTCTGAAAGAAGACAACTGGTACAACGCGGCCGAAGCCATCATGACAACGGACACGCAGCCGAAGGCGGCGTCGCATTCGGTGACCATTAACGGAAAGTCAGTGACACTGACCGGCATTTCCAAAGGTGCTGGCATGATCAAGCCGAATATGGCGACCATGCTTGGTTATGTAGCCTGCGACGCCAAGGTGCCGCAGCCTGTGCTGGAGCAGATCGTCCGGCGCGCCGCCGATGCCTCATTCAACTGCATCACGATTGATGGCGATACCTCGACCAATGATTCCTTCATACTGATCGCGACAGGTGCGGGCGAGCTGGACGTCACTGATGCGAACTCGCCGGAATGCCGGGCACTGGAAGCGGCGATCACCGGACTCGCGCAGGAATTGGCGCAGATGATCGTGCGCGATGGCGAGGGCGCCACCAAGTTCATTACTGTACAGATCGAGCAAGGGCGCGATGTTGAAGAGTGCCGCAAGATTGCTTATGCCATCGGTCATTCGCCGCTGGTGAAGACAGCTTTCTTTGCCTCCGATCCCAACCTTGGTCGTATCCTTGCCGCGATCGGCTATGCGGGCGTGACCGATCTCGATGTGGCCAAGCTCGATTTGTATTTGGATGATGTCTGGGTGGCGAAGCAGGGTGGGCGTCATCCGGACTACCGCGAGGAAGATGGTCAGCGGGTGATGAAGCAGAGCGAGATCACGGTGCGAGTTACACTGGCGCGTGGCACCGCATCGGCGACAATCTGGACCTGCGATCTCTCGCATGACTATGTGTCTATCAATGCGGATTACCGGTCCTGAAAGCGAATCGTCAGCAGTGTTTTAAAGTCGCTGGATCCCGGCCTGCGCCGGGATGACCCGGTTGAGGCCGACGCTCTTCACTCCGTCTTTCCAGCGCAGGCCGGAATCCAGTGTCGTCTACAACCCAGAAAAATAACGACATGAAAGAACTCGAACAATTCCTTCAGCGTGCAGAATCGGTGCTGGCACGCGTCGAGCAATTACTGCCTCCAGCGACGCCTGAGACCGACTGGAGCACGACAGCCTTCCGCTGGCGCGTGGCTCGCGATGGCCGGGGTCATCTGCAGGCAGTGCATCATCCCTCACATATCCGACTCGACGATCTGCGGAACATTGGTCCGCAAAAAGAAGCGATCGAGCAGAACACCCGGCAATTCATCACGGGTCGGCCAGCCAACAATGTGCTGCTGACTGGCGCGCGTGGCACGGGCAAGTCCTCGCTGATCAAGGCCTGCCTCGCGCAATTCGCCGACCGCGGTCTGCGGCTGATTGAGGTAGACAAGGAGCACCTGGTCGATTTGCCCGATATCGTCGAGCTGATCGCTCAGCGTCCCGAGCGATTCATTATCTTCTGCGACGATCTGTCATTTGAAGAAGGCGAGGGCGGCTACAAGGCACTGAAAGTAGCGCTGGACGGCAGCATCTCTGCGCAATCAGACAATGTGCTGATCTATGCGACCTCGAACCGCCGGCATCTTCTGCCGGAAAAAATGTCGGATAACGAAGGCTATCGTCATGTCGATGATGGCGATCTGCATCCGGGCGAGACTGTCGAAGAAAAAATTTCTCTCTCCGAGCGCTTCGGGTTGTGGCTCTCTTTCTATCCGTTCCGCCAGGACGATTATCTCGATATCGTGCATCACTGGCTTGCTCACTTCGGTGTGCCCGCTTCACAGTTTGACGAGGCGGATGCCGAAGCGCTGCGCTGGGCCTTGCAGCGTGGTTCGCGCTCGGGTCGTATCGCATGGCAATTCGCGCGCGACTGGGCGGGCAAGCACGACAACGGCTAAACACGATGGCCACACCGATCGATGTCGCAGTCGGCATCCTGATGAGACCGAATGGCGATGTGCTGATGGGTCAGCGCCCGGAGGGCAAGCCGTACGCGGGCTACTGGGAATTCCCCGGCGGGAAAGTCGAGGCGGGCGAGAGTGTGATCGACGCCCTCAAGCGCGAGTTTGCCGAAGAGATTGGTGTGCGTATTCTGTCCGCCGAGCCCTGGTGCGGCGTCGAGCATGTGTACCCTCATGCGCATGTGCGCCTGCATTTTTATATCAGTCGCGAGTGGCAGGGCGAGCCGCGAGGGTTGGAAGGTCAGCAGCTGGCCTGGCAGGGAAGTTTCGAGGTGACGCCGATCTTGCCGGCAACGATACCGCTGCTGCAGGCACTCGCCGAAAGAAGATCGGCAGGGGTCAATGGGGGACGTCAGGATCTTGATCACTGACCGGGGTCGAGCCCGGGATCACGTATTTTTCTTCAGCCCACGCGCCCAGGTCGATCTGCTTGCAGCGCTCGCTGCAGAAGGGGCGGAATTTGTTGACCTCAGCCCATTCGACCTTGTTACCGCAGGTCGGACAATCGACGACCGTCACCATGATGAAGAATCAGAAATTGCAGAGTGTCAGATCGAAGGGCACATCGCCTTCGTAGGCCTTGGGCTTGTTGTCGCCGCCCTGAGTGGTGAAGCGTATCCACAGTACATATTTATTGGCAGAGATTTCCGGTATGGCTGCCAACTGAGGATCCAGGCTGACGCGCAGCAATTGATAGGTGCGTCCCTGCAGCATTTGTTGGAAACTGCCGGCAGTCGCCACGATATGTGACGCACGGCCAGACTCGCGCAGCAAGCGCAAGATGATGGTGATCGCTGAGAACAGGGGTTCCAGCGGCGCGAACCAGCCGCTGATATCAGCGCGGCGCTGGCTGGATGATTGCTGCTGCCACGCATGATAGGACGGCAGATCGAACTCACAGGCACCACCTGGAATGATGGTGCGACCCCGTATGCTCATCAGCCATTCATTGTCGCGTATGTGCTGACCGGTCTTGCCCTGGACGCTAATGAGCGCCGCGCTGGTGCTCTCGATATCAGCGAGCACCTCATTCAGACGTGCACTCTCGACATTGGGGTTGGATTTGAAGCCGATCAGTGTTTGCTTTTGTCGTTCCAATTCTTGCAACAGATCAGACTTCAGGTCAGCGCGGCCCGCGACTTCAAGCATCTCGTAAATGGTGGCAAGCGCTACGTGATGCTGCAAATGATGATCCTGCGCGACGAAGAACCGGTACTTTTCGTACAGGTCTTCAAGCCGCAGCAGAGTGCGAATACGCTCATTGAAAGGGTATTCGTAAGCGGTCAAGGCGGCAGTCCTCGCGAGTGGGCCAAAAATTGATACCGTGATTCTGACCGAAGCAGTCGGAAATTACAAACTTCTTGCCCTTAAAAGGCCTGGTGTTTGCACTCAGGGACGGTTCAAGAGGGGGTGGCCAGCGCAAGGTAGCGCTGGTGCAGTGCAACGACCGCCTGTTCGAGTGTATCCAGCGCCTGATCATTGACGATCACATCGTCAGCGACTGCCAGTCGGGCTTCGCGGCTGGCCTGCGTCGCCATGATCGCGCGGACTTGCTCAGCCGATAACTGGCTGCGGCGCATGACCCGCTCAAGCTGCAGCGCTTCGCTGCAGTCCACCACCAGCACGCGATCCACGCTGTCCTTCCATCGGCCCGATTCCACCAGCAGCGGCACCACAAACACCAGGTAACTGCCGGGCACGCGCTCAGCTTCGATCCGCGTTTGCTGCCTGATCAGCGGATGAAGAATGGCCTCCAGCTGCCGTTTGGCGGCAGCATCCGAGAACACGCGCTCGCGCATGGCGGCGCGGTCTAGCGCACCCTCTGGTGTCAAAAAGCCATCGCCGAATTGCTCAGCAATAGGCCGTATGGCCGCACCGCCGGGGGCGGTCAGCGCATGCGCGATCTGGTCGGTGTCGATGATGGCGGCGCCCTGTTGGGCGAGCAGGTCGGCAACCGCGGACTTCCCGCTGCCGATGCCCCCCGTCAGACCTACGGAAAATCGGTTGAAGGCTTTCTCTGTCATGCCGACGATTGTCTCTCAGACGCTGGCGCTTGCCGAGCGGATCTCAACTGCCTAGCCAGGCATGAAGCAAGGGCTGTCCGAACAACAGCGCGATCAGCCCGGCGGCCGCGAGAAAGGGGCCGAAAGGAATCGGACGGTCGCGATGGTGCCCACGAAATACGATCAGTGATAGTCCGACGATGGCGCCCACGGCAGAAGACAGCAGCACGATCACCGGCAGCATCATCCAGCCCAGCCACGCGCCCAGCGCAGCCAGCAGTTTGAAGTCGCCATAACCAATCCCATCCCGGCCCGTCACAAGCTTGAACAGCCAGTACACCGCCCACAGCGACAGATAGCCGATTGCCGCGCCGATCACGGCATCGCGCAAGGGCACGAAGGTGCCTTCGAGGTTCACCAGCAGACCGAGCCACATCAACGGCAGTGTCAGCTCGTCAGGCAGTAGCTGCGTGTCGATGTCGATGAACGTCATGGCGATCAGCATCCACAGCAGCAGCAGCGCCGACAGACCGGCGAATGAGCTGCCCAGATGCCAGATCACCAGGCCTGACAAGACGGCGGTAAGCAACTCGACTGCCGGGTAGCGTGCCGAGATCGGTGCATGACAATACCGGCAGCGGCCCTTGAGCCAGACATAACTGATGATCGGTACATTGTCTGCCACAGACAGCGCATGACCGCAGGCGGTGCAGGCGGAGCCGGGCAGTACCAGGTTGTAGCGATCCGTGTGCGGCGGCTGGTCGTCGTTTTCCATCGCGAGGTAATTGTCGGATTCGCGCTGCATCATGATCGGAAACCGGTAGATCGCCACGTTCAGAAAGCTGCCCACGATCAATCCCGGCAGCATCCAGAGCAGCGCCGCGACGACACTTTCCGGTGGGGCCGTCAGCAAGGCAGTCAACAAGGTATCGGTGGATTCCAGCATCGGTGTCGGTTATCAGTGCGGCTTAGTGCAGTTGAGAGCGGACTCGGGTCAGACGACCGAACCGAGCTTGAAGATGGGCAGATACATCGCGATCACCAGACCGCCGATCAGCACGCCGAGCACGACCATGATGACCGGTTCCATCAGAGAAGACAATGACGCGACGGCAGCATCGACTTCTTCCTCGTACGCTTCTGCGACTTTGCGCAGCATGGATTCGAGCGCGCCGGATTCTTCGCCAATCGCGACCATTTGCGTGACCATGGACGGAAACACACTGGTCGATTGCATCGCGATGTTCAGGCTGGTGCCGGTGCGTACTGCCGCAGCGATACGGCGGGTAGCCTCAGCGTAGACCGCATTGCCAGAGGCGCCGCCGACAGAATCTAGTGATTCTACCAAGGGCACGCCAGCGGCGAACATGGTTGACAAGGTACTGGTCCAGCGCGCAATCACGGCCTTGCGAATCACCTCGCCGAACAGTGGCAGACGCAGTGCCAGCTTGTCGGTGGCGATCTGCAGCGAGGGCGAGCGCCGCCAAGCCCGATAACTCAGCGCCGAGATCGCCACCAGCGCAATCAGCATCAGAAACCCATAGTTGACGAAACGATCGGACAACGCGATCACCAGTTGCGTCGGCAGCGGCAGCTCGGCGCCGAAACTCTCGAACACTTCTTTGAAGGCAGGCACAACCCACACCATGATCACCGCGGTCACAATGCAGGCCACACCCAGTACCGCTACCGGATAGAACATCGCCGAACGTACCTTGCCTTTGATCGCCAGGGTTTTTTCTTTGTAGGTGGCCAGTCGCGCGAGCAGTTGTTCAAGAATGCCACCCTGTTCACCGGCCGCTACCAGGTTGCAGAACAACGCATCGAAGTACAACGGGTAGCGGCGAAAGGCTTGCGACAGACTGCTGCCAGTTTCCACATCGGCGCGGATATCCAGTAACAACCGGGTGACCGCCGGGTTCGCATGGCCGCGCGCGACGATATCGAAAGATTGCAGCAGCGGCACACCAGCTTTCAGCATCGTCGACAGCTGCCGCGTGAACACGCAGATATCCTTCTCATGGATCTTACGCTGACGCTGACGCGGTTTTTTCTTGACGCGTACCTCAGTCAGGCCTTGCCGGCGCAGCGCCGCATCCACGCGTGACTGCACGCTGGCGCGCATTTCACCCTGTACCAACCGTCCACTTTTGTCTTTGCCTTCCCACGAATAAAGGGTGTCGCTGCTATTGCCCGGACGGGGCTGACCGACAGATGCCATGCGAATTCTCCTGACGAATCATGAACGGGGCCGCACGATGAAGACTGCGCGGATTACCTGTGAATCGGTACTACGGGTGAGTGAGTCCTGCTTATTGATTGGTGCAACTGAGGATTTCTTCCAGTGATGTCAATCCATGCCTCACTTTCAGCAAACCTGATTCGCGCAATGTCCTGATACCCTCGCGCCGCGCCTGCGCCTCGATCTCCAGTGCTGTGCCATGCGCAAGAATGATGCTTTCGATGGCTTCGGACACTGGCATCACCTGATAGAC
This sequence comes from Pseudomonadota bacterium, assembly GCA_041182625.1. Classification (GTDB taxonomy): domain Bacteria; phylum Pseudomonadota; class Gammaproteobacteria; order Burkholderiales; family Burkholderiaceae_D; genus Pernthalerella. The sequence goes on along the minus strand of JBEGNF010000002.1, from coordinate 13,267 downwards.
ACCGACCCTTCCCTTGTAGCCGCTGCCGCTGCACCGCTCGCACCCTGCGGGGCCATACAGCGGTGTGCCATCAAGTTGCGATTCATCGAAACCTGCGTCGAGCAGGGTTTTTTCTGGTAGCGCCACGGGTTGCTTGCAACTGCACAGCCGACGCGCCAGTCGCTGCGCAGTGATCAGATTGACGGCGGCGCCGATGTTGAACGCGGCCACGCCCATGTTCAGCAGCCGCGTCAGCGTCGACGGCGCGTCATTCGTATGCAGGGTGGAAAACACCATGTGACCGGTCTGCGCCGCCTTGATCGCGATATCGGCGGTCTCCAGATCACGAATCTCGCCGACCATGATGATGTCCGGGTCTTGACGAAGGAAGGCGCGCAGTGCGACTGGAAACGTCAACCCGGCACGTTCGTTGATGTTTACCTGATTGATGCCCGGCAGGTTGATCTCTGCCGGGTCTTCTGCGGTGGCGATATTGGTGCCGGGCTGGTTGAGTAAATTCAGGCAGGTGTACAGAGACACCGTTTTGCCCGAGCCCGTGGGGCCGGTGACCAGCACCATGCCGTAAGGCCGGTGGATGGCGTCGAGCAGCAAGGCTTTCTGATCCGGTTCATAGCCCAGCGCATCGATGCCTAGCTGCGCCTGACTGCCATCGAGTATGCGCATCACGATTTTTTCACCGAACAGGGTGGGCAGCGTCGATACGCGGAAGTCAATGCTGCGTGTCGCAGAGACCTGCAGTTTCATTCGCCCATCTTGTGGCACTCGCTTCTCGGAAATGTCCAGCCGCGAGATCACCTTGATGCGCGAGGCGAGTTTTTCCTTGATGGCCAGCGGTGGCCGTGCAATCTCGCGCAACTCGCCATCGACCCGAAAACGTATGCGATAAAACTTTTCGAAAGGCTCGAAGTGCAGATCCGAGGCGCCCATATTGATTGCATCGGTCAGAATTTTTTGCAGAAAGCGAACGACCGGTGCATCATCAATTTCGCTCGCACCGGTCTCGTTGTCGGCAGAGGACTCGGCATCTTCTGCAAACGAGACGCTGTCGAGATCATCGCCGATCAGCTCACTGAGGTTTTGCTCCGCGCTCTGCGAGAGCCGGCCTATCATGTCGATCAGCTGCGGATAGGCAACGACCACCGGTTCTACCGCCAGCCCAGTCTGGAACTTCACCTGCTCGATCGCCTGCTGCTGGCTGGGGTCAGCCATCCCCAGCGACAGCTTGCCACCGCGTCGCGAGAGCACAATCACGCCATGGCTGCTCATCAGGCGCGGATCGATTATTTTCTGTGGCAGTGCTTCCGGATTCACCGCTGACAGATCCAGCAGCGGATACCCAAAGGTGTTCGAGCAGAATTGCGCGAGCGCGTCGGCCCCGATCGCGCCGTCACGGATCAATGTCTGGATGAACGGCAGCTTTTCTGCCGCGCTGCTGCGCTGGGCAGATTCCAGCTGCTGTAGGTTCAGCAGCTGTGCCTGCAGCAACATGCGCGGCAAGCCGGAGGAATTCGCGGCTGAGCTGGCGGGCGCGGGTACGGTCATGGGAACGATTGGCCGGTGGTGATATCCAAGGCGGCTGATCATGCGCGATGAATGACCCTGGCCCGTCCGGATCGCTGGCCGTCAATGTTAGTCTTGGGTAGTCCGCCGTGTCTGATCACGGCAGTTGACGTTAAGCTGCAACATCCTCTCGGATGCAGCGTCGGTCACTGCAGCAGTGGCCGCTCAAATGTGAGGGCGGTACAGCTTGACCATGCGTATCGCCTGTTCCTGCGCTTGCACGATCTCGATCACGACATTCGCGATCTTCAGGCTGACGCTGGCTTCAGGAATATCTTGCAGGGTTTCCAGCAACAATCCATTGATAGTCTTTGGGCCATCCAGCGGCAGATCAAGCCCGAGACGCTTATTGACATCGCGCAGAGAAATACTGCCTTCGAGCAGACATTCGCCTCGGCTATCCCAGTCGAATTGCTCGGCGCGCGTCGCGCTGGGCGTGGAGGTGGTGAATTCGCCGACCATCTCTTCAATGATGTCATCCAGCGTGACCAGTCCCTGTACCTCGCCATACTCATCAACAATGATGCCCAGGCGCTCGTGATTTTCCTGAAAATACTGAAGTTGCGTAAACAAATCGGTTTCCGCCGGGATGAAATAGGCCGGAGTCAGCAGTTCACGGAAATGATCAACGCTCAGTTCATCTTCCCGGTTCAGTAAAGCCATGGCTTTGCGCACGTGCAGGATACCGGCGATCTGATTGATCTCTCCTTCATGCACGAGCAGCTTGTTGTGATAGCAGGTCGTTAGCTGGTGCTTGATCTCATCGACCGGAACCGACAGGTTCAGCGCCTCGATCTGCGCGCGCGGCGTCATGACATCTTCTACCGTCACCTGCTCCAGGTCGAACAGATTCAGCAAAATACTTTTGTGCTTGACTGGAATGAAATTGCCGCCCTCGAGCACCATCGAGCGCAACTCTTCGGGGGACAGCCGCACATCACGCGCTTCCCTGCCGGTACGCAGCCCCATCAAGCGCAGCAGCGCGCGCACAAACAGGTTGACGAACCAGATCGCTGGCCTTGCCAGCAGGATCAGCGGTTTGATGATCAGCGAGGCAGGCAGCGCGATGCGCTCAGGGTAGGTCGCGCCGACGACTTTGGGTGTGATCTCCGCGAAAACGATCAGGAAGAAGGCCACGACAGCGGTGGCGATCGTGATCACTTCTTGATTGTTGCCGAATGCTGAAATCGCGATCGAGGTGACCAGCGCAGTGATCAGTGCATTGATCAGGGTGTTGGCGATCAGAATCAGCGACAGCATGCGGTCGGTGTGATCCAGCAGCCACAGCGTCGTTTGAGCCAGTCTCGAGCCACGGCGCGCCAGATGTTTCACGCGATGCCGGTTCAGCGCCATCAGCGCCGTTTCGGAGATGGAGAAAAAAGCCGAGGTGCAGGTCAGTACGGCCAGCGACAGCAATTGCACCCACAAGGGCACGGAGTCCATGAATTAGCGTCGAGAGAGTGCGCAGTCAAGCGCGAAAGAGGAGTGCCGAGTATAGCGCAGGAGGCCGGTTTTACTCGGTCTGCGGACATCAAGGGTGTTTGCTAAAATTTCAATGCATCAAAATCATTCAGACAACCGATCAAATCCTCGATCCTCGATCCTCGATGCGCGTGCCGTTTTCTTCTCGACTTGCCCTTGTTCCGTTAGCAGCGGTGGTGTCAGCACTGGTTTTGCTGGCGTCTTGCCGACAGCCGGACCCTTCCGCAGCGACCAGCGCCGCCGTGCCTGTGGCCTCCACCGCGGTCGAGCTCGGCAATCTGATCTTTCATGATGCGTCGCTGTCAGCCTCCGGCAAACAATCCTGTGCGAGCTGCCACTCACCCGAGTACGCGCATGCACAGCCCAACGCGCTCGCGGTGCAGCCGGGTGGCCCGAATCTCGAGCAGTCCGGTACACGAGCGGTACCGTCCTTGCGCTATCTGGCGCAAACGCCGGCGTTCGCTTTCAATGAAGAGGGCACGCCTGTCGGAGGCTTCAACCAAGATGGCAGTGCCGAGACACTGGCGGCGCAGGCCGAGCGCCCGCTGCTTGCGGCAAATGAAATGGCTAATCTCACGCGGGCGGCCGTCGTTGAAAAACTCCGTCGCGCGGCCTATGCGCCGGCCTTTCGCAAAATCTACGGTGAAAACAGCCTCGACGATGTCGAGATAGCCTTTGCAGGCTTGAGCGATGCGCTGCAGCGCTATCAGCTCGAGGCGCCGGAGTTTCATCCGTTTGATTCAAAATACGATGCCTACCTCGCCGGCAAAGCAACGCTCTCAGATGCCGAGATGCGGGGGCTGAACCTCTTCAATGATGAAAAGCGCGGTAATTGCGCGGCCTGTCATCCCAGTGCGAAGCGCGAAGACGGCAGCCCGCCGCTGTTCACCGACTTCACCTATGACGCGCTCGGTGTCGCGCGCAACAAGGCCATACCGGCGAATGCCAATCCGGCGCATGTCGATATGGGCCTGTGCAAGTCAGGCCGCAGCGGCCGCGCGGCCCAGCCCTCCGAGTGCGGTAAGTTCAAGGTGCCCACCTTGCGCAATGTGGCTACGCGCCAGGTGTTCTTCCACAACGGACAAGTGACCAGCCTGCGCGATGCGGTTGCTTTCTATGTCAGCCGCGATACGCATCCCGAAAAGTGGTACCCGACGGTGAACGGCAAGGTGAAAAAATTTGATGATCTGCCGGTTGCTCATCATCGCAATGTGAACGTGGAAGAGGTGCCCTACGACCGCAAGCGCGGCGAAAAGCCCGCACTCTCAGACCAGGAAATCGATGATGTGGTCGCCTTCCTGCGCACGCTGAATGATGGCTACCGGGCACCGCAGAACTCGTCCGGCAAATAGCGCCTCGCCCGATAACCTCTGGCTGTCAGCATCGGTCGGTACACTGCGCGGATCGACTCTCTGGATTCAAGTGAACGGCCATGCCCAACTGGAGTTACCTGATCGCCCGCCTTGTCAGTGCCATGGGCTCATGGCTGGATGCGAGCAATCTTCGCAATCGCGTCTATCAGCTGCAGCAAGAGAACGAGCTTCTGCGCGTGGCGCTCGACGACATTCGGCGCATGGATCCGGAAGGCCGTCTGGGCTGGTACGCGAGACAGGCGCTGGAACGGGCCGATCTGCGCGAATGACCTGGTGCCGCTAGTTGTAGCGCCGCCGGCTTCAGCGCCGGCGTGAGGTGCTGCGAGTCGAGGTGGCCGCTTTGCCTTTGCTTTTGGCGGTCCGACCGGCTCGATCGGACCAGCGCTGCGACTGCTCCAGCAAGTGCGCATTGAAGACGCGGGCAATCGGTGACAGTTGCTTGCCTTTCGGGTACACCACATGCCATTGCGAGGCGATCGGAAACCCCTCTGCATCGAGCACGGCGACATCATCATCTTCCAGTCGCTCATACAGCGCATGGCGCGACACCACCGAAATACCGAGGCCGCCAGCGACGGCTTGCTTGATAGCCTCGTTGCTGCCGAGCTCGAGCCTGAGCAGTGGCGAGAAGCGTAGTTTCCTGAACTGCGCATCAACCGCCATGCGTGTTCCCGAGCCTCGCTCGCGCAGAATAAATCGCTCCGTCGAGAGCTGCTGAATCGTGATTTTTTTTCGGTGCGCGAGCGGATGCGACAGCGGTGCGATCATGAGCAGCGGGTTGGGCATGAACACCTGATCTTCCAGATCGATGTCAGTGGGCGGCATGGACATGATGTACAGATCATCGAGATTGTCTCTCAGTCGTTGCACTACGCCGTCCCGGTTCAGCACCTCCAGTGAGATATCAATCTCCGGGTGCGCGGCGCAAAAACTTCCCAGTAGCCGGGGCACGAAGTATTTGGCTGTGCTGACCACGGCCACCCGCAGCCGTCCGCGCGTCAGCCCTTTCATCGCATCGATTTTCTGCCCGAAGAGTTCCCACTCGCCCGCAATCGCGCGCGCGGTGCGAGCCAGCTCTTTGCCCGCCTCTGTGAGGTGGACTCGGCGCGAGATCACCTCATACAGCGGCAGGCCCACCGAGTCGGCAATCTCGCGCAGCTGCATGGAGGCGGTCGGCTGAGTGACATGCAGCAGCCGGGCCGCTGCGCTGACGCTTCCGGTGTCGGCCAGCGCGAGAAATAGCCGCAGCTGGCGGAAGGTGACATTCATGGTCATAGATTTAAGTCTATGGGTAATGTTCTTAAAATCGATTATACCTGATGAGGCAAGAAGAGTAAGCTTCGCACCTCAGGAGTCAATATTCATGCAAAACTTTCTCGATCCAGCGATTCTCTTTTTTGTTTTTGGTGTCGTGGCCGGCCTGTTGAAGTCCGATCTCGAAGTGCCGCAACCTATCGCCAAATTTCTGTCGCTCTACCTGTTGATGGCCATTGGCCTCAAAGGCGGCTTTGCGCTCGCTGCCTCGGGGCTGGAGCCATCGATCGCGCTCAGCCTCGGTGCGGCGCTGACCATGGCCTTTCTGGTGCCCGTGCTTGGCTACAGTTTTCTGAAGTCACGTGTCTCGCGCTTTGATGCCGCTGCAGTGGCGGCATCCTACGGCTCGGTCAGTGCGGTGACCTTCGTCGCAGCGATGCAGTACCTTGACGGCAAAGGCCTTGCGCCCGGCGGTCACATGGCGGTGGCGATGGTGCTGATGGAATCACCGGCCGTGATCGTCGCGGTCACACTGGCCAACATGCTCAGACAGCAGCAAGGCGCGAGTGTCGCGGTGGGCGGATCGGGTGTCGCCGTGGTGAGCGGCGGGCACGGCACCTCGGTCGGTAAGATCTTGCACGAATCGCTGACCAACGGTGTGCATATGCTGCTGATTGCATCGCTGCTGATCGGTTACATGAGCGGGGAGTCGGGCAAGGCGATGATGCATCCTTTTTCCTTCGATCTGTTCAAAGGCATGCTCGCTTTCTTCTTGCTTGACATGGGTCTGACAGTGGCCAGGAGTTTGAGCTCGGTACGCGACAAGTCGCCGGTGCTGATCGCGTATGCCGCCCTGGCGCCGCTCGTGCATGCCAGTATTGCGCTGCTGCTCTCTGCGGTGCTCGGCTTGCCGGTGCCGGATGCGACGCTGCTGATGGTGCTCTCGGCCAGTGCGTCTTACATCGTGGTGCCTGCCGTGCTGCGGTACGCGATACCGGAGGCGAATCCCTCCATGTATCTGGGCCTTGCGCTGGGCATCACCTTCCCGCTGAACATATTGATCGGCATACCGCTTTACACCTATGCCGCGCAGACCGTGCTGTCGTGACCAGGATCAGGGGATACGATTGAGAATGCGGCAGCGCTGAATGTCGCAGGCCGTGGGTAGTGACGATCGATACTCGGGGAAGGCTTTCAGCAGCCCCGGGTTGCGCGTGAAGCACTGTCCACCCTTGCCGTCGTGGTAGTACGACAGCACATCCACGCAGCGGCGAGAATGCGCCATCAAGCCGTAGAAATGACCCATCTCGTGCGACAGCACCATTTGCAAGGTGTCGAGCGCATTGTGCGTAGGATTGCGCTGGTTCAGCAGATGAAAGGCTTGCGCACCGAGCGATAACTGGTGGTTGCCCAGATTCGCCAATCCGAAATGCCCGCCACTTCCCGCTGCATCCCACTGCACGACGATATTCCCCCGGCTTGATTGCAAGCCCGGTGCTGCCACCATGACTTGCGCGGGGATGCCGCACCGGGACCACTCGGCCGCTGATTTTTGCAGCAGGCTCAGTACTTGCGGCTCCTTGAACCAGCTGGGCGCTCCCGCATGCCGATAACTGAAGGTGAATGCACCGGCGGCGGCCATGCGATCCTGACCATCGCCCCAGGTGGCAAGTTCGCCATCAGCGCACTGCGCGATTTCCAAATTACGTAGCAGGGCATCGGCGCTGGCGGGTGCGACAAACATTGCCAGCAGCAGGCAAACGAGGTGATGGGAGAGTAGAGAACGCAGCGGCGAAAGGATCAGCGGCAGGGGGCGATGCTTCAATTCAGCGTGCAGCGTCAAGGTGGCGGGATGTTTACGCAGGCTCTGCGGCGGCATCTGCGTCAGCGCCGGATTCACCGGCTGCGTCCTGGGCCCCGGCATCAGCCGTCGCCTCCAAGGTACCGGTGGCTTCGTCGGCACTAGCATCGGTCTCGTGATTGACGACAGCCTCTGCGATCTGGGTGGCGCTCGGTTGTGGCGGACCATCGACATTCGAGCCCAGGCATCGTCCCATCAGCGCATTCGCGGTCTTGTAACCCAGTTCAGTCAGCGCGAGCACGCCGCCGCCCGGGCGCAGGATGCCCATGCGGATCAGCTTGTCCATCTGCTTTTCATGGCGGACGAACTCGCTGGGCAATTTGTCATTGTTGACCAGCGCGATCATCAAATCGATGTCTTCAACGGATAGCACGTACATGATGCGGCTCCCGACCTTAACTTGACCGAAAGACTAGCTTATTTAACGCAATCGGGTAAAGCGGGGCGGGATTAAACAGTGAAAAGCCAATGAGAATTGCTCGGAAATCGATGTAAACCTCGTCAATCGACCGCTTGGTCGTCGAGAGTTAATAAAAAAATAATCAGTCTGAAGCGCCGGCGCGGCGTGCCGCCGGATCAGCGTCGGAGAAATGTTCTGGGCGCAGCAGACGACCCGGCCGCGGCACACCCAGAGCATCGATCTTCGCTTCGCGCACGCGCCAATCCAGCGATCCATCGCCGGCCAGCGTGATGCGCAGCAGCCAGCCGGTGCGCGTATCGTCGTCACTGAAACCATCGAACACAAAGTTACCCAGACTGTAGAAAATCGGCTTGCCTTTGTAGACTTCGATATCCTGCGTCACATGAGGATGACCGCCGACTACCGCGTCTGCGCCATGGTCGATCATGATCCGCGCCATGGCTCTTTGCCGCGCCGAGGCCAGCTTCTGATATTCCCAGCCCCAGTGCGGATACACCACCAAAAAATCCACGTGCAGTTGCTGTTTCGCCTGTCGGATACCTTGAATCACAAAGTCTTCATCGAGCCATGCATTACCAGGCACATTGTCCAAGGCCTCGAAACTTCTGGGAAAAAAACCGTTATAGCCCAAAATCCCAATCCGCTTACCCTTGATTTCGCGAATGAAGGGCTGGTGCGCCTCGCGCAAATGGCGACCGCCACCGAAATAGGGAATCGACTGTTTATCCAGCGAGTTCAGCATGTCGACAAAGGCGGCTTTGCCAAAGTCCCCCGTGTGATTGTTCGCCACCGACACCGCGCTGAAGTATTTCTTTAGCAGCGGCAGCGACTGCTTGGGTGCCCGGAAGGTGTAGGGCTTGTCGATAGGCTTGCCCTTGGCAGAGATCACGCACTCGAGATTGCCGATGGTCAGATCGGCATGGCGCAGCTCATTGGCAAAATGTCGGAACGGATCTTTGTCAGCGCGTATCAACTTGCCAGGCGTATCGGCCAGCATCACATCGCCCACAAACACCAGTTGAATATCCTCCGCGGCGATGCTTGACGACGAGTTGAGCAGTAACGCGAGTAGCCACGCAAGCCACTGAAAAGTTGTCCTCATGATCTACTCGCAGCTCACAAAACACTCAAAAAACATTTCGCGCTCCAGGTCAGATGAATACACCTTGTTCAGCCCCAGGCGGGTGGGAGGCGTCGCGCAGCGCTGTTGCGAGAGGAGATGCTCACTGGCGTGAATCAATGTCGGCGAATGCGACCTCAGCTCATAGACATAGGTCTTGAGCTTGGCCCGCTCTTGCAGCAGCTGCGCCTTGAACAAGAAGCGCTCACCCAGACTCACTGACTGGAAAACGAAGACGTCGGCGCTCGCGGGTAGATGGAGTGTCTCCGTGCTCAGACCGTACTCGGCGTGGCAGGTCGCTGTCATGGGCACTGCGGCCGTAGCCATCAAGGGCGCCAGCGGACAGTACATGAAGAATAGAGCATGTACGAGGCGTTTCATGTGCTAAGGAGATCCAGAGTGCGGCGATATTGCCAGCCATGACTCTATCCCATTTACAGGGGCGTACCGGATAAAATCCGGAGAAGCCGCGATCCTTGCCGGCAGCGCCGGCATGACGCGCAATAACCGCAGCGATAACAATAGCGCTAACGACAGCGATAACCACCGCGATAACCACAGCACTCACCGGACAAGCCATGTACCTGCCGCCACATTTTACCGAGACCCGTCCTGAGGAACTGCATCGCATCATCCGAGAGCATCCGCTGGGCGTCTTGGTGACCCACTCGGGCAGTGGCCTCGATGCCAATCACATTCCTTTCGAATTCGATCCAGACCAAGGCCCGCAGGGCACACTGCTCGCGCATATCGCGCGCGCCAATCCGCTGTGGACAGATTGTCCTGCGGGCGCAGAGGTGATGGTGGTGTTCAGGGGCGTGGAAGGCTATATCTCGCCCAACTGGTACCCGAGCAAGCACGAGACACACCGGCAGGTACCGACCTGGAATTACGAGGTCGTGCATGTCCATGGTCGCTTACGCATCATGGATGATGAAAAATTCGTCCGTGGTGTCGTGGCGAGACTGACCCGTGAGCACGAAGCCACGGAACCCCGACCCTGGAAAATGGGCGATGCACCGAAGGACTACATGGATGACATGGTCAGCAAGGTCGTCGGCATCGAGATCGAGATCGGGCGTCTCGAGGGGAAGCGTAAGCTGAGCCAGAATCGCGAGAGTCGCGATATTCATAACGCCGTCAACGAGCTGGCGCGACGCGATCAGCACGCGTTGGCTGCCACCATGTCAGCGGCGATGCCATCGCGAGATGAATAAACCCGGCGTATCTCTGTTGCTGAATCTGGCGCACGCGCTGGACCATATGTTCCTGTTGATCTTTGCCACGGCCGTGAGCAGCATCGCCACGGACATGGGCATGCAACACTGGGAAGATCTGATGCCCTATGGCGCCGCCGCGTTTTTTTTCTTTGGCGTCGGTTCGCTACCTGCCGGCAGGCTGGGTGACCTGTGGGGACGGCGCAAGATGATGAGCGTGTTTTTCATTGGTATCGGCGTCTCGTCGCTGCTGGTCAGTCAGGCACAGACCCCCATACAGCTGGCCGTGCTGCTGGCAGTGATGGGTTGCTTCGCGTCGATTTATCATCCGGTTGGCATACCCATGCTCATGCAGTTCACCGACAAGCCGGGAAGGGCGATCGGATTCAATGGCCTCATGGGCAATTTGGGCATCGCCGTCGCCGCCGTGCTCACCGGCTGGCTAGTGACGCTCAGCGGCTGGCGCGCCGCGTTCTGGTGGCCCGGTTGCCTGAGCATCGCGCTGGGCCTCTTGTTTTGGTGGGTGACTCGCGGCGACGATGTCGCTCCCTCAAAAAAACCCCGCTCTGGCTCGGTCGCACCGCACCACCAGCAAGCTATGCTTTTTTTTGTGATGACGCTTGCAGCAACCACAGGCAGCTTGCTGTTTAATTTTTCGACCAACAGCAACGGCGAGGTGCTGGCAGACCGGCTGAGTGGCCTGATCAATGACCCCGCCGCAATTGGCATGCTGCTCGCCGGTGTGTACGTGCTGGCTTCGTTTAGTCAGCTTGTCATCGGACACCTGCTCGATCGCATGCCCTTGAAAAAACTCTACCTGACCGTACTGGGCATTCAGCTGCTGACCCTGTTGGCTGCTACCCAGACACAGGGGTGGATGTTCTACCTCGCGCAAATCGCCTTCATGTGCGCGATCTTTGCGGCCATCCCTTTTACCGATGCGATGATCGTCAAGTATGTAGACGATTCCATGCGCAGCAGGATTTCCGGCGCACGCTTCGCCGTGTCATTTGGCGCCAGCTCAGTCGCTGTCTGGCTGATCGGCCCCATCGTGAAGTCAGGCGGTATGGCGTCGTTCTTGTGGACCATGGTGGCCACCTCCGCCGCCACGCTCGCCGTTATCAGCTTCTTGCCATCCACTGAAGAGGTGCCGGAGGGATAAGTTGCACTCTGAGCCGTTCCACTACCCTACAAAGGGACACTCACTTTGTTACCCTACAAAGGGACACTCACTTTGTAGGACCCATTGCGCTACGGCTACGTTTGCTCTGCAGCAGCCCAATGTTCATCTCAGCCGTCAGATGCGACGCATAAAATTCTTCGATCATTTGCACTGATGTACGAGCATTTCTAGCCAGCGTCAGCAAGTCGATTCCCTTTCCGTAAAGCAGACGAAACATGATGGCTGTATGCCGCAGGCTGTAGAGACTGCGTTCCTGGCCTAGGTCGCCGTGCTTAAGGCCGGTTGCGACAAGAATCTTGTTGAAATGCTGTGACAGCACAACGACCGCCGCATCTCGGTCGTCGACGTGTGGCATGAATAGATAGTCATCCGCCCGCGCTTTACCTATCGACACCGCATGGGCGAGCAGATGCCGATAGATACGGACCGCAGGACGCAGCGTCACGATGGGAGTGCTGTGCCGTTTGGTCTCGGGCAGACTGAGTCGCAGATAAAGATGCTCACCTTGGATGATATCGACATGTTTGTGCTGAATGTATTTCAGGTCCGTCGGACGTATGAAGCTGTTGACCATAAAACCAATCACCCAGGGAATCTCGCGCGGCACGGATTCAGTGCGCGTAAAAATACCGCCTGCCCGGTAGCGATGACAGGCGGGTTTTTCCGGCTCGCTCAGGCGGCTCATGCGTTTTGCGGTACGCAAGAGCAGAAGGTACTCTGGTAGCGTAAAACTCCCTCTGGGCTGGAATTTCAGCCTTATCTTGGGGAAGCTAGGGATGGCGCTGATCAGATCTGCTGCTTGCGCATATTTGAATACCAGCCGGATCGATTGCAGATACTGAATAATAGTCACCGACGATAATTCTTTTTTTTGGAGCACATTCACAAATTCAGACAAATTGCCCTGATTGAGTGAGCGAATATCCTTGTCCATGAAGTAGGGCGTAATCATTTTGGTCATTCGATTACGTAAAGCTTTAAAAAACTGCAAAGAGAGCTCTCCGCGCAGCATCCGCCCACGCTCAAGCTCCAATGCCTTCCCTGCCAAATTCTGAAACCGATAATGTGAATCGGATTCTTTTTTCTGAAGCAGATCAAGATTCGCCAGATCTCCTTGTCCCGACTGTCGAAAACGGATTAACAGGCTCTCATAAAAATGCTTGGCCGCTTCGATTGCTTGAGTTTTCTCGATTTCTCGCGTGCTGCGCACATACATTTTTCCTTCCATGAAGCATCGCGCCTGCCAAAAACGACTGCCGCGTATCCGGTAGATCTTCAGCTTGCTCGGATAGCCGCGAACCGATGACATTGACGACAGCACAGGCAAAGACCTCGCCTGGCGAGCGGCATAAGCAGGATCATTCGCAGAGAGAGAGGTCGTGATGGATTTCATCCCTGTTTCCTCCAAGGCGCTGTATCAAAGTCGACTTGTTGCCGGTCACGCAAGTTATGGAACTCGCCACGGGCTTCTGCTGATCGGTTATCGCACTTAGAAAACGAACTAGCCTTGTTGGGCTGTTTCGTGCGGGCCAACCGACTCGCAGACGAAAACTGCGAGTCGGTTAATCATATTTTCCATAAGGAATTTCTTGTTTGTGGTGTATCAAACTTTTTCCTTAGTGGCAGATTTGTCGAACTATCTCCAAAAAAGGCTTTTACAGAGTGAAGTTGCTCCAACCGTCACCCTGATTGCGAGCTTTTGGAGATTAGATAATGAAAAAAACTCAAGTCGCTCTGGCTGCTCTGGCTTTGGTTGCCTCGACGGCCGCTCTGGCTGATGGCGTGAAAGTGTCCGG
>JBEGNF010000001.1:0-108479 GCA_041182625.1 Pseudomonadota bacterium | reverse complement strand
CTCTTCAATGATAGAAAAAATTTGTGAATTAGATGAAAAACTAAGTGAAAAATTTCTTGAAGGAGAAGAGATTTCTGAAGCTGAATTGAAAGCGGTTTTGAGAAGGGGAGTTATTGATAGAACTATTACTCCTGCGTTTTGTGGATCTGCATTTAAAAATAAAGGCGTTCAGATGCTTCTTGATGCTGTTATTGATTATTTGCCATCTCCTTTAGATATACCTGCTGCTGAGGCGGAGTTAATTGATAGGCCAGGAGAAAAAATTTCTTGTCCTCCTAAATTAGATGCTCCTTTGGCGGGTTTGGTTTTTAAAATTATAACTGATCCTTTTGGTGTTCTTTCATTTGTTAGAATTTATTCTGGAACATTAAAGTCGGGTTCTTATATTGTTAATGCAAGCAAAGATACCAAAGAGCGTGTAAGCCGTTTGGTTCGTTTGAGAGCAAATAAAAAAGAAGAAGTTGATGAATTGGCAGCAGGAGATATTGGAGCTATTGTTGGGCTAAAAGATCCTATGACTGGTGATACAATATGTGCTGAGGGACATAAATTTTTATTAGAAAAAATTGATGTGCCTGCTCCTGTTATATCTGCTTCTGTAGAGCCTGTAAACAAGGGCGATTATGAAAAAATGGTATTTTCTCTTCGTAAAATGACTCAAGAAGATCCATCATTGCAATTTACGTATGATAAGGAAACCGCTCAAACTGTTATAAAAGGTATGGGTGAGTTGCATTTAGAAATTATTGTTGACCCATCCGACCTGTGCGGATTCTCAATAAAACTTCGATGTGGGGATGCGAAAAATGAAAAAGCTATTCATTGCGCTGGCAATCGCTGGCGCGTCTGTCGGCGTTGCACATGCGCAGTCGGCAGTGGAGATTTACGGGGTTGCAGATATGGGATTTGTCGCTGAAAGCGGCACGACCCCTGCGGCCACGACAAAGGTCACCCCGGTCAACAAACTGACTAGCGGCGTTCAGTCGGGTACGCGTCTTGGTTTCAAAGGGACCGAAGATCTTGGCGACGGCGTGAAAGCCTTTTTTGTTCTCGAGACAGGGATCGCTGCCGATGCGGGTGGGTTCAACCAGGGGAGCACTGCATTCGGCCGCCAAAGTTTTGTGGGTCTTCAAAGCAACTTGGGCACACTGACGCTCGGTCGCCAGTACACGCCGCTCTTCAACACGATGTTGATCGCCGATCCATTCGCTGCCGGAATGGCGGGTGCCGCACAAAATCTGCTTGTCCCTATTGGAAATGTCCGGTCCAACAACACCGTCAAATACACATCACCTGTCTTTGGCGGTGGGTTTACCACCGAAATTGCCTACGGGTTCGGTGAGGCCGTTGATAACAGTTCCAAAGGACACCAGTCCTCTGCCGCTCTTAATTACTCTGCCAGTGATCTGAAAGTCAGCTTGGCCTACAGTGACTGGAGCATCGCAGGAACCACTACAAACACAAGGAAAGACTGGTTCCTCGCAGCAAACTACGATCTGAAAATTGCGAAAATCTTTGCAGGAATTACCGATACGAATGACGCCACGATCACCGGCAGCGGATTGAAGAGCAACGACTATCTGGTTGGTGCGCAGGTACCATTCGGCAAACACACGTTCATTGCCTCTTACATTAACAAGGATGTTCGAAACGCCGCCGACAGAGACGCCAATCTGTTCGCGGTCGGCTACACCTACGCTTTCTCCAAGCGCACCAATCTGTATGCGGCTTGGGGACGTATCGACAACGATCGTTTAGCGGGATTTGTCGCCGACAAAAGCTATACCGTCGGCAACAACTCCGAGCCAGGCACCGGCGAAAAAGCATTCAATTTCGGACTGCGCCACCTGTTCTGATCAAGCGAAGATATTTCGCGTAACGAATTCAGGCGTCGGCCTTCTGGCCAGTGTCTGAATAGGCTGGGAGCCAGCCCGCAGAGTTTTTCTGCAAACCTAATCTCCTCTGTAGTTTTCTGGGCACCCTCGGGTGCCCTTTTTTTTGAGGTGCCCAGCCTCAAAGACCGGGCTACAATTCGGTCTGTTTCCAGAACTCACCACACCCATACAGATTTCGGACATGACCCAAGCCATTGATGCTCACGCAGTAGCCCTTTATCTGGAAGATCACCCTCAGTTTTTTGACCAGCACCCCGACCTGATCGCCGGACTGAAGCTGACCACGACACTGGGTGGCCGCACCGTATCGCTGCACGAGCGGCAGGTCGAGGTGCTGCGTGAGAAAGTGCGGCAGCTCGAGCTCAAACTGGGCAATCAAGGACATGTGGCGCGGGACAATCAAGCCATCATGGAAAAATTCCATCAATGGGTACTGCGTCTGTTGTCTGCGGACGATGGCCGCGAGCCGAATTCTCTGCTTGCCTCTGTTCGCGACTGTTTCGATGTACCGGCGGCGAGTCTGCGCCTTTGGAGTGGAGCTAATAACGACGACATCTGGCACCAGGGTCCGGGGCTGGAGGAGGCCAGAGCATGGGCAAACCAGCACACGCGTCCCTACTGCGGCGCTCCAGGCGGAAAGCCCGGCGTGCAATGGCTTGAGAATGCCGGATCGGTGCAATCGATTGCTTTGCTGACGCTGAAAAAACCCGACGCAACTGAGAGTTTTGGGCTGCTGGTACTGGGCTCTCCAGATGCCAGAAGGTTCTCTGCGGATCTGGCCACCGATATCCTTGAGCGTATTGGCGAAACCGCCAGCGCCGCACTCAAGCACTAAGCAGCAAGACCATGCCGGACGCTCCAGACACGGCATTGGTAGAGGGTTATCTACAGCATCTGCAGACTCAGCGAAAACTGTCCGGCCACACGGTCGAGAACTACCAGCGCGATCTGATGCAGCTCGGCGAGTTGGCTCGAGAATACAAGCGGCCGTCGCTTGCCAGCCTAAGCACAGTGGATCTGCGTCGGGTGGCGGCGCAGTTACATGCGCGAGGCATGTCGCCCAGTTCTATTGCGCGCAAGCTGTCTGCCTGGCGCGGTTTTTTTGGCTGGATGGCGATTCATCATGGACTGACAATCAACCCAGCGGAAGGTGTCAAACCCCCGAAACGCCCGAAAGCCCTGCCCAAGGCTCTTGGCGTGGATGATGCCGTCAAACTGGTCAGCACCAGGCCCTCCGACGAAACCGCGCCATCAGATCAACAAGCGCGAGAAGCTCTGCAAACCCTCTGCAACCTGGCCATGTTCGAATTGCTGTACTCAAGCGGCTTGCGAGTATCCGAATTGACCAGCCTCGATATCCATTATTTTCAGTCGCGCGAATACAGTTCGAACGCATGGATCGATCTGAATGCTGCAGAGCTCACCGTCACAGGCAAGGGCGGAAAACGTCGCTCGGTACCTATCGGCACTGCGGCGCTGGAGGCAATACGCGAATGGCTTTCTCACCGGGAGAAGCTGCTCGGCTCTGCGACATCCCCGGACGCACATGCGCTGTTCATTACCAGCCGCGGCCGGCGAATCACCTCCAGAGCGGTTCAGCAAAGGATC
The DNA here is from genome assembly GCA_041182625.1 of Pseudomonadota bacterium. Classification (GTDB taxonomy): domain Bacteria; phylum Pseudomonadota; class Gammaproteobacteria; order Burkholderiales; family Burkholderiaceae_D; genus Pernthalerella. Next base: position 104,976 of record JBEGNF010000001.1, on the reverse strand, counting down.
AAAGACCATGCACGCGCGATCGGTATACCTGCCGATGTGCATCCGCATATGCTGCGACATTCCTTTGCATCGCACCTGCTGCAATCCTCGGGCGACCTGCGCGCGGTGCAGGAAATGCTCGGGCATGCGTCGATTGCCTCGACGCAGGTCTATACTTCACTGGATTTCCAGCGGCTCGCACAGGTGTATGATGCCGCCCACCCGCGCGCGCGCAGACGCGGATCCGGGGGCTGATCCGTGATCACCGACAGCGGAGTAACGTATTTCCGCTGTGACCAAACCCGACGATCTGCTTGCGGCACGTGATGCCCCCAGAGCCGTCAATCATCAATTGAGCCTCGACGTCGCCGCAATCTCCGTTCATAACTTTACTGATTTTTGAAAATCCATCATGTCACTGATACCCACCACCATACTCACTGGCTTTCTGGGCGCAGGCAAAACGACACTGCTGAACCGACTGCTGCATGAAGATCATGGTCATCGCATTGCCGTGATCGAGAATGAATTTGGCGAGGAAAACATCGATAACGAAATCCTCGTGCAAGATACTCGTGAGCAGATCGTCGAGATGAGTAACGGCTGTGTCTGCTGCACGGTGCGTGGCGACCTGATCGCGGCGCTCAGCCAGCTGGCACAGAAGCGACGCGATGGCGAGCTGCATTTCGATCGCGTGGTGATAGAGACCACGGGCCTGGCCAATCCCGGTCCCGTCGCTCAGACTTTTTTCATGGATGACGACGTCGCGACCAGCTACCTGCTGGATGGCGTGATCACCGTGATCGACGCCAGCAACGCCATGCAGCAGCTCGACCGTTTCGAGGAAGCGCAGCGACAAGCGGGTTTTGCGGACCGGATGCTGCTGTCAAAAACGGATCTGGTGAGCGAAGATACGCTTGGCGTGCTGGAGACACGCCTGCGGCGCATCAATCCCCGCGCGCCGCTGGGTCGCGCTGATTTCGGCAAGGCACCGATTGACGAGATATTCGATATCCGGGGCTTCAACCTGAATGACAAGCTCGAGATCGATCCCGATTTCCTCAAGGCAGAAGAAGATCATCATTGCGATGAGCACTGCGATCATCATGATCATCATCATGGCCATCACCACGATCATCACCATGATCACCATCGCGCCCATCACACTGACGATATCACCGCATTTGTTTTTCGCAGCGAAAAGCCTTTTGATCCGAACAAACTGGAAGAATTCATCGGACACCTGATTCAGGTCTACGGTCCGCGGATGCTGCGCTACAAAGGCATCCTCTGGATGGAGGGTGCGTCGCGCAAAGTGATTTTCCAGGGGGTGCACCAGACCATGGGCAGCGATCTGGGCGGTCCTTGGGCGGAGAACGAGGCGCGCGGCAGCAAGATCGTTTTCATCGGACAAGCACTCCCGCGCGACATCTTCATCGAGGGATTGCGACAGTGTCTGGTATAAAAAGCAACGAAACCACGAAAAGCGAGCCATCACTATCGGTGATCAGGCCTTTTTCCGGGATGCTTATTAGTATTAGATTAAAAATATGAAAAGCTTGTCTTCCGGACCAACAATGCGATTACAATAGCCGCCGATTTGAGGTGGGCAGCCGGGAAGCGGCTCTGGTCAAAGGCTCACAAGCTGCACTGGGGTTATACATTGCAGCTGCATTCGCCCAGAAACGCTAAAAATAGAGCCAAGCCGACGAGACGACCAGCCAAGCATGCGCAACGACAATCGGAGTGCGCGGCATGCTGGATACAATTCACCGATTCGTAGTAACGAAAGTAAGCGACGTGGCAACCAATACAAAAACTCCGAAGCCAGCCGTCAGCGACGGCAACCTGCTGACAGAGGAACAGATTCTTGCGATGGGCGAGCAGGACTATATGAACCCGGCGCAGCTGGCGTTCTTCAAGGCGCGACTACACCAGCTCGAGAAAGACTTGCTGCGCAACGCCGGCGAGACCACCGAGCACCTGCGCGAGACCGTGCTAGTGCCCGATCCCGCCGACCGAGCGACGATCGAGGAAGAGCATGCGCTCGAGCTACGCACCCGAGACCGCGAGCGCAAGCTGCTGAAGAAAGTCCAGCAGTCGTTGCTCTCCATCGACTCCGGTGACTACGGCTGGTGCGAGGAAACCGGTGAACCCATCGGTATTCCGCGTCTGCTTGCACGCCCGACCGCAACCCTGTCGCTGGAAGCGCAGCAGCGCCGCGAACTGAAGCAAAAACTCTACGGCGACTGATCGCCCATCTACTGACGGGTCGGTGCCTGAGGCGTCCGACCCGCATACCTCTTGATTCGTCACGATCTCTGGTGCGCTCTGAAAGGCGCTGCCAAGCACTCTTGCGATCTGCTGAACCCTCCTCACGGATTCACTGCCTTCAGGTGGCATGCGCTCCCTTTCGCAGACCGGTCCCGCATCCCGCCCCTCGGATTTGGGCTTTTGCATGACAGAAATGCACGGTTGAAGTAATATCCCCGTGACAACCAGCATAGAAGTAAGCGAACAAGCACCCACCAGAGAATGCATTGCATGCACCCATCGATGGATCATCACGCATCGCGACAACGAAGCAGCGCCGCCATCGCGATGTGGATCGTGATGTGTCTGCTGTTCGCGCAGTGGCTGGGTTTTGCGCATTCGATCAGTCATGCCGGGGCCAAAGCTGAGATCACCAGTAATCAGCCCGTCGCCGCCGACAAAGCATCCCTCGTCTTTGACCACCAGAAAGCCAGCAACAGCTGCGCCGCGTTCGATGCGGCCACCCTGGGTGCGAGCTTGCACAGCGCGCCAGTACTGTCGGTTCTGCTAACGCTTTCCCCGACCAGAGTGGACTGCGCCATTCTCAACCCGTGGCAGCAATCCTTCGTCGCACTCTTCTCTTCCCGCGCACCACCACTGTTCCACTGATCACCAGACAAGCCATCGCAGCCCTTGGTCGCCGACCAGGGCAGCACCTGCGTCAATTTCAGTGGAGACATCATGATCTGCCGACCGAACCGTATCGCGCTGGCGATATCCTGCGCATTTGCCAGCGCCGCACTGCCCGTCCAGGGCGAAGAGACAAACAAGACATTAAATCCCGTCATCGTTACCGCCGACCCGTTGGGCTCGGGGGAAAACGCAATGATTCTCGCGCCGGCCAAAGTGCTGTCCGGCGATGCATTGCGGAACAAGTTGGGCGCATCGCTCGGTGAAACACTGAGTCAGGAGCTGGGCGTGAATGCCTCAGGTTTCAGCTCGGGATCATCGCGTCCCATCATCCGCGGCCTTGAGGGACCGCGAATAAAAATACTTCAGAACGGCATGAGCAGCGGTGACTTGTCCGCTGTCTCGAATGATCACGCGGTTAGCAGTGCGCTGAGCACAGCGCGTCAGATAGAAATACTGCGCGGCCCGGCCGCGCTGCTGTATGGCTCTGGCGCAATTGGCGGCTTGGTGAATATCGTGAACGATCGCATACCCACCGCACTCGAGCCCAGACGTACCGGCGAGACCGAGCTCCGGTACAGCACCGTGGATCAAGGCAAGCTGGCCAGCTTCTCCGCCGATGCATCGAGCGGGAATATCGGTCTGCACGCCGACGGCAGCGCATTGAATGCCGGCGACTACCGAATACCCGGCAACAGCAGCGTGAGTGGTGATGGCGATCAGGGCAGGCTCAGCTTCTCAGGTAACCGCGAGCGCAGTCTTGGTTTTGGTGCATCACTGGTGAAAGACTGGGGCTATGTCGGCGCGTCTGTCGCGACCCTAGACAAACTGTACGGCGTTCGTGGCGCAGACGAAAAATCCAGGATCGATCTCTATCAGACTCGCATTGACCTCGACAGTCTGGTGCGATCTCCTTTCGAGGGCATCGAAAAAATGCGCTTCAGGCTGGGCAATACCGATTACAAGCACACCGAGCTGGAGGGCGGCACGGATCCCCATATGCGCTTCACCAACCGCAGCACGGAGGCGCGCTTGGAAATGAGTCATCTGCCGCGCTCAGGCTGGCGCGGCACATTTGGTCTGCACACCGAGTTCAACAATACCGAAGCGGCCAATCTCGAAGGCGGCAACCCAACGGTGCCGAGAACAAACTCACAATCGTTTGCCGCCTTCACTGTCGAGGAGCGCGATTTCGGGGATGTGCGCGTGAATGTCGGTGGCCGACTGGAATCCGTATCGCGCAAGCCGCTAGCGGCGACGGATCGCTCATTCGGCCTTGCCTCCCTGTCTACCGGCGCACTGTGGACCTTCACGCCGGGCTATGGCCTGGGTGCGACCTATGCGTTCGCGCAACGTGCGCCGACGGCCGAAGAGCTGTACTCAAAGGGTCCGCATCATCCAACCGAGACTTATGACATTGGCGACAGCCAGCTGAAAAAAGAAACTTCGAACAACTTCGATGTGTCCCTGCAAAAGACGGAGGACAAGCTGCGCTGGAAAACCAATGTCTACCAGAACAAGGTGCAAGACTTCATCTACGGTGCGATCGGCGATGTGAATCTTGATCCGAACGGCGAATTGCGCGACCGCAGCTTCCGGCAGGCCGATGCCACCCTGCGTGGTGTCGAAGCCGAGCTCAGCTACAACATGAACGAGCCTGGGTGGTTTGGGCGCTTGTTTGCCGACAGCTCGCGCGGCAAGCTCGATCAGCTGGGTAATCTACCGTTGCAGCCGACGACCCGTACGGGGTTGAACGTCGGCTATCAGGATTCGCGCTGGCGCTCGACGCTGTCCGTTCTGCATGCCGATGCGCATCGCCGCATCGCCAGCAGCAGCCTGTCCCAAGAGACGCCGACCGATGCCTACACCCGGGTGGATGCCAGCATTTCGTATGTACAGCGATATGCGAATGCCGACCTGACCTGGTTTCTGCTTGCGCGGAACCTGCTGAACGAGGATATCCGGCTGTCGACCTCGCTACTCAAAGACTATGTGCCTCAGCCGGGACGCAATGTCGTGATCGGCGTGCGTACGCGCTTTTAAATAGCATCATTGAAGCGAGTTGCATGACATCCATGCAACTCGCCAGCAATTCTGAGCATCTGTAACTTTGCGTCAATGTCAGCGCAACGCGACGTTGCTCCTGCTCGTCACCGCGCATAACCCCTTGCAACCGAAATTCGATCAGGGCTTGCATTGACTTGTCGGCGTTAGGCCGTTCTAATACCCTGCGATTATTCATCTTTCATCGTTCGCACGCTGGCATGACCCCAAACCTACTCGCGGATCCCCGGCCGTCATCACCCTGCACCACATTAATCATTCCGTGAAAATCCTGGGGCTGTTCGGAAAACCTGCCATGCAGCATGTGCGAAAGTCGCGCATGGGAATTCATCAAGAAGCCCGTAGTACTTCAGACAAAATCGATGCCATCGAATCCGAACTCTCCGCAGAGTTCGGTACCCTCCAATGGCTACCAACACAGGCCTCGGCTGACGCTGGCAAGGATCTGCCCGAGTTGTCGCAATGCCTTGATGAAGCCGCCTTGCTGTTCACGAATCATCAGATCAATGCGGCACGGGATCTTCTGCTTCGAGCCCGTACATTACCGGGTGATGCGTCAGAGCGCAGACAAATATGGTGGATGCTGCTGGAACTGGCGCTGGAACAGAATCAGCCTGAGTTTTTTGACGAGATGGCACTCGACTACGCACATGTATTCGAGACATCACCACCTCAATGGAAATCGCCGACCGACTCACTGCCCGACCCGAACGGCGCGCTACCCATCATCAATTTTCGTGGCAAGCTGACGGGTAACAGCCTGCCGGCGCTGCGGCAGCTACAACAAGCAGGCAGCAAACATTCGGCATTCTGTGTGGAGTTTGGCACCATCGCAGAAGCCGATCCGGATGGCTGCGCACTGCTGCTGCAAGTACTCGCGCACTGGCAGTGTCAGCATTGCAGGTTCAGCATTGCTAGCGGTGATCTGCTGACCGACACGGTCAAGCCCCTGATCCTCTCGGGACGGCGTGACGACAATGACGCTGCGTGGCGCTTGCTGATCGAGATGATGCGGCTAATGAATCGTCATGCTGAGCATGAGGCGCTCTGCATCGATTACTGCCTCACCTATGAGGTATCGCCACCCTCGGACGCGCTCGCCGAGCATACTGCGCTCAACGGGATGACCCGAACAGGCCCCGCAAGCACCTTCCTCCTTCCGGCACACATAGCGCTTCCGGTCGACGAACTGCTGGCACAGTTGCAACGCTACTCGCACAGCATCGACAGCATGGCGCTGGATGCTCATCGACTGGTACGACTCGAACTCAGCGCAGCGGCCCCGTGGCTGAATGGATTGCATCGTATTGCCGGCGGCAAGCCGGTAGAATGTCGGAATATCGGTTTTCTTGTCGCACGGCTGCTCACACTGGTCGGCGGCAACAGCCCGCTGACCCTTATTCACCGCAAGCCCTGAGCCGCGATTCATTGCGCAGGGCATTTTCATCTTGCACCGCATGGAACAGTTTCACGGGACCACCATACTTTCTGTCCGCCGCGGCAACATCGTTGCGCTGGGTGGCGATGGCCAGGTCACACTCGGCAATGTTGTCATGAAGGGCTCGGCGCGCAAGGTGCGCAAGCTCTTTCACGGCAAGGTGCTGGCAGGCTTTGCTGGCGGCACGGCGGATGCATTCACCTTGCTGGAACGTTTTGAGTCCAAGCTCGAAGCGCATCAGGGCAATCTGCTGCGCGCCTCAGTCGAGCTGGCCAAGGACTGGCGCACCGACCGTATGCTCCGCCGCCTGGAAGCCATGCTGCTCGTGGCCGATCGCGACGCGACCCTGGTCATCACTGGCAACGGCGATGTGCTCGAACCCGAAGATGGCATAGGCGCAATCGGCTCTGGCGGCAGTTATGCGCAATCAGCGGCCAAGGCCTTGCAGGAAAACACCGAATTGTCGCCCGCCGAGATTGTCAAAAAAGCGCTGACCATTGCCGGCGAGCTGTGCATTTACACCAATCTCTCGCTCACCATCGAAACACTCGACTGACGCGTTCACGATCACCGTCACCTCCGACAACTGTAAAGATGCAATGAATCTCACCCCAGAGCAAATCGTCACCGAACTGGACAAGCACGTGGTCGGCCAGTCCAAGGCCAAACGCGCTGTCGCGATCGCGCTGCGCAATCGCTGGCGGCGTCAGCAAGTACCTGATCCACTGCGACATGAGATCACGCCAAAAAATATCCTGATGATCGGCCCCACCGGCGTAGGCAAGACCGAGATCGCGCGCCGGCTTGCCAAGCTGGCGGAAGCCCCCTTCATCAAGATCGAAGCGACCAAGTTCACCGAGGTCGGTTATGTCGGCCGCGATGTCGACACTATCATCCGCGATCTGACCGAGATCGGCGTCAAACAGACTCGCGAGCAGGATATGCGCAAGGTACGCGCCAGTGCTGAAGATGCCGCCGAAGAACGCATTCTCGATGTGCTCCTGCCACCGGCACGTGACTTCGGCTTTTCCAGTACGCCGCCATCGGAAGAAAAAAATGAAAACGCCACTCGCCAGACTTTTCGCAAGCGCCTGCGTGAAGGTGCACTTGACGACCGCGAGATAGAGCTCGAAGTCGCTGAGCCGCGTGCGCAGATGGAGATCATGGCGCCGCCCGGCATGGAAGAGATGACCGAGCAGATCAAGTCCATGTTCTCCGGCCTCGGGGCAGGACGGAAAAAGTCGCGAAAAATGAAAATCGGCGAAGCGATGAAACTACTGATCGAAGAAGAGGCTGCGCGGCTGGTTAATGAAGACGAGTTGCGCCAGCGGGCGATCATCAACGTTGAGCAGAACGGCATCGTCTTTCTCGACGAAATAGACAAGATCGCTGCGCGCGGCAGCGTACAAGGTGCCGATGTATCGCGCGCCGGTGTTCAGCGCGATCTGCTGCCACTGGTGGAGGGCACCACCGTCAACACCAAGTACGGCATGGTCAAAACCGATCACATTCTGTTTATCGCCTCGGGCGCTTTCCATCTGGCCAAGCCCTCTGACCTGATACCCGAGTTGCAGGGACGCTTCCCGATACGGGTCGAACTCGAATCGCTGTCCATCGCTGATTTCGAGCGCATACTGACCTCGACCGATGCCTGCCTGACACGCCAGTATCAGGCGCTGCTCGCCACCGAAAACGTCGCCATCGAATTCACCGACGATGGCATACGCCGGCTGGCCGAGATCGCATTCTCGGTCAATGAAAGAACTGAAAATATCGGCGCGCGCCGCCTCTACACAGTGATGGAAAAGCTGCTTGAAGAAATCTCATTTTCCGCCGGCAGCGACAACAGCCGCGAGGTGACCATCAATGCCGGCTATGTCGATGACAAGCTGGCGGCGCTGGCTGTCAACGAAGATTTGTCGCGCTACGTGCTGTAGCTTCAAGCCATGCCTTCACCGTGGAGGCCGCGTCGCTGGCGAAGTGGGCGGGGCATGCACCGTGTTTTCAGCACTCCCGGCTGAATTTCCTGTATTGCCCGAGCCTGAAGCAGTCGCTCCTTGAGCACTGCCTTGCACGACCTGCGGCGTCTCTGCCGACGGTTGCTGAATCGGGGATGATGCTGGCGTCGGCGCAGATGCAGATGGCGAGGGATTCGCATCAGCCCCCGGCTGCGCTGTGCCTGCCAGTGTAGAAAAATCCGGCAAGATCACTTCTCTATCCGCACCGCGCTCCGACAAGATCACGGTTCGCGCGCGTATTTCTTTCAGCTGGACTCCTGGTGTCACTTCCGACCTGATCTGCAAAGCGCGTGGCGGCTTGCCTTCGACCGCTATGATCGCCACACTTTCGGCCGCACGGTCTGCATGAATAATGCCACGTAGCTGAACCGTCGTCCCACCGCCGTGCGGGTTGCCGCCAAACAGAGCGTAGGCTGCAGACAGCGGTGGCATCGGCCGCTGCGCGACGGGCGGCGCGGCGACTGGACGCGACGCCGGCGCCAGCCATCGAAGCAGCCAGTAGGTAAGGGATGCGCATAGCGCGAGAAACAGCAGCAACGATAACGCGGCGGACAGTCGTTTCATCTGACCAGCTGATTGATCTCGATGATCGGCATCAGCACCGCCAGCACGATCAGCAGCACCACCACGCCCATTGCCAGTATCAGCACTGGCTCCAACAAGCTGGCGATCGTCAGCGCACGCCGCTCAAGATCTTGCTCTTGCATCTGCGATGCCCGGTTTAGCATCGCCGGCAGCTCGCCCGTCACTTCTCCGGCGCGGATCATGTGAATCAGCATCGCCGGAAAATGCGGATGCGCCGATAATGCTCGTGCAAGACTGACGCCCTCGCGCACGCTGGCTGTCGCATCTGCTACTTGCTCGCGCATCGCGACGTTTGACAGGGTATCGCGACTGGTCTGCAGCGCACGCAGGATCGGTACACCTGAACTGATCGTGATCGCCAGCGTGCTGGCAAAGCGCGAGGTATTCAGACTGCGCTCGAAGCGTCCGACTAGGGGCGCAGTCAACAGCCAGCGATGCCAGCGCATCTTCGCTGCGGGATCTCGCAATGCACGACGCCACCCAACAAAAGCCAGTGCCATCAGCAGCGCGACCAGCCAGCCCCAGTGACGCACAAAACCGGAGAGCGCCAGCATGGCCACCGTCAGAAACGGCAGCTGCTGTTTGGTATTCGCAAACACCGAGACGATTTGCGGCACCACATACGTCAGCAAAAAAATCACGATCGCAAAAGCGACGGCTGTCACGATCGCCGGATAAGTAAACGCTAGCCGTACTTTTTGCACCAGCGCATTGCGCCGCTCGACAAAATCCGCGAGCCGCGACAGGACGCCCGAGAGTTGTCCGATATGCTCACCGGAGGCCACCAGCGCGCGATAGATATCGGCAAAATCACGCGGATGACGCGACAGCGCATCCGACAATGATGCTCCCCCCATCACCTCGGCACGTATCGACGCAATCAAGTCTCGCACATACGGCCGCTCCGCCTGCTCCAGCAAAGCAGAAAATGCTTGCTCCAATGGCAGCTTGGCTTCCAGCAGCGAGGCGAGCTGGCGCGTAAACAGTGCCAGCTCTGTCGTCGACAATTTATCGCCGAAACGACGCGCCAGCGAACCGCCTTGTGCGATCGACTCTCCCGTGATCAGATTGATGGCCAGAGGCAGCAAGCCGCGCGAGCGCAAATCCGAGCGCGCGGCGCGCGGGCTCTCGGCATGTACCAGCCCCTTGCTGCTGCTACCGAGCGCATCGACGGCTTCATAGCGATAGGCAGGCATCGGTTGAGTTATTCCTTGGTCACCCGCAGTAATTCGGCTTCGGTGGTCGTACCATCGGCCACCCAGCGCTCACCATCTTCGCGCAAAGTGCGCATGCCGTGCTGCTGCGCACTGGTGCGTATCTCAGCCTCGGCAATCTGATGATGTATCTGCGCACGTATCTCCGGCGTGGCCACCAGCAGCTCATAGACACCCACCCGGCCGTGATAACCGGTGCGGCCACAGTGATCACAGCCGACCTCATAACAGCGCTGGCCATCGAAGTGGCGACACTGCACGCACAATTTGCGTACCAGCCGCTGCGCCACCACGCCGAGCAGTGAAGACGACAGCAAGAAAGGCTCGATGCCCATGTCCAGCAAGCGCGTGATTGCCGCCGCGGCATCATTGGTATGCAGCGTCGCCAGCACCAGATGCCCCGTCAGCGAGGCTTGCACGGCAATCTGTGCTGTTTCCAGATCGCGTATCTCGCCGATCATGATCACATCAGGATCTTGCCGCAGGATCGCGCGTAGCGCTTTTGCAAAGCTCATGTCGATCCGCGGATTCACCTGCGTCTGCCCGACGCCGGGCAGCTCGTATTCGATGGGATCTTCGACCGTGAGGATATTGGTGGTCGATGCATTCAGTTGTGCCAGCGCCGCATACAGGGTGGTCGTCTTGCCGGATCCTGTGGGACCGGTGACCAGCACAATGCCGTGCGGCTGCGCAATCAGCCAGTCGAATTGCTGCCGGTCTTGCTCGCTCATGCCCAGCGTTTGGAGGTCGAGTCGACCGCCTTCCTTGTCGAGTAATCGCAGCACCGCGCGTTCGCCATGGCCAGTGGGCAGCGTAGAGACGCGCACATCGACAGGTTTGCCGCCGACGCGCAGCGTGATGCGTCCGTCCTGCGGCAATCGCTTCTCGGCGATATCGAGTTGGGACATGATCTTGATACGCGAGATCAGCGCAGCGTGTATACCTTTTTTTGGTCGCACAATATCGCGCAGTCGCCCATCAATTCGAAAGCGCACGATCGATACTTGTTCAAAAGGTTCGATATGAATATCCGACGCTCCCTCGCGTAATGCCTGCGTCAGCAGCGCATTGATCATGCGGATGACGGGCGCATCATCTGCGGCTTCGAGCAAATCTTCGATGGCAGGCATGTCTTGCATCAGCCGTGCGAGATCGAGATCGGATTCGACCTCGACCACTACTTGCGCCGCATCGCCGCCACCGCTGGCGTAGGCCTTGGCAATCGCTGTCTCCAGTTGCTCGCGAGCGAGCTTGTGCAAGCGCAAGCGCCCGAAATGACGCCCGACTTCGGCAATGGCCGAGGGCTGCGTATCGTCGGATAGCCAGACGTCCACTGCGTCGTCGCCGGCTTGTGCCAGCACGCCGAAGTCACGCGAAAAACTGAAAGGCAGTAACCGCGGATCCTGCATCACACTCATGAAACACTTCCTCAACGCTACGCGACATGAATAAATCAATCATCGAATCACCGATTACCGCTGGTTGATCACCGGCGGCTCCACTGGAAAGACCTCGGCGGGCGGCGTTGGTTGCACCGCCGATGATGAAGCCCCGGCCGAGGGCAACGCGGGTGATGGCGACTGCAACAGCTTGCCGCCGACGGGCCGACCCTCGTTCAGCGGTGGCAGCATCGGCGAATCGGTGCGAGGTAGAAGCGCATTCGGCTCGGGCTGTATCGCCCTCTGTGAACCGCGCAGGTAATCATAGCGATCGCTGGCAAGCGCGACGCTCTGTACCTCATTGCGTACCACGATGGGTCGCAGAAACACCATCAGATTGGTCTTGCCGCGCCGCTTGGATTGGTAGCGAAACAGGTAGCCGAGAAAAGGAATATCGCCCAGGCCGGGCACTTTTTCTACGGTGTCATTCACGGTGTCTTCGATCAGACCACCCAGTACGATGATCTGGCCGTCATCGACCAGTACATTAGTCTCTATCGAACGCTTGCTGGTAATTAGCCCGGAGGTGGTGGATTGCTGAATGCTCGAGGTCTCCTGGTAAATCGCCATCTTTACCGTGCCCCCCTCAGAGATTTGTGGCCGTACTCGCAAGGACAGGCCAATGTCGCGCCGCTCGATGGTCTGAAAAGGATTCACGCCCGCTGCGCCTGCTGATGCCGCCGTGGTGAACTGCCCTGTGATGAAAGGCACGTTCTGTCCTACGATGATGCGCGCCTCTTCATTGTCAAGTGTGAGCAAGTTTGGCATCGACAGAATATTGGCTTTCACATTTTTTTCCAGCGCACGCGCGAGCAGACCCAGACCCAGCGCGCCGTCGCGCTGTCTAAAGAGCGCCGCAGTCAACCCGTTACCCGGTGGTAGTGGTGTCTTGTTGGTGCCGAGAACAGAGGCCGCCTGAGAGATCAAATTGTTGCCCTCACTGGAAAATCCGGTCAGCACACCGACCCGATAATTACTGCCACCATCACCCGAGACACCCGCCCACTGTATGCCCAGCTCAGCGGCTTTGTCGGCGCTAACTTCCACGATCAGCGACTCCACATAGACTTGTGCGCGTCGCGCATCAAGCTGATCGATGATGGCGCGCAGGTTGCGGTACACGCGCTCATTGGCCGTGATGATCAGCGTATTGGTCGTCGTATCGGCCTGAATGAAACCTGCTGCGCCACCACTTGGCAGCGGTCCTTGCTGAGGGGCAGGAGAAGAGGCTGCTGCTGGCGGGCCTCCTCCCGGTTGAACTACCGGCGGTGGGGCGACAGTCTGTGCCTGCCCGGTGCTGAGCGTACCGGATTCGCCTGCAACGACTGCACGCAGTACCTGCGCGAGCTTGGACGCCTCAGCATTGCGCAGATACACGACATGTACATTGCCAGGCAGCGTCGTGGGCTGATCGAGCTTGGCGATCAGCGTTCGCGCCAGTTTCCCCTTGGCCTCGGTTGGCGCGCGAATGATGACCGAATTGGTTCTTGCATCTGCCAGCAGCATCACCCGACCCGTATCGGCTACGCCGGGTGTGCTGCCTTGATCGAGCAATCGACTGGCTGTGACTGCCAGGTCCATGGCGATCGCATGCTCCAGTTTGATCACCTCCATCTCGGCGACCGCCGGCGTATCGAGCGAGGCAATGATGCGCGACAGGCGTTTCAGGTTGTCGGCATAGTCGGTGATGACGAGCGTGTTGTTGGTCGGATCAGCTGCGATGGTATTGTTCGGCGAGATCAGTGGCCTCAATACGGTCACCAGTCCGGCGGCGCTCTCGTGACTCAGACGAAAAATTTGCGTCGCCATCTGATCGCCGCGTACCTGTCCCGTCTGCACCGGTGACGCCTGCAGCTTGGCATCGGCCTCGGGCACGACCTTGACATAGGTTGCGGTGCGCACCACGCTGAAGCCCTGCAAGCGCAGCACCGAGCTCAGCATATCGAAGGCCTGCGCCTTGGTGACCGGCTTCTCTGACACCAGATTGACCATGCCTTTGACGCGCGGATCGATCACAAAGGTGTTACCAGTAAAATGCCCTATCGCCCGGACCACCGACTCGATATCTGCGCCAACAAAATTCAACGTCGCCTGATTTGCCGCTGGATCTTGCGCGCGCGCCTCACATGACAGCATCAGCATCAGCGATGTCGCTGCCATCAGCGTCATCAGCCGTTGCGCAAATCCTCTCACACCCATTGTTGTCTGGCACACAGCAGTTTTCTCGATCATTGGTTTTTACTGGAATTCGAGCGCGACGACATTGCGGTTCCCTCTCTGGCGCTGCTGGCCGAGAAGATTCAGCAGGATAGCCAGCCTCTGTTCCTGTCCCGGCTGTGCCCAGGCCTCTCCACTGAACTGCAGCCGGCCATTCACGATCGCGCCAAGACCCGCCATCTGCAGTGGGCCGGACAGGGTGCTCAGTGTCAGTCGCGCGCGCGCTCCGTGCCAGTCGAATTGCATACGATAAGCTCCCAAAGGTTTGACGGGTGACAAGGCCGATGCAATATCCGTCAGCTCAAGCAGCATGCGTCCATCGATATCGATGCCGTTCGCATTTCTGTGTAATTCGAGCGCGGACCATGACAGCTGCATGCGGCCTGAGGGCTGCAAGGTATTCAGCGGCGCGCCGATGGCGGCTAGTCGCTCTGCGGGTAATTGCAGACTCGCCGGGCCGAGTTGCCATGCATTCCAGCTACCGGAGATCGTCAGGGGGTTGTTCAGCGCTTCGGGATTGTCGATGTGCGCGTCGACGATACCGAGTAGTAGCAGCGGCGACAGCGTCCAGCGAAATCGACCGGGAAGCATCGGTGCGACCGGCGCAACGGGGTCGGCGGCAGCGCCGGCGAATGCAGAGCCTTGCCACACACTGCCCTGCGGATCACCGAGCGTGAGACGGCCTCCGGTCTGTTGCTCAATCAGTGGAGTCAGCCATGCCGCAGGCAAGGAGAAGAGCGCCGTCGCCGCCACGACCAGCACCGCGGCCAGCGCAATGAGCAGAGGGCGCGTCATTGCGCACGCTGGAGCGTCAGTTGCGCGTCGACTCGTCCGGGAAGATCACGCGCGATGATGTTTGCCTCAGTGACGATCAGCTGCGTGGACGACTGCATCAGCTGCAGCCACTCCGCCAGGGCGGCGAAAGGAACGTTACTGAAATTCGCAGACACGCGATTCTCACTAATCGTCAGATTCTGGGCTTGCAGTGCCTTGTCGTTCAGACTGCGCTCCAGTGCAGCACGAGACACATCCGTGGCATGCGTTCCCAACGCAGCGGGTGGGGGCGAGGCGGCGATCTCGGAGGCCATCGCGCGCATTTGCGCGAGCTGACTGCGCAGAGCCGGCAGTGTCTGCTGCCAGTGTGATCGCGCTTCAAGCGCCGGATTGATCAGCAACAACCAGACCAGCAGGATCAGCAGGATTACAGCGCCCATACCAAGGATGCGCCGCTCGCGCGTCCGGCGCGCCATCCAAAAGTCAACCACCGTTGCACTTAACTTGGCACGCATCGTCGACGATCCGCTCATCGCGCGCTCTGTACCTGCCAGCTATTCGGGTCGCTGCCCGCCGACAGTTCCAGCTGACGCTCGATCAGTATCTTGCGGACCGTATCGTGCGATGGCTTTACGCCCGGTTTGAGGCGCAACAGCAGACCTGCGTCGCGGTAGTCGATGCGAGTCACCGCGCGCGCCTCCATTCCAGTGGCCTGCTGTATCGCTGGCCATGCGTCACCTAGTGCTGCGCAAAGCCATAAAAAATCGCCAGACGAAGGCTCGCCCGCTGCGCGGCTCTGCGCGATGCGTCTTTGCTTCATACGCGAGACAGGATCAGCCATCACCGCCTTGTCGTTCGCTGCATCATCGGGAAACGCCGTGCGATAGGTACGCAGCATGTCTGTCTCCAGTCGCGCGCCTTCCTGATGTAAGCGCCACCAGTCGCCGTGCAGCGCGAGCACATTCAGCAGTAACAACGCCAACGCCAGCCCCATCGGCAATCGCCAGCGCAGCCAGTCGAATGCTGGCTGATCTCGGGTGGCGACACCTGCGATCAGGTCAATCTCTGACTGCGCGGCCGTGTCGATCAGCGCGTCCCACGACGTTTTTCGCAGTTCGACAGGACCGAATGCTGCCTCTGGCATGAGGGCCGACCGTCTCGCCAGCGCCTCAGTGAAATCCGGTAATGCCTGCTCGGGCACCGACAGCTGCAGCGGACTGCCGGCGGTCATCGCAATTGCGGTGGCCAGCACAGCCTCAGGCGAGGACGCTTCGCTATCGACCGTGCCCAGCGGCAAGCCTGCACCCTCGGCGTCGCCGGTGCGAATGACTAGTTCGTGCGAGGGCTGCGGCACATAAGGAAAATCGAACAGCCAGGCGACGAGCTGCCCCTTCGATGGCGGCAGACAAAGCTGCAGCGGCACTGCGGACAAGCGCCGCGCGCCAAGATGGCGCACCGGCGTTACCCAGTGCTCAAGCCAAGTCCTGTCAATCACCGCCACGGTTCGTAGTCCGTCGCCGGCTGGTCCGGCTGCCAGTACGCAATCTGCCGGGTCGCCAATGATGCGATCCTCGACCAGGGCGGGCAGCGCTTGGCTGAGGCGATGCGCGGGAATCGGCGGCACGGCAATGCGCATCAGCGTGACATCGCTGGCGGAAAACAACAGCACGACGCGCTGCGAATGGCGGATGGCTTCTGACAGTGCATCGAGGCGAGCATTGCCTTGCTCGCGCACCCGGCCGCGCACGGCGAGCGCAAACGGTAATGCGAGTGAGTTGATGTCTGTCGTTGCGGACACGTCAGCGCGCGCAGGCAAGCGCAGGTAGAGCGCGGTGGTCGTACCCGGTACTGCCGTGCGTGTTGCGCTCATGTCTGGTTCAGCCACAACAGATGCGTAGCGGCACCGCTGCGCTCAACCAGACCTTGCACTTGCAGTCCGGCCTGACGAATGGCGACACGGCCATTCACGAGAAAGTAACTGCTGGCCACAGACAGCAACGCAGGGTCGATATCCGGTTTGCCCGGCAGCCGCGCGGAAATCTCGGGCAGATCACGAAAACTCGCGTTGCGCCGGTAGGTGATGAGGGTGTTCGCATCTGCCAGCGACAACTGCGGCAGCCGCGCGGCCAGCACCTCCGCCGTCGCGGTGTTCGCATTGACCGGCGTGGCGCGCGGCAGAAAAATGATGTTATTGCGAATCGCATTCAGCACGGCCGGCGTGACACCGGGCACGGCTAGCAGATCGTCTATCTGGATAAAGCCGATCATTCTCGCACTGCCTGATCCGGCATCGGCATGCCGCTGGCTCTGCGCAATCGCCTGCGCCGCCGCCCGTGCAAGCCCGGGATCTTGTCTGAAAAAACTGAGTAGCTTTTCAAATGCGGCGACTTCTTGCGGATTGATTTCGCCATGACTGGCGAGCGCGCTCAGGTTGAGTCTGGCTTGCGCATCCTGAATCACGCCGGACAGCACGGCGGTGGTCGATTCGCCGCGCAGCGCAGCCGATTCGACATAGCGATCCAGCCGGGTCTCGGACAAGGGCACTGCCCAGGGTTCTGTCAGATCATCGATTGCCGAATACTTGCTGTCCTCGCGCAGAATCAGTCTGGCCCAGTCGAGCGCGCCACGCAGCACCCATTGCTTTTGCAATTGCAGCCGCTGATTGTCGATGGAACGTACCTGTACCTGCTGCTGCCAGAACAAGCTGGCAACGAGGGTGATGGCGAGCGTGGTGAGCAGCATCGCCGTGACGACGGCGACGCCGCGCTGCTGCTTGATATGCTGATACCTCACATCGACCCCAGCATGAAAATTTTCTGCAAGGGCGCCGGCCGGTCTTCGAGCTGCAATGATACTTCGACGCCGCGCCAGAGGATCTGCGTTGAGGTGCTGCCCGCCTGCGGATTCATCAGCGCAGCACGTGACGTCAGCGTGCTGTTGCCGGGCTCCCAACGGCGCCAGCCGCGTCCGTCATTAGTCCAGACGCGCAATGCCAGCGAGCGCACGCCTTGTTGCAGCCGAATGCCGGGCACGCTTCCGCTCTGCGCTGTCTGCCACCACACATCGAGCGCTGAGAGATCGCGCGTGGGCGGCGACTCCTCGCGCGACAAGATACCGTCGCGCACACGCCAAGTGACTAGCTGCAATGCGCCGGGCTGCGCTTCTGCCTGAACACGACGCGCAAGCGTCATCCGCGCGCCCTCAATGACCAGCGGCGCTCGCCCGTCCAGCGCATCCGCATTGACGACATTTGCACAATCGGTCTGCCACTGTGCGAGCGCAATCTGCAACCCGCGCGCCTGCTCCAGCTCGCGACTGAGTATCTCGCGGGTACGTGTGATACTGTCCAACCCGCGCCAGCCCAGCACGGCGATGAAGCCGAGTACGCTGATCGCGACCAGCAGCTCGATCAGCGTGAATCCTGTGCCTCGGGCGACCTGCGTATCACACAGCATTCGAGACGATCTGTGACAGTGTGATGATCTTGTGTGTCGGCGTGCGCTCATCAATGACCATTACCTCGACCCGCCTGAACGCGGGATTGGGTGTGGGGTTAATCTGCTCATCACAGCGCAAAGGCAGCTCAGCCTGTGCACAGACAAAGCTGCGACGTCCAAGCGGCGGCCATTCTTGCGACAGCCGTATCTGCGTAAGTCGGTTTTCTGCTGACCAAGTGGCCATCATCGCGGCGCGCAAGTCCTGACTGTTTTGTGTCAGGCTGGCCACTGAGCGCAGACTGGCAGCGAGTGCGGTGCCAATGATGACCAGCGCGACGAGTACTTCGAGCAAGGTGAAGCCTGGCATCAAACCGCCCCTTCTTGCTCCTTTGCGCGAGAATAAATGTATCGAAGGGGTCATTTCACCTGAAAATTTCCCAGCCCATCGGCCCGCACAGAGATGCTTTGTTCAGCCAGCATGAGCGTGAGGACAAATGTCTTGTCAACGGGCTCGCGACCAAAACTGATACGCACCGGCAGGCGCTGGCTCGCAGCAGGTGACAAACTCAGCTGTACCGGTGCGCGGCTGAACTCGCGCTCGCGCCACATCGGATCATCGGTGAGTGCCCGCCATGTGTCGTCCTGCCGGATCAAGAAACGGTAGCGATAGTTATCGGCCTCAAATGCGACAGGCTGGTTGCGAACGATAGCTTCATCGCGCGCCATCTGTAGCAGCAGCGCAATGCGTTGCGCCTCGCGCTGCAGCCATTGACGATCGCCGGGCATCGCATTCAGCGCCACTGCGCCCAGCAAGATGCCGGCGATCACCAGCACCACCAGCAGCTCGAGCAGTGTGAATCCCGAGCGATGAAAACCTTCAGTCCGACCAGGAGCCAATATCGGCATCATTCCCTGTCCCACCCGGCTTGCCATCCGCGCCAAAGGAATACACATCGACTTCTCCGTGCGAGCCAGGCGACCGATACTCATAGGGATTACCCCAAGGATCTTTGTTGAGCCGGTCGAGATAGCCTCCAGCCTTCCAGTTCGGTGGCGCCGGGCCGCCAGAGGGTTTGCTGATGAGTGCCTGCAAGCCCTGTTCATTAGTCGGGTAGCGCTGATTGTCCAAGCGGTAGAGCTTGAGCGCCTGCATCAAGGTGGCAATATCCTGTTTGGCTGCGATGATGCGCGCATCGTCAGTGCGACCCATCAGACGTGGCACCAGCAACGCGGCCAGCACGCCCATGATGACGACTACCACCATGATTTCGATCAGCGTAAAGCCGTGCGCGCATGATCTGCGCTGCCGAGAGAGAAATAAGACAAGGATGGGCATGGATCAGTTCACTGCACAGGTAGCCGGACTATGACTTCATGGCAGGAAAAAAGTGCCAAGGTCTGCATAGCTGTCGAGCCGTGATTATTCAGCAGCGGGAATTGTCCACTGCGATGCCGGTCAAAGGTGCTGAGACTGTTCCTCTGGACTTGCCAGATCATTGATGCCCTTGCCCCATGCAACATCAATGGGCGTGATTCGCGTCAGACGAGCTCGGCATTGCTGATGCTCGCCGGCAAACCCTGATGTGATCAGTGCTCGGCGCGCGCTTCGCGAGCGAGTAATTGCTCGATGGCTTTTGCAGGGGTTTCCGCATCGAACAACACACGCGCCACGGCGTCAACGATGGGCATGTCGATAACGTGTTGCTCAGCCAGTGTCTTCACCGCCTGCACGCAGCGCACACCTTCAGCGACATGCCCGAGCTGTTCAATGACGGACGGCAGCGATTGGCCAGCAGCCAGCCGCAGACCGACCTGACGATTGCGCGACAGATCGCCCGTGCAGGTGAGTATCAGGTCGCCGACCCCGGTCAATCCCATGAAGGTTTCCATCCGACCACCAAGCGCGGTGCCGAGTCGCGTGATCTCGGCGAGTCCGCGCGTGATCAGTGCGGCACGTGCATTCATACCCAGCCCAAGCCCGTCGGCAATCCCGGTCGCTATGGCGAGAATATTTTTGACCGCGCCACCCACCTCGACACCAATGATGTCATCCGTCGAATACACGCGAATGCTGCCGCCGTGCACCGCGCTGACGACTTGTTCGCGCAAAATCTTGCTGTGCGAGCCGATAGTGAGCGCACAGGGCAGACCCCGCGCGACTTCCTGCGCAAAGGAGGGGCCCGAGAGTGCGCCGGCGTGCAGCTCGCGACCGAGCACGTGCTGCACGACCTGATGCGGCAGCAGCGCTGTGCCTTCTTCGAAGCCTTTGCACAGCCAGACCAGGTTATCTACATCGTGCGCTGCCAGCAGGCTGGCCAGCGGGCGCAGCCCAGCCACAGAGCTAGCGACGATCAGTAAGCCGCCCTTCGCATGCGCGACCCCTTCATGCAGATCGGCACTGACGCGCAACGCCTCGGGAAACATCATGCCGGGCAAATAGCGCACATTCTGGCGCTCGCCGCGCATCGCCTCAACGGCTTGCGCGTCGCGGCTCCAGAGCATGACCGGATGCCGGCGGGACAGCGCGATCGCGAGCGCGGTGCCCCAGGCGCCGGCACCGAGCAAAGTGATATTCATCGTGGGGATTGAATGAGGATAGGAAGGGCGGCGCTGCGTTTAGTCGCCCCAGACCTCGGAGGCCTTGACAAAGCCCGTCTCGCCATCGCGATGCTTGACCTTGATCCATGCGGAGCTGATCGGTTCGGCCAGCTCAAGCAGCACACCCTTGGCGGCCGTAAAGACAGCAGGCGCATTGTCATTCGCCGCAGACCGCGCCGTCAGCTGAGCGACCTCGACGACGAAAGTCCGGCGTGGACTGAGAAACCGGGTCTCCATCCAGCTCAGATCGCCGGCAGCATCGCGCACACGCGTCCAGTCACCATTCGCGAACACGATCTCGACCGGCATGCCGGCCGGGGCCACGTACAGCTTGCGCGATTTCTGCGCGGGTGCGTCATACATGATCGCCGGGCCGGGGCCCACCGACTTGAAATCTGCCGCGGCAGCGCCGCTTGCCGCTGCAAGCCAGAGCACGGCGGGCAGGGCCAGATGACGTGCGCGGCGCATGAGTGTTAGTGCTGAACGTTCGATGCCTCGGCCAGCGCCTGCTTGCGTTGGTGATAAAAGGCCTCGAAGTTGATCTCGTTCAGATGAATGGGCGGGAAACCGGCGCGGGTCACCATGTCGGCAATGTTCGAGCGCAGGTAAGGATAGAGAATGTTCGGGCAGGCGATGCCGAGCAAGGGATCCATCTGGTCTTCCGGGATGTTGCGCGCCTCGAAAATACCCGCCTGCTTGCACTCGACGAGGAAGGCTACCTTGTCACGGATTTTTGCGGTGACGGTCACAGTGATCGTTGCTTCATGAATGCCGTCGGCCAGCTTTTCGGCACCGATATCGATGGCTACTTCCATGCCCGGGCCCTCTTGTTCGAGGAAGATGGCCGGCGAGTTCGGCTGCTCCAGCGACAGGTCTTTCAGGTAGATGCGCTGGATGTTGAAGATCGGCTGATCCGCGCCGGGCTGGTTTTGTAGTTCGGACATGAAGCTCTTTCGTCAGTGGGTGAAAATTCAGCAGAAGCACTGTTGGCTCAAGCGCCCTGCAGTAAGGGGTCAAGCCTGCCTTCGCGATCCAGCGCAGACAAATCGTCAAAGCCGCCGACATGGGTGTCGCCGATGTAAATCTGCGGCACGGTACGACGACCGGTCTTTTCCATCATCGCGATCCGCTGCTCAGGTTCGAGATCGACGCGTATCTTTTCGATCGCTTCGATGCCTTTGGATTTCAGCAAACGCTCGGCCATGTTGCAGTAAGGGCAGACTGCAGTGGTGTACATGAGTACTCTGGCGCTCATTGCCGGATGCTCCCTTCGAGGATGAATCAGTTAACTGTACGCGATCTCAGGCGGCGGTGGGCAATCCCTGAGACTGCCACTCGGCATAGCCACCGCTGAGCACATAGACTTCACCAAAACCTGCGCGCCTGAGTTCGGACGCGGCGCGGTTCGCACGCGGCCCAGTCTGACAGACCAGCAGCACGGTCTGTCCCTTGTCCAGCTCGGCGATGCGCTTGTCCAGCTCGGCGACCGGAATATTCTTGGAATGACGCAGATGACCGCCCTTGAATTCATCGGGGGTTCGCACATCGATGATACTGACCTTGCTCTTATTGAGCAGTTGCACCGCCTGCAGCGTGGTCAGCGTGTTTTTGCCACGGGTGAGTGCAGGCCAGGCCAGCGCGCCTCCCGATACCAGCGCTATCAGGATGAGCCAGATATTGTCAATCAAGAATTTCACGACGATCCCATCGTTTTCAACAAGCCCGGCATTATAAAATAGAAGACTCAAATCATTCAGCGGTCCTTGCGGTCCTTTGACATGCCCTGACGTCTTTTTCCCTCATCTCCGCTCATTTTCAGTCTCCATGTACAAAATTGTCTTGATGCGCCACGGCGAGTCCATCTGGAATCGCGAAAATCGTTTTACCGGATGGGCCGACGTTGACCTCACCGAAAAAGGTATTGAACAAGCCCGTCATGCCGGTCGATGGCTGAAGGAAGCCGGTTTCAGTTTCGACCTCACCTATACCTCGGTGCTGAAGCGCGCGATCCGCACACTGTGGGTCACGCTCGATGAAATGGACCTGATGTGGCTGCCAACCATGCACGACTGGCGCCTGAACGAGCGCCACTACGGCGCGCTGCAGGGCCTGAACAAGGCGGAGACCGCCGCGCAGTATGGCGATGAGCAAGTGCTTCTCTGGCGTCGCAGCTACGACATTCCACCTTTACCGCTTGAGCCTTCCGATCCGCGCGCTTCGTTCAATGATCCACGCTACGCCGACCTGAAACGCCACCAGATCCCGCTGACCGAGTGCCTGAAAGATACCGTCGCCCGCGTGCTGCCTGTCTGGAATGAATCCATCGCGCCCGCAATCCGTGCCGGCCGGCAGATCTTGATCTCGGCCCATGGCAATAGCCTGCGCGCACTGATCAAATACCTGGACGGTATCTCAGATCAGGACATCGTCGGGCTGAATATCCCGAATGGCCAGCCGCTGGTGTATGAGCTGGATGCCGACCTCAAGCCCGTCCGCAGCTACTACCTCGGGGACGCCGCCGACATCGACGCGGCCATCAAAGCTGTCGCCAACCAGGGCAGGGCCAAATAAGGCATGTCACTGAACGGGAGGTCGGTCCGAGCACTGTTGGCTACCTGCGCCTTAGCGGGCTTGTTGTCGCTCGCCCATGCACAGACCTTGGTCAAATCCGCCGAGCGAGCGCGGCAAAAGCAGGCGGCCGAAGAAGAGCGTGCAGAGTTGCGCAAAAAACTCGGCGAGCTGAAGGAAGACATCGTCCGCACCGAGAAAGCCCGTGGACATGCCGCCGATGCGCTGGCGACCTCTGAGGCGGGCATCTCGACCGCCAACCGTAAGCTGCGCGAGCTGGACGCCGAGCAGGAGCGCACGCAACGCCGGCTTGCCAAACTCTCTGTCAGCCAGGAAACGCTGGAGAACGCCGTGCGCCAGCAACGCGAGCGGCTGGCGCGCATGCTGCGCGAGCAATACGCGAATGCTCACGATGACCGCATTCGCCTGCTGCTATCCGGGGACAACCCGAACCGCATCGCGCGCGAGCTGCGCTACCTCGGCTATATCTCTGCCGAACAGATGAAGGCTATCGACGAATTACAGCAAAACCTCGCCGCGATCGAAGCCAACCGTCAGGAAGCAGAAGAAGCGCGTAACGCGCTACAGGATATCGCCGATGAGCAGCGCGAACAAAAGGCGCTGCTTGAAAAAGAAAAAAACAAGCGCAAGCAGCTGCTGGCTCAGCTGTCGGACAAACTGAGCCAGCAGCGCAAAGAGGCAGGAAATCTCGTGCGCGATGATGAGCGCCTCGGCGCGCTGGTCGATAAGCTGTCAACCCTGATCGCACAGCAGCGCAAGGCCGAGGAAGAGGAGGCCCGGCGGCGCGCGAAAACAGAGGCGCGCGAGCGCGAAAAACTCGCCGCGAGGTCACGCGCTCCCGAGAAGCGCTCCGACAAGGTCGCAGAGAAGAAGGCCGAGACGAGCAGCGACAAGCCCGGCGGCACGGCCGCGCCACGCGAGCCAGAACCCGAGCGTACTGCGCCCGCACCCTCAACGGCCCAGGATAGCGGCGCGTTTGCCAGCCTCAAAGGCAAGCTGAGGATGCCGGTAAAAGGTGAGCTGCTGGCCAGTTTTGGCGCGCACCGAGCCGATGGCCCGAGCTGGAAAGGTCTGTTTATCAAAGCGGCCGAGGGCGCTGAGGTAAAAGCGGTGGCCGCGGGCGAAGTGATCTTTGCGGACTGGATGCGCGGTTTTGGCAACCTGCTGATCGTCGACCATGGCGGGCAGTACATCAGCATCTATGGCAACAACCAGGCGCTGCTGCGACGCCCGGGCGACAAGCTCAAGTCAGGAGACGCGATCGCTACCGTCGGTAATAGCGGCGGCAATGAACAATCAGGTTTATACTTTGAGCTCCGTTTTCAGGGGCGAGCACTCGACCCCGCGGGTTGGATCAACAGGTGAGACATGGGTAACAGACTGAAGAATTTTGGACTGATTGGGCTGGGTCTGGTCGCCGGCATCGCCGGCTCCATGCAATTTGACGCCCTGGCCCAGCGTAATGCAGGCGCGCCGCTGCCCGTCGAAGAGCTGCGCCAGCTCGCCGATGTGTTCGGCCTGATCAAGTCCGACTATGTCGAGCCGGTCGAAGACAAAAAGCTGCTGACCGAAGCCATCTCGGGCATGGTCGCCTCGCTCGATCCACACTCCGCCTATCTGGACAAAAAAGCCTTCAAAGAGCTGCGCGAGGGCACACAGGGCAAATTCGTCGGGCTCGGCATCGAGGTCGGCATGGAAGATGGTTACGTAAAAGTCATCGCGCCAATCGAAGATTCGCCTGCGTACAAGGCCGGATTGAAAGCCGGTGACCTGATCACCCGCCTCGACAGCACGCCAGTCAAGGGTATGACGCTGGACGAAGCCGTCAAGCGCATGCGCGGCGAGCCCAACACCAAGATCACGCTCACCGTCGCGCGCAAGGATGAGGACAAACCTCTGCTGATCACGATCGTGCGCCAGGAAATCCGCGTGCAAAGCGTCAAGGGCAAGATCGTCGAGCCCGGCTATGGCTGGATCCGGGTGTCGCAGTTCCAGGAACCGACGGTCGAAGATCTTGCAAAGAAAATCACCCAGCTGTACCAGCAGGATTCGCACCTGAAAGGATTGGTGCTCGACCTGCGCAACGATCCGGGTGGTGTGCTGCCGGGCGCGATCGGCGTCTCGGCCGCTTTCCTGCCCAAGGACGTGTCGGTCGTCTCCACCAATGGTCAGCTGCCGGATTCCAAGGCGACTTACTACGCGCGCCGCGAGTACTACGCCAACCGTGTTGGTGGCGACCCGCTGTCGCGCGTGCCTGAGGCCGTCAAGAAGGTCAAGATGGTGGTGCTGGTGAACTCGGGCTCGGCGTCAGCCTCCGAAATCGTTGCTGGCGCACTTCAGGATTACAAGCGCGCGACCATCATGGGCACACAGACCTTCGGCAAGGGTTCGGTACAGACCATACGTCAGCTCTCTGCTGACACCGCGGTCAAGCTGACCACCGCGCGCTACTACACGCCGAACGGCCGCTCGATCCAGGCCAAGGGCATCGTTCCCGATCTGCTGGTCGATGAATACGCCGATGGCGATGGACTGAACGGACTGCGCCTGCGCGAGTCCGACCTTCAGAAGCACCTCTCGAACGACAAAGACAAAGACGCTGGCAATGGCGCGAACATCGTCGACGAACTGGAAGAGCAGAAGCGCCTCGCAGCGCTCGAGAAAAAGCGCAAGCCGCTCGAATACGGCAGCAAGGAAGACTTCCAGTTGGCGCAGGCGCTCAATCATCTGAAGGGTCAGCCGGTGCAGTTGTCGAAGACAGCGAAAGTCGAAAGCAAAAAAGAATCGACTATCAACAACCCGGATGGCAATGGCGAGAAGAAGTAAGCGCCACTGAACACCACGACGGCCGCCTCGCTGCGGCCGTTTTCATTCCAACCTCCATACGACCCAACGTCGAATGAACGACCAGCAACTGCAGCGCTATTCGCGCCATATCCTGCTCGACGACATCGGCATCGACGGACAGGAAAAACTGCTGGCGGCGCATGCGCTGGTGATCGGGGCTGGCGGACTGGGATCGCCGGTCGCGCTGTATCTGGCGTCCGCCGGCATCGGCAAGATCACGCTGGTGGATCATGACGAGGTCGACCTGACCAACCTGCAGCGGCAAATCGTGCATACCACGTCGCGCGTGGGACAGCCCAAGGCCGAGTCCGCAAAGCAGGCGCTACAGCAGATCAATCCTGACGTGAGCGTGATCGCGCTCTGCGAGCGCGCGGATGGTGATCGATTACAAGCACTGGTCTCATCGGCGACGGTAGTACTCGATTGCACTGACAATTTCGCGACCCGTCATGCGATCAACCGCGCATGTGTAACGGCACAGGTGCCGCTGGTGTCCGGCGCGGCGATACGCATGGATGGACAGGTGGCAGTGTTCGACCCACGATCCGGCAAGACCGCCTGCTACGCGTGTCTGTTCCCGCCAGATCAGCAGTTCGAGGAGGTAGCCTGTTCGACCATGGGCGTGTTCGCGCCGCTGGTCGGCATCATCGGCACGATGCAAGCAGCAGAAGCGCTGAAGCTAGTGGCCGGCATCGGCGATTCGCTGGCCGACCGTCTGCTGCTGCTGGATGCGCGCAGCATGGAATGGACCAGCATTCGGACGAAGCGCAGCATGGATTGCGCAGTATGCGGGAAAAAATAACCGCCGCCTGCTCAGTCCGCAAGCAGGCTCAGCATCAGCATCGCGCCCTCGGCTGGGCTCTGCTGAAAGCCGCTCTTGGCAAAACGGTGCCAGCGGCCGATCACGAAGGCCATCATGATGCCGGCACGCGCAGCGCTCTCTGAATCCGGTATCGCGCCCTGTGTCGCGGCCAGCTTCCAGGCTTGCCGCAGAGCGAGCTCGACGCGCTCGACGAACTGGTTCATCCTCGCCTGAAGACGCTCATCTTCATTGACCAGCACGTCTCCGATCAATACCTTGGTCATGCCCGCATTCTGCTCGGCGAAGTCGAGCAGAATGCCCGCGATGCTCAGTGCTTGAGCACGGCCATTCTCTTCCTGACCAGTGATCTGATTGATCAGGGTGAAGATGGTGGTCTCGATAAACTCGATCAGGCCCTCATACATCTGCGCCTTGCTGGCGAAATGGCGATACAGCGCCGCCTCGGACACGTCTAGCCGGGCGGCGAGCGCTGCCGTGGTGATCTTCTCGCCCCTGGGGCTTTCCAGCATCTGCGCGAGTGCCTGCAGTATTTGCAGCTTGCGTTCACCCGGTTTCATGTTGGCCATGGTTGTTCTCGGTCGAGCAATCGGTTCAGCAGCCCGGCCTGATCGCGCGCCGGGAAAGGTGGATGCCTGATGTAATGTAACCCAGACTGGGGCTGTCTTGCTAAATGGCGAGATGGTTCAGCGGTGAGCCAGCCGGGACAGTCGCCGGGGCAGCTGACTGAGGGATTTCACTCTGATGTCCACGAAAGAAGGCCGGCCCGTGCGGGCAGGCAGATAGCCGGTCAACCAAACCGTCCTCAAGCCCAACGAACGCGCCGACTTCAGGTTGTCCAGCGTATCCTCGACCAGCACGCAGCGCCGGGCCGACAAGCCCTCGCGCGCCAGTAGCTTGCGCAGCAAGAGCCGAGAAGGCTTGGGCCGCAATTGCCGGTGCACGACCATGGATTCGATGGGCAGATGATCGGCGAAGTGCCGGTGCAGCCCCAGATGGCGCAGCACATGATGCGCATAACTGGCTGGCGCATTGGTCAGCAGGATCTTGCGCCCCGGGAGCCGCCTGAGCATGCGCCCCGTACCGCGCTCAGCGCGGATCATCGCCGACAGATTCTCGAACTGGTGCGCATCGCGCAAAAAATCTTCCGAGCGCACTGCATGATGCCGCATCATGCCTAGCAGCGTGGCGCCATATCGCTGCCAGTAGGCGATGCGTACTGCGTTGACCGCGTCGGGATGCGACGGCCGCGCCTCGGATTCGAGAACGCGCGCAATCAGCGCGTTCATGTTTCGGTTAATCGCCGGGAAAATCGCATGCGACGCGTCATGCAGCGTGTTGTCGAGGTCGAACAGCCAGACAAGATTCTTGGATGTCGCCATATCATCAAAATCGGTTTGAGCATCGCCCGGCACGCGTGGCGAGCGGCTTGATTTTCTGCCAAGAAGCGCAGTCGTCCAAGGGTGCGACGAGCATCACAAGCGCATGAGTGGGACGCGCAGTAGCTCGCCGGACAGAGATCAGTGGGAGCGGATCATTGTGCCAAATGCCTGCTCAGTCAGCACTTCCAGCAGCAGCGAGTGCTCGATACGACCGTCGATGATATGCACGGTGTTGACTCCCGATTTTGCCGCATCCAGCGCGGACGAGATCTTGGGTAGCATGCCACCGGAGATGGTGCCGTCCTCGAACATCTCGTCGATCTCGCGCGCGGATAAGTTAGTCAGCAGTTTGCCGTTCTTGTCCATCACACCTGGGATATTGGTCATCATGATCAGCTTTTCGGCGCGCAGGATCTCGGCGATTTTACCGGCGACCAGATCGGCATTGATGTTGTAAGCCTGACCATCCTCGCCAAAACCGATGGGCGAAATAATGGGGATAAAGGCGTCGTCCTGAAGCGCCTTCACGACTGCTGGGTTGATCGCTTCGATCTCGCCGACAAAACCGATATCGAGAAATTCGCCGGGGTGCTCCTTGTCCGGCATCTGCATCTTGCGCGCGCGTATCAGGCCGCCATCCTTGCCCGTCAGACCAACGGCCTGACCACCGTAATGATTGATCAGCATAACGATGTCCTGCTGCACCTCGCCACCCAGCACCCATTCGACGACTTCCATCGTCTCTTCATCGGTGATGCGCATGCCCTGCACGAAACTGCCTTGCTTGCCGATTTTTTTCAGCGCATTGTCGATCTGCGGGCCGCCGCCATGTACGACGACAGGATTCATGCCGACCAGTTTGAGCAGGATCACATCGCGTGCGAAGCCATGCTTGAGGCGCTCTTCCGTCATGGCGTTGCCACCATATTTGACGACGATGGTCTTGCCATGAAATTTGCGAATATACGGCAGCGCCTCGGCCAGAATCTCGGCCTTGATCTCGGGAGCGATGGTG
The DNA here is from genome assembly GCA_041182625.1 of Pseudomonadota bacterium. Lineage (GTDB taxonomy): Bacteria > Pseudomonadota > Gammaproteobacteria > Burkholderiales > Burkholderiaceae_D > Pernthalerella. The sequence continues at coordinate 75,617 of JBEGNF010000001.1, read as the reverse complement.
GTGATGGACATTACGGTGACGGCGGCGGGGCGAAAGTGAAAACAATAGTCAGAAGAATTTTACAGCCAAATGCGGCGGCTTCTGTGCTTTGATCACTTACAAGTCCATTTGCTTTTCGCAGTAGACAGCGTTAGCCTCGCGCAAATCCTGCCCCGTGCATGTCTACGAGCCCGTCTCGTGAGCTCGATGGCAAGGTACTGGCAGCGCCGCACGCGGCCTGACGAAAGAGATGAGTAGAGGGAATGCGATGAGTGAATGCGTCAAATGCGGAAAATCATTCCACTGCGCGATGGCCGATGGCGAGAACGGTCAGGCCTGCTGGTGCACCACGGTGCCAGTGATCCCCACTTCAGCGCTCGCCGATGCTGGCGGCGATGGCAGCGCCTGCTTCTGCCCGGATTGCCTGCAGACGATCGCACGAGGGGCGGGATTGCTCCCGCCGTGACGCTTGCCGCATCAAGGCGTGGCGCAACTGCGGATGGCGGCACCCGGGAAATCAGGCAGCATCGCCTTGAGCTCGGGCTTGTCATCCGCCGCCAAGCCCTGCAGCCGGTAGGCATAGCGCGCTGAGTTGAGCGGATGCTCCTCGATGCGCGCATCGGAGATGCCTGCTTTTTTCAGGCTCTCCAGTTGCGCCAGCGCCAGCTCACCGCTGCTGAACAATCCGACCGAGATTCCCCATCGTCGAGACAGCGGCTCTTTCACCACGGAGACATCATGGAATCCCTGCGCGCGCAATTGCGCAAGCCGGCGGTTGGCACTCGCCTCGTCGGGCTGCGGCGGAATGAACACCAGACTGGCCGTCGGAGGCTGCACCATCTGTTTGGTTGGCAACGCGGGAAGCTTCAGCCGAGCCAGCCGCGCTTCGAATTTGGAGGCCATCGCGCTGTTGAAATCACCGATCTCGGTACAGGCTGGAGCAGGCGCTGCCGGCGCCGATGCGTTGGTCAGCGGGTTCGATAACAGCCGAATGCTCTCGGGCTTGAGCTGCTGCGTGAGTCGCTCGGGCTCCAGCGACGAAAAGCCCGGCAGCGGGCCCGGTATCAGGGTCAGCAGCACCAGATTGGACAACAACAACAACCAGAATAAAAACCTGAAGATCGCCATCAGGAAGCTCCCGCGACAGAGGCATGCAAGCCCAGCAGCACCAGATTATCCACTGCGTCAGCGGGGAAGGGCAAATGCGGCACGATGTAGGGCGCGGCGCCGCCGGAAATCACGCAGCGCGCGGCGGGGTCATGCCGCTGCGCCATGGCCTGCGCGATCGCACCCACTTGCGCGGCCAGACAGCCACTGATAATGGCCTCCTGCGTATTGTCGGCAAACACGCGCTCGCGCTTCGCGGCCTCGACAGCGGGTAGCAATGCGGTATTGATCGCCAGTGATTTCGCCATCGTTCCCAGCCCGGGTACGATCATCCCGCCGATGAAGTGACCATCGGCTTCGAGCGCATCAATGGTCGTGGCCGTGCCGCAGGTAACGACCAGCAGTCGTTCACCGGGAAAGCGATGGCGCGCGCCAATCAGTGATGCGAACCGATCGCTGCCCAGCTGCTCCGGCTGCGCATAATCATTCTTCACACCGGCGCATTCCGGCTGCGCTCGAAACCAACGAACCTCCGAATCCCGCACGCCGCGCTGCTGAAGTTTCGCCCGCAGCAGGGCGCCCAGCGCCTCGCCAGCAACGTTCGAGACCAGTACCTTGCTCAATGACAGGCTGGCCCACGCAGCCTCCAGCGCATGATGCTCGCTGTGCGCGACACTGCCGCAGGCCTGCCACGCCCCCGGCATCTCGCCTGGTGAGGTCAGCGCCCACTTGATACGCGTATTGCCTGCGTCAACCAGCAGCATGCGCACCCCCGTGTGATACCGGCGGATCGGTAGGTCGCAGCGACACGTCACCCGCGGTGACGGCGATGCGACCGGCCGCCGTATCGAGCAGCAAGCGGCCAGCACCGTCAATGCCGCGCGCGATGCCCTCATGCAGGATCAGCGCCTGCTCGCTCAGGCGCACTGCCTGATTCTGGTACCGGTGCAGCGCATGCCACCGACCAATAAATGGAGACAAGCCGTCGAGATCAAAGACTTCCAGCGCATCACAGAGCGCATCGGTCAATCTGGCGAGCAAATCATTGCGATCGATGGGTGCCGACTGATTATCTGACGCGGACTGCAGTGACGCGGCGGCATGACCCAGCGCCTGATCGCGCGCCTGATTTGGTCTTACGTTCAATCCAATGCCGATCACGGCCCACAGCCCGGGCGCTGCCGAACGCTGTGCCGTATCAATCAGAATCCCGCCGAGTTTTGCGCCGTCAAGCAGGAGATCATTCGGCCATTTCACTTGCACCGGCCAGTCCATCCTGCGCAGCGTTTCGGCGACCACGGCACCGATCATCAGCGACAAGCCAGTCAGCCGAGATAGCGGGCCCTGAAACGGCCAGGCAAGCGAAAAACACAAACTGTCGCCGGGCGCGGAGTGCCACTGCCGGCCCAGGCGTCCGCGCCCCGCGGTCTGGACTTCGGCGGCCAGCAGCATCGGCCCAGAAAGACGAGCAATCCGTGCACGAAGTTCGGTATTGGTGGAAGGCAGGGAGCTGATCACCTCAATAATCATTCCCTGCTGCGCAGCGCGTGCGCGTCCGGCAATCTGATCGGCATTCAGCAGTGGCATCATGCGCGCATTGTATCGGCAGCACGGGTGACGCTGCGATAAAACTCACCTACACTTGCCGTCATGTCGATGCCTTTTACGCCACGAGCAGACGAACCTGCATCCGCCTTCAAAGCCGACCGCACGGCGTCAGCGTCGGTGCGCGTAGCGCTCGTGTTCTATACGATGCTGGTCGTTTACGCCAGTTGCTTTCCGTTTTCCGGATGGCATGACAATGGTCTGCTGCCATGGTCTTACCTCAGTGAACAGATGCCGCACTACTGGACAGGATTCGACCTGGCAGTCAATGTGATCGGCTATGTGCCACTGGGCGCACTAGCGGTGCTGGCGATGTACCCACGACTGCGCGGCGCACAGGCGGTCACTGCTGCCAGCATGGCGGGCATCGTACTGGCGATGCTGCTCGAGGCAGTGCAAAGCTATCTTCCATCCCGCGTTCCGAGCAATCTTGATCTGATGACGAACGGCAGCGGCATGCTGATCGGCGCCCTCGTCGGCGAAGCGATGCGTTCGCCAGTGCTGGAGCAGAGTCGTCTGCGCGAGCTGCGCCGCGCATGGTTTTCCGAACAAGCCAGTCTTGGGTTGATTGTCGTGTCGATGTGGCCGCTCGCACAGATTTTCCCGCAACCTTATCTGTTTGGTCATGGGCAGTTACTGGGAACGGTATCGCGTTGGATGTCGGACTGGCTGGAGGCGCCGATTGACCTCAGCCAGTGGCTGTGGGCCGAACTCGGATCGGGCATCGAGCATTATTTTCCGGCGGAAGTGATCGTCACTGCCTGTGGCATGACCGGCGCGGTGCTCACCTTGCTCTGCCAGACGCGCCGCCACGCACCGAAAACCATGCTGGCAATCATGCTGCTGATGGCAGCGCTCAGCATCAAGACCCTGGCGCACGCGCTCCTGTTTGACCCCGACGACGCATTAGGCTGGCTCACACCCAGCGCTACCAGTGGTCTGCTGATCGGCGTGGTGATGCTGACCGGGCTCTCGTTCGCGCCACCGCTTGCGCAACGTCGCGCGGCGATTTTCACGCTGGCGCTCGGGTTGGCGGTGATGAACATCATGCCCGCCAATCCCTACTTCATGTCAACGCTGCAGGAATGGGTGCAGGGCCGTTTCCTGAATTTCAACGGCGCTGCGCATTTCCTGTCACTGACCTGGCCGCTGTTCGCGCTCTGGTTTCTTACGCATCGCAGCCATCGCACAACTCATCACGCAGCTCGCCACGACGTTTAACGCGCGGGCCGTCGGTGTATGATGCCTGCCTCTGGGAACTCTCTCCCCGCCATCTCATGACTGCCATCTCATGACTGACCAACCCTACTACCAACATCACGTATTCGTCTGCATCAACCAGCGCGAGGATGGACGCCCGTGCTGCCATGATCGTGGCTCTGCCGGCATCCAGGAATACGCAAAGAAACGCCTCAAAGCGCTGAACATGAATGGCCACGGCAAGATACGCATCAACAAGGCCGGTTGTCTGGATCGCTGCGAAGAAGGCCCGGTACTGGTGGTCTACCCGGAGGGTGTCTGGTACACCTATGTCGACCAGCATGACATCGATGACATCATTGATACGCATCTGATCGGTGGCAAAGTCGTCGAGCGGCTCAAGATCTGATCTCTCGGATCTCTCTGATTTCTCCGATCATGAATGCACAGACTCAGTCATTCACGCTGTCGGGGGCGGCCGGGCCACTGGAATGCAAACTTGATCTTCCGGCCGAGGCAGCGCCACGCGGCATTGCGCTGATTGCGCATCCACATCCGCTGTATGGCGGCACCCTGGACAACAAGGTCGTCCAGACGCTGGCACGGGCGTTCATCGCGCTCGGCTATGTCAGCGTGCGGATGAATTTTCGCGGCGTCGGCGAATCAGGCGGCGCGCACGATGAGGGCCGCGGAGAAACGGATGACATGGCGCAGCTGCATGCACACATGTGCGCGCAATATCCAGGATTGCCCGTAGCGCTGTCGGGTTTTTCATTCGGCACCCTCGTGCAGTCGCAGCTACAGAAGCGTCTTGAGCAGCAGCACCAGCCTGCCGAGCGGCTGGTGCTGGTCGGTTGCGCGGCGGGCAAGTGGGCGCTGCCCGAGGTTCCCGCAAACACGCTGCTGATCCATGGCGAGCAGGATGAGACAATACCGCTGGCCGATGTGCTCGACTGGGCGCGGCCGCAAGACTTACCCGTCGTAGTGATCCCCGGCGCGGATCATTTTTTTCACCGAAAGCTTCATCACATCAAGCAATGGGTGCTTGATCTGTGGTCACACTGAACAACATCAGCAGCTATAATCAGACACACTTTCCTGCTGTTTTTGTCCCTCACGCTACGAATGAAAAAATTCCTCGCGGCTTGTGTCGCCTGCCTGATGATGGGTGCGGCCGCCGCCCAGACCCTGCCTCCTCCGACCATCGCTGCCCGCTCCTGGCTACTGCTGGATGCGAGCAGCAACCAGATACTCGCCTCTCAGGATGCGGATCAGCGCATCGAGCCCGCCTCGCTAACCAAGATCATGACGGCCTACCTCGCGTTTTCCGCCGTGCGAGACAAGAAGCTCGACCTGAACCAGACCATCAATGTGTCGGTGAATGCCTGGAAGGTCGATGGCGATAGCTCGAAGATGTTCATCGAGCCGAATACCGCTGTACGCGTGAATGATCTGCTATACGGCCTCATTGTCCAGTCGGGTAATGACGCGGCCGTCACATTGGCCGAAGCCGTTGCCGGTAATGTGCCTGCATTCGCCGACCTGATGAATCGCGAAGCGCAGCGCATGGGCCTGAAGAATACCCGCTTCGCGAATCCGCATGGTCTGCCCGATCCGAACAATTATTCGACTGCGCGCGATCTGTCGGTGCTGGCGTCACGGCTGATCGCCGATTTTCCCGAGTTTTACAAGATCTACTCAACGAAAAGCTTTACCTATAACCGTATCACGCAGCCCAATCGCAACCGATTGCTATGGCTGGATCCGACGGTCGATGGCATGAAGACCGGCCATACGCAAGCTGCCGGCTACTGCCTGATCGCCTCGGCACGCCGACCGAATGGCAACAATGAGCGCCGCCTGATCTCGGTCGTGCTGGGCACAGAGTCTGATGCCGTGCGAGCACAAGAAAGCCAGAAGCTTCTGAACTGGGGCTTCATGAATTTTGATTCATTCAAGATTTATTCGAAAGGTCAGACCGTACTGACATCCTCGGTCTGGAAAGGCTCGCAAGGCGATGTGAAGCTAGGTTTCAATCATGATGTGTATGTCAGCCTGCCGCGCGGCTACAGCGCCAAACTAAAGCCCGTGGTTGAGCGCACGGACCCGCTGGTAGCGCCAATTCCGCAATACAGCCGGGTAGGCACACTGAAAATGATGGCCGAGAACAAAGTTGTCAGTGAAATTCCTTTGCAAGCGCTGGAACAGATCAATCAGGCGACGATCTTTGGTAGGGCTTTCGATTCGGTACGGCTGATGGTGATGCAAGGTATTTCCTTCTGATCGCCCGGCCCGAACCAAAGGAGAGGGTGATGACGAATCCGAATCCTGAGAAAAGCCTGATCGAGTATCCGTGCGATTTCCCGATCAAGATCATGGGCGCAATGCAAGAGCGCTTTGCCGAGACCATGGTCGCGCTGGTCAGCCTGCATGATCCCGATTTCCACGCGGGCAAAATGGACATGCGCCCCTCGACCAAAGGCAATTACCTGTCACTGACCGTGACCGTGCGCGCGACCAGCCGCGAGCAGCTCGATAATCTGTATCGCGAGCTGTCATCCCACCCCATGGTCAAAATCGTGCTGTAAACCCCTGCATGATGACTACGCTGATCCGGCAGCGCGGCACCGAAGATTACGAGGTCACGTTTGCGGCCATGCGCGACTTTACTAACGCGCGCGATGCGCTCACCCCGGATGAACTGTGGATCGTCGAACATCCGCCGGTATTCACATTAGGGCTGGGCGCAGACCCCGCGCACGTGCTGAATCCACAGCAGATACCCGTGATCCCAACAGATCGCGGCGGCGAGGTCACCTACCATGGCCCCGGTCAGGTGGTGATTTACCTGTTGTTCGATCTGCGCCGCGAAGGGCGCAAGCTGTTACCTCGGGACTTCGTCACCCGCATCGAACAGGCCGTGATCGATACCCTCGCAGCGTATAATCTCGAGACTCAGCGCAAGCCGGGCGCGCCGGGGATTTATGTTGCCAACGGCGAGCACCAAGGTGCAAAGATCGCTGCGCTGGGCCTGAAAATACGCGCAAGCGGTTGTACCTATCACGGCGTGTCGCTGAATGTTGCGATGGATCTGACACCTTTCTCAGGGATCAATCCCTGCGGTTATCCCGGCCTGGCCACGATCGACATGCGCACACTGGGCATCGTAACGCCCCTCCCCGACGTACAACGTGCACTGGCAACCCAACTGCAAAAACAACTGAGCACCTGACGATGGCCTCCGACAACACGAACGCCCCAACGTACAACCCGAGCGAGAAGCAGAAAGGCGCAGGCAAAACCGCACGTATACCGATCAAGATCGTGCCTGCAGAAAAGCTGCCCAAACCCGACTGGATACGTGTCAAAGCTGCGTCACCCACCACGCGCTTCTATGAGATCAAAGACATTCTTCGCTCGAACAATCTCGTCACCGTGTGCGAAGAGGCGTCTTGCCCCAACATCGGCGAATGCTTTGGCAAAGGCACAGCAACCTTCATGATCATGGGCGACAAGTGCACGCGACGCTGTCCGTTCTGCGATGTTGGTCATGGCCGTCCCGATCCTCTGGATCCGAAAGAACCCGAAAATCTTGCTCGGACCATTGCTGCACTCAAGCTCTCCTATGTCGTTATCACCTCGGTTGATCGTGATGACTTGCGCGATGGCGGTGCTGGCCATTTTGTGGAATGCATACAGAGAGTGCGCGAATTGTCGCCGGATACGCGCATCGAGATATTGACGCCGGATTTTCGTGGCCGCATGGATCGTGCGCTTGACATCCTCAAGGCCGCGCCGCCTGACGTGATGAACCACAACCTCGAGACCGTCCCCCGACTGTACAAGGAGGCCCGCCCGGGTTCCGACTATGCATATTCACTCAGTCTGCTGAAGCGCTTCAAGGAAATGCATCCTGGCACTCCGACCAAGTCGGGTCTGATGGTGGGGCTGGGCGAGACAGATGAAGAAATTCTCGACGTCATGCGCGACTTACGCGCGCATGACGTCGATATGCTGACTATCGGGCAATACCTGATGCCCACCGGCGATCATCTACCAGTACGCCGCTATGTGCACCCGGACACCTTCACGATGTTTGAAGAAAAAGCAGGCGAAATGGGCTTTGTGCATGCTGCGGTCGGCGCGATGGTGCGAAGTTCGTATCATGCTGACCAGCAAGCGCATCAGGCAGGGTTGCGTTAGGCATCAGACAGCTATCTAGTCGGATCTGCAAAAACATATTTTCAAAGGAATTCAAAGGTATTTATCTGACTTAATTCATGTGAACACAGTGTCGATAATCGCCACACACCCTCCCGTGCAGCCAACTAGGCCGCTGACCGCTCACCAATACGGGAGACTTCATCATGAAACCAACAATAACTGGCCAGAAACGGCCCTTTGAACAAGATAGCCATACGGAGAACAGCGGACACAAGCGCCACTGTCCCTCCAGAGAAGCAAGAGAGGTCGCCACCATACTGGCCAGCCTCGATGATCCCCGAAGCCGGGATCTCTCGTTCGCCACCCAAGAAGCTCTCCGAGCCGTGAATGCATCGCTGCAGAGCGGTACCCCTTTGCTCGATCTGAGTCATCTATCCGCAGCCGACATCGCCGGTTTACCGGGGGGACTGATCCATCCCGCAATACACACTGTTGAGACGCTGATATTACCCTCGGGTTTGAAATTACTGCCTTCTTTCTGCCACCGGCTCTCTAACATACAGCGTCTCGACATTCCCGATTTCGCAGGTAACGAATTAGACTTGAGGAGTTTGTCCGGGTTGCGTGTGCTGAGCGGCTCTGCCACCCAAACATGTAAACGCCTGTTTGTTAATGTGCTGGCGGATATTCGTTTTCAGGTGCCAGACGACACACCCAAAATCCGCGTTTATCGCTACGAGGGCGACCAACTCCTCCAGCAGCATGCGTTGCCATCTCACCCCTACTTCAAAGTATTGCCGGGAAACGCCATGCCTGACTTTACCCAACTGAATGGCAAAAGTTTTTTTGCTGGCACACACAAACAAATTGTTTGTAATTCCATAGCACCCGATGTGCTATATCGGCGCCTATCACCATTCGCCAGCAGCTGGAAAAAAATCGGGTACTTCGGCATTACTGATGCAGCCAGCCTGAGCGCCACCATCACCGAAGTCAAATCCCGGGCTTATGAGAACGCACTACCCAACAGCGACAGTTATGCACTGGTTAGCAATGAAAAATTCGGCACATGGCTACACACACAATTCGAATTGATGCTGGCGAAGCAGAAGGACTCTGCGTCAGGTGCTCCAGCACATCAGCTTGTTCGCGGACTGCGCGTTTTTTCAAGCAATCATGAATTGCATCTTTTGTTGATGATTAAACCCGGGCCAACGTCCACCTTCATTGCAGAAATGTACGATCCTAATCTGACTCGCACCCACCGCAAGATGGTGGCCAACCGGCTCGAGCAGATCATCGATCCTAGAAAGCCATGGCGCCTGACGGACTTTATCTCAAAAGAACGCATGACAGCTTACATGCGTGGACATGAATCAGCGATACTTTGTTTTGCAGGAGCGGAGCAGCGCACGCCAGGCCAGACGGTCACGCCCGAATTCTGGCTCTCGGAATCTGACTGGTCTGAGCCAGACATCATGTTTGACCTCGTCGTTTTCCAGCTTACTTCTCACATACGGCCTTACTGGCAAGAGCTGGTCTCTCAATACAGGCAAAAGAAAATATCATTAAGTGCGCTGCACCGGGTACTGGATGACCATGCTCATAATACCGTGGCTTCGTCTGGAGAGGTGGCAACCAGTTACATGATTAAATCTGATCATGCGCTGGTCACTGATGAGTTTGCTGCATGCATAGCAGCGTTTGCAGAGCTGTATTTTCTTGCAAGCCCGTCGGAAAAACTTGATCTACCCGATGATCCACTGCGAAGACTCTTCGAACCCAGCCATTCATGGAGCCGATTCATCGCCAAAATTTCTAATAAAAAGAAAACTAGCTTGTATAAGTACTTTTCTCTTGCAAATAGCTTGCTGGACAAACATCACATTCCGGAAAGCGATATCCTCGCCCTACTCTCTGCCAAAAACTCGGAGGGTAACGAGGCGATTGCCGCCGCCCTGCTAGCTAATGATGTTGACAGCTTACGCTTGCTGGGCACACTGCTGAAAACTTTAACCGCGCGCGGCACACTGAGCGCGAATGATGCACTGGCGCTGATCGGCAGTCCTTCTCACTACACGACACCAAAACCTACCCTACCGCTCATCTGGCAAGCCTGCGTGAAGGGCTCGACAGAACTGATTCATGAGCTGGCATCGCTGCTGATCAGCGTAGGTAGAAAAAATTCGATCACTAATGGTCATTTATCTTCATTGACTGCGGGTACCACTCCGCCAGGGCTGCCGGTTTTCTTGCTTAGCAATCCCGACTCGGATTCGGCGGAGTACGATCCGGTGAGCACGAAGGCCACCCGTTCTTACGATCAACTACCGACAGGACTGACCACAGACGACAGCTTGCGCCGCTCGCTGCATACCCTGATTTTTGGTGACACGGACCCGGAGTTCGTGCCGTCCCTGGTGAGTGGCGACGCGCAACGGTTCAAGCTGTTGGGAAACCTGCGGCAATTGGTTGAATTGCTAAGGGATCACGAATTACTACCCATCCTTGATGATGCAAGTAGTTTCATGATCGCGACAGACGACTTGTTTGACGTGACAGGTAATGCAGAAGTGCACGACTCGGTGGCAATGATGGACGTCTCCCACCAAGACTCGGGCAGCAGGGTAGATTCGGATTTCTCGAGCTAAATTTCAACTCGCGAGAAAAAATTATCAAGGCTGCAGATCAGACCGATAGCGCTTTTTCTATCAGCTGGTGCATTGCTGCAAATTCGGGAATGCCGACATAACGCTTTAATATGCTGCCATCTTTGCCGATCACGAAAGTGGTCGGTGTCAGCTTTACATCACCAAAAGACTTCGCTGCGCTGCCGTCGGTATCCAGCGCTACCTTGAACGGCAGCTGGCGAGTCTCTGTGTAGTTCAGCACATAGTTCGGTGGATCGTAACTCATCGCGACTGCGACCAATTCCAGTCCCTTGTCGGCATATTTGTTATAGGTCGCCACCATCTCCGGCATTTCGGCAACGCATGTCGTGCAGCTGGTCGCCCAGAAATTTACCATCACGACCTTGCCACGCAAGGATTCCAGTGCAATCTGTTCGCCATTGATCGTCTTGAAGCTGACTGAGGGCGCGGTCTCTTTTTTGAACAAGGACAGTGCTGCAAACAACACCAGACCAAGGATGGCCAGCAGGGTCATGGTCTGGATGATGGTCAGACCAGCAAAACGGCGAGGAAAATGGCGGGACATGAGGAATTCCTGAAAAATGCAAGACACAGACCCCTATTATAGGACAGCAGCCCTGCGAAACTCCTGATGGCAGGACTGCTGGCGAGACGCGGTCAGCGCGCGGTGTCTTTCTGCTGTTCTGGGGAAGGCTTGGTGCTCAGCTCCTTGAGGTCTTCTTCGCTGATGTACTCGAACAGCTTGACGACTTTTTTGATTTTACTCGCCGCGTTGCGAGCGACCTCGGCGGCAAGCTTGCCCTCGCGCTGAGTGACACGGCCCATCAGATATACAACACCGCGATCTGTTTGAACCTTGAACGCATTGACGTACAAGTCTTTGGTGTCGATGATCGCTGCTTTTACCTTGCCAGTGATCAGTGCATCGTTCGAACGCGCGCCCATGCTGGAGACTGGCGCCACTACCAGATCGTTTTCGACAGATTTCACGCCATCGATGGTGACGATCTGCTGCTCGACCTCGGCCTTCATTTTTTCATCCTTGACCTCACCCGTCAGCAATACGCGATGATTGAAGCTGGTGACAGCGACCCGACCCAAGTCGCCGGTGATCTTGTTCGCACGACCCTCGCCTTTGAGTACGATGGCAGCGTCATCTGCCTGGGCGCCTATGGTGCGTCGATCCGTCGCCGCCACGGAACCCATGACCGTGCCGCCCACCATCAAAGGCAAACAGCCTTGCACACTGATCGCGGCGCTGGTGGCCAGCAGTGCCGCCAGCACCGGGCGTCGCAAGGAATTCAGTCTGTCAAAGGATCTTGCGCCAACTTTCATTCGGTATCTCCTCCAAAAAGTGCGACATCAATACCATCGCAAAGACAATGAACGATCAGCAGATGAACTTCCTGTATGCGTGAGGTGCGCTCGTGCGGGACGCAGATATGTACATCCGCGTCCGTCAACAAGCGGGGAATGCTGCCGCCACCTCGGCCGGTCAACGCGACGACGCGCATCTCGCGCTCCAGCGCTGCTTCAATGGCCGCTATCACATTCGCTGAACCGCCCGATGTGGTGATGGCCAGCAGCACATCACCTGCCTGCCCGTACGCCTGGACTTGCTTGGCGAAGATATCGCCAAATCCATATTCATTGCCAACCGCCGTCAGTATCGACGCATCGGCCGAAAGCGTCATCGCCGGCAAAGGCAGCCGCTCGCGCTCGAACCGCCCCACCAGCTCCGCCGCAAAATGCTGGCAGTCGGCTGCGGAACCGCCATTGCCGCAGGCAAGGATACGGTTGCCATTCGACAACGCGGTGAACATCAGCTCGATTGCCTGCTCTATAGGCCCAGCCAGTTCGGAAGCCGCCTGTATCTTCAGCTCGGCGATCTCGTTGAAATGACTAATGATGCGTTGTTTGCTCATAAGAAGCCGATTATAAATGCAGCATCCCGCTCTGCGTTGAACCGGTTTGCATTGGCCTGCTGTGCCGCGAAGTGGGTTTTCGGTGTTTGGTCTCTTGGGGGAATTTTGTCCGGCCTCGGGATGGGCTAGTGATGCAGCATATCTTGGATCCATTGCAGCGACTCGCCGTCGATCGCCACCAGATCGAAGCGGCACGGGGGCTGATCGGGACACCGCATCAAGTAATGCTCAGCCGTTCGCCATAGCCGCTGCTGCTTGACCGGACCGACACTGGCCGCAGCACCGCCATAGCGCGCGCTGCTGCGTTGCCGGACTTCGACAAACACGACCAAACCTGCGTCCTGCATGACCAGATCGATCTCGCCGAACCGGCAGCGATAATTCCGCACGATCAGGCGCAAGCCCTGTCGCTGCAAGTACGCCAGCGCCCGGTCTTCTGCCTGCTTGCCCAGTGCGACAGTCATCGCCGTCGCTGCCAGACAGTTTTGTACAATGCGCTGATGACCGGCAAATGACTGCCTGTGCGCATGCCCGACATATCGTCCACTGATGAACTCATTGACTCCGTCATTCTCGCCTGACTGCCTAGCCTCGCTCTGGGATGAGTTGGACCGCCAAAGTTTTCCCGAGCGCGCATTGTATGTAGTTGCAACACCCATCGGGAATGTCGGCGACATTAGTCTGCGTGCGATACGGGTGCTTTCACTGGTCGATGCGATTGCTTGTGAAGATACGCGCAACACCGGGCAATTGATGGCACGTCTGGGCTTGTCGAAACCGCTGTTTTCTGCCCATCAGCACAATGAGCGCGAGACTGCGCAAAAAATCATTGAGCGATTGCACGCCGGTGCGCGCATCGCCCTGGTGTCAGATGCGGGGACACCTGCCGTGTCCGATCCTGGCGCGCGTATCGTCGATGCGGTGATTGAGGCGGGTCTCACGGTAATACCGGTGGCGGGTCCCTCGGCCGCGATAGCGGCGCTGTCGGTGAGCGGGCTGATATCTGACCAATTCCATTTCGTCGGTTTCATGCCCGTAAAATCGTCGCAGCGCGAGCAATTGCTGACTGGGCTAGTCTCATCGACGGCGAATCTGGTGTTTTATGAAGCACCACACCGGATACTCGAGGCGGCACAGTCATTGCTGAAAATCCTGGGGCCAGAACGCCGCATCGTGATCGCGCGCGAAATCTCGAAATTGTTCGAGCAGTTGCACCGATGCCGCCTTGCCGAGGCATCCGACTGGCTGAGCGCGGAGGCAAATCATCAGCGTGGCGAATTCGTGCTGGTGGTGGAGGGACAGAACGCTGCCGATGACCAAGCGCTGTCGGATGCGCGCCGCGTACTGCAAACACTGCTGGAGGAGCTACCGGTCAGTCAGGCGGCGGCACTGGCTGCAAAAATCACGGGCGTGAAAAAAAATACCCTGTATCAGCTCGCCCTCGAACTTCGTCCTCAGGACCCTGCCGACTGAGCAAATTGACTGAGTCGCGTTGTCGGCACGCGTTATCTCTGAACAATCGCGGTACTGATCTGTGACACGGCCTTGAGCTGCTGAGCAGCGGCAGCCGCCTGTTCACGCGACGCAAACGGACCGCTATGCAAGCGATACAAGCCACCGCTCTGCACCACGGTGGGTGGCGGCAGATCTGCAGGCCATCCCGACAACAGACGCTCCCGCATCGCCTGCGCGTTGTTTGCCTGCGCATACGCGCCGAATTGCAAGAAAATACCCGTACCCTCTGCCGCGACCGGTGGTGCACCACCTCCAGCCAGCTTGGCGATAGGATCTTCGGCGGTCGGCACCGACGACCTGGCCGCTAATTCCCGACTGCGTTTATCGGCCTGGAGTCGGGCGATCTCCTCGGGCAGCAGCCGCTCCACTTCCAGCTCGGCGCTTCCGCTCTGTACATAGCCAAGCTTCAGGGCGGCGGTATACGACAGATCGATGATGCGCTCAGCATGAAACGGCCCGCGGTCGTTAATGCGCACGACCACCTGCTTGCCATTACGAAGATTGGTGACACGCGCATAGGACGGTAAGGGCAGGGTGGGGTGCGCCGCGGTCATCTTGAACATGTCGTAGATCTCGCCGGATGCGGTGCGCTGACCGTGAAACTTCTTGCCATACCAGCTGCCTTTCCCACGTTGCACGAAAGGGCGGTTATCAGTGATCGGCACATACGTCTGCTCAAACACGGTATAGGGTTTGCTGGGGCCTTTTGCATAGGGCTCGATTTTTGGCTCGGCATCCGGTGTATCCAGCAATCCTTCGGGCACTTTGTCCGCTGGGCCATCATCAAGATAATAGCCTCCCGGTTTTTTGACGACGCTCGCGGATTCAGGCGCCGAAGGGGAAGCGACAGAAGCGGCGGGTGGCGAGGATGCGGGCGCATTGGTCACCGGCGACGGGGTCCGCGGTTCTTCACGAACAGACAAATCGACCGTGGTGCAGGCGGACACACTCAGCAGAGACAGCAGCGCCGCAGCACCCGGCCAGCGACCGGATGCAGCTGACACCGATTGCAGCACCTTCATCGCAGCGTCTCCACCCTTACGTCTGCACGAGCTTGCGGTGACGCTGTATGCTCATCAGCGTGCCAACGCCCAGACTGAGCGTAACGAACGCGGTGCCCCCATAGCTGATGAACGGCAGAGGCACGCCCACCACAGGCAAGATACCGCTCACCATGCCCATATTGACGAACACATAGGTGAAGATGGAGAGTGTCAGCGCCCCAGCGAGCAGTCGCGAAAACAGTGTGGGAGCGTTCGCCGCGATGATCAATCCGCGCCCGATCAGCAACAAATAAAGTACGAGCAGCGCGCCATTGCCCAACAAGCCGAACTCCTCGGAGAATACGGCGAAGATGAAGTCGGTTGTTCGCTCGGGAATGAACTCAAGATGCGACTGTGTGCCGTTCAGCCAGCCTTTGCCGATCAGGCCGCCCGAGCCGATCGCGATGGTGGATTGAATGATGTGAAAGCCCTTGCCCAGCGGGTCAGAGGTTGGATCGATCAGCGTCATGATTCGGTGACGCTGATAGTCATGCAGCAATGTCCACAGCAAGGGCAAGCTGGCCAGTCCGGCAACGCCGAGACCAATGATCAGCCGCCACGACAAGCCCGCCAGGAAGATCACAAAAAAACCGGATGAGGTCACCAGCATTGCGGTGCCGAGGTCCGGCTGACGCAGAATCAGACCGACCGGTAGCGCCAGCAACAGCGCCGCAGTAAAAAAATCACGCCAGCGGATCATGCCTTCGCGCTTCTGAAAATACCAGGCCAGCATCAGCGGCAGCGCAAGCTTCATGATCTCAGACGGCTGAATGATCACGCCAATATTCAGCCAGCGTCGCGCGCCATTCTTGATCAGGCCGAACAAGGCCACACCCACGAGCAAGGCCATACCGGCCAGGTAGATCGGCACGGCGAATCGCATCAGCTTTTGTGGAGGGATCATCGCCGCGATCCACATCACGGCGATACCTACCGCAATGTTACGTAAATGACCTTCGAAGCGCCCTGGGAAATCCATCGCCGCAGAAGATACGGCGAGGCATCCCAGAAAAAGAATCAGGCTGAGAATAATCGTCAGCGAACGATCGAAGATGAAGAAGCGCCGGCGTACTGTCTCCAGAACCGGATAACGACCTGCCTGAGCTCCTGCAATCATGGTTCGCTCCCTGAAGAGACGGTTGGCGTGGCCGCTGCGGCGGGTTTGGTCGGTGGCTTGTTTGCATTGCCGGTCGGCGAGCTGCTCGCGGGCTTGCTATTGCCTGATGCTGCTGGCGCTGCTGGTGGCGCAATAGCAGGTGCCGTGGGCGCAGGGCCGGGCTTTGGCGGCGTCGGGGCAGGTGCAGCGGGTGCTATCGCTGGCTTGGGCGCCGCGGTCGAGGCTGCTGCGGGATTGGCAGCGCCCGGCGCCGGGGGCGCCACCGCTGAAGGTGTGGCCGCAGTGGTCGGCGTGGGCGCCGCGGTCGAGGCAGATGCCGATGCGGCGCCCGTCGGCGACGAGACTTCCGAGCTCACTGGCTTGCTGGATTTCACGGGACTCTCGGGTCGCTTGCCCAGCAAGTAGTAATCGATCGCGAGGCGGGCAATCGGCGCCGCCGCCGCCGCGCCAAAACCCGAATTTTCCACGATGACCGCAAGCGCGATCTTGGGCTTGTCGGCAGGCGCAAAAGCAATGTAGAGCGAGTGATCGCGCAGACGCTCGGCAATCTTACTGGCGTCGTACTTCACGCTCTTGCTCATCGCCGCCGCTTGCGCGGTACCCGTCTTGCCACCGGAAACGTAGGGGGCGTTTGCAAACGAGCGCGCAGAGGTACCTTCCTTCGTCACGCCAACCATCGCCTGCCGTACAAAATCGACGTGCTCCTGCTTCAGTGGTATCCGATAGCTTTCTTTGGGCACGGTGAGTTTGCGCGTTTTGTTGGTGCCGTTCTCCACCATCTTGACCAGATGGGGCTTCATCACCACACCGTTGTTGGACAGATTGGCGACTGCATGCGCCAGCTGCAGCGGCGTGAATGAGTTGTAGCCCTGCCCAATACCGACCGAGATGGTTTCACCGGCATACCATTTTTGCTGCTCGGGACGCTTATAGGTCTGTCGTTTCCATTCCACCGAAGGCAGCACACCGCGACGCTCGTTTTCAAGATCGACGCCGGTCAACTGGCCGAAGCCAAAAGGCTTCATGAAGTCGTGTATCGCATCGATGCCCAGATCGTTCGCCAGATTGTAGTAATAGGTATTGCAGCTCTGCACGATGGATTTGTACATGTCCACGCGGCCATGTCCACCCTCTTTATCGTCGCGGAATTTGTTGTTACCGAACCAGAAGAAGCCCGGATCAGAGATTGCCTGCTCGGGCGTACGCTTGCCCAGTTCGAGCGAAGCCAGCGCCATGTAAGGCTTGAATGTGGAACCCGGCGGGTAGCTGCCGATCAGCGGGCGGTTGAGCAGCGGCTTGTCGAGCGAGGTGTTGAGCTCTTCCCAGCTTTTTGCATCAATGCCCTCGACAAACAGATTGGGGTCGAAGGTGGGCATGGACACATACGCGAGAATATCGCCGGTCTCGGGCTCGATCGCGACGAGTGCGCCTCGGCGGTCACCGAAAGCTTGCTCGATGATTTTTTGCAGCTCGATATCTACCGAGAGAATCAGGTTGTTGCCCGCCGTGGGTGCGGTGCGGGACAAATTGCGCACTGCGCGGCCACCCGCAGATACTTCGATCTCGTCATAGCCGGTGATGCCGTGCAGCTCTTTCTCGTAGCTTTTCTCGAGGCCTTCTTTGCCGATGTACTCGGTGCCGCGATAATTTGCGCCGTCTTCGCTGGCCTCCAGGCGCTCTGCCTCAGCCTTGTTGACCCGGCCGATATAGCCGATCATGTGCGAGGCCGTTTGACCCAGCGGATACTGACGGAACAGACGCGCCTGAATGTCGACGCCGGGGAAACGATAGCGCTGTGCCGCGAAGCGCGCGACTTCTTCATCGGTCAGTCGCGTGCGAATAGGCAGGCTCTCGAAAGTTTTTGATTCTTCCATCAGGCGACGGAAGCGCTTGCGATCCTTGGGCTGAATATCGACCAGCTGCGACAACTCGTCGATCACGGTATCGAGATTGCGCTCGATCTTTGCCGGCGTGATCTCCAATGTGTAGGCGGAGAAGTTGCGAGCCAGGACCACGCCATTGCGATCAATGATCAGCCCACGGTTCGGCACGGCAGGGACAATGGAGATACGGTTGCTCTCAGCGCGCTCGAAATACTCGCTATGGCGTATCGCCTGCAGCCAAAGGAAGCGCAACATCAGCAAGCCAAAGCAGATGAACACCACCAGGCCAGCAACGGACAGCCGCATCCTGAACAGCTGTAGTTCGCGTTCTGTATCTTTAATCTCTGTCATTGCTTGCCGTAAGGGGGCCTCAGCATTTCATGCACCACGCAGGTTATGGCCTCAGATCGGGCGTGTCTCGTCACGATCGACTGCGCGTCGCTGCGGCGCCAGCAGCAGCCAGCAGACAATCGGCCAGATCATGGTCGCGACAATGCTTTGCGCAAAAAACAGCCAGCCCGGCAGCTTGCCGGTGACCGCCAGCTGGATCAGCATTTGCACCACCTGCATCACCACCAGCAGGGGCAGCACATGAAGCGCCTGCACGGTGGGGCGGAACCAGAGCACGCGACGGTGGATGGTGATCGCGAAATAAGACAACAAGGTGTAGGCCAGCGCGTTCTCGCCCAGCAGCGAGGCGCTGTGCACATCCATCACCAGCCCCATCAGGAAAGCGATGCCGATACTGACTTTGCGCGGCTGATAAATGCTCCAGAAAACCAGTGTCATCGCGACAAAGTCCGGCACCCAGCCCCACGCGCCCCAGGGGAAGAGATTCATGAAGAATGCGGCCACCAGGCTGAATGCGATGAAGGCGGGATTAACCGGCAGCAGAATGTGGTCACGATCGATCATGGACTCTCCGGGTCTTTGCGGCGCTTGCGGGGCTCCGTCTGCGAACTGTTCTCCGAGGAAGGCGGGGGCGGCATGTCTTTCGCGTCAGCCAAGAGCACGAGCAGTTGGCGGTGACGCGAGACACCGGCGCTGGGCTGACAGAGAATGCGAGCGAAGGCATCGGAGGTCTTGGTATCCACCGATCCCACCGTGGCCACCGCAAGCCCCGACGGATAGACACCATCGATGCCGGAAGTCAGCAGCACATCGCCGGTCTGGATATCGGCATTCGACGCCATGAAGCGCAGCTCGAGCACATTCGACTGTCCGCGTCCGTAAGCCACACTACGGACACCGCTGCGCAGCACCTGCACCGGGATAGCGTGGTCTTTGTCGGTGAGCAGCGTCACCTCGGACGTGAACGGGAACACACGCGTCACCTGACCGACAACGCCGAGGTCATCGATCACGGGCTGGCCAGCGAGAATGCCATGGCTGGCGCCGCGGTCGATGATCACCTTGCGAGAGAAAGGATCACGCGCGTCGTACAGGATCTCGCTCATCACCGACTTGAGTGTCAGACGCTCAGAGGCAGCGAGCAACTTGCGTAAGTGTGCATTCTCGGCGAGCAGGATCTGACTCTGCTGGAGTTGCTGGGCATTGAGCACCTGCTGCTCTTTCATGCGTGCGTTCTCGACCTTCAGGCTGGAGAGCGAGCTGAAATAATCTGTTGTGGCGAAAAATGCGTCGCGCGGCAGCATGGCGACGACTTGCAACGGGTACAGCGCAACGCCGACAGCCTGCCGGACAACGGCCAGTGCTCTCAGATGGGAATCCGCCATCAGCAGCCCCAGCGCGATCAGCGCAAAAATCAGCATCTTGGCGCGGGCGGATGCGCCTTGCTTGAAGAGTGGCGGTGGCGTGTATTCCATCAGCGCGAAACTTTAAACCAATTGATGACCATCACAGCACGACCATGGGGCACGCGGCCGCATGCTGCCAGACCGGCGCCGCCCGGAGACCGCGGGCGGGCAGCAGAGAAGCGGAGACAGTGAGGCCGGCGGCGAGCAGGGAGCGGACGGCCGGCGAGCATTTACTCGTAGGAGAACAGAGAACCGAGCTTGTCCATGCGCTCCAGCGCCATGCCGGAACCGCGCACCACACAGGTGAGCGGGTCTTCGGCCACCAGCACCGGCAGACCGGTCTCTTCCATCAGCAGACGGTCGAGATCGCGCAGCAGCGCGCCACCACCGGTGAGCATCATGCCCTTCTCAGCAATGTCGGCACCCAGCTCGGGAGGGGTCTGTTCCAGCGCGTTCTTGACGGCAGAGACAATGCTGTTCAGCGGATCGGTCAGTGCCTCCAGCACCTCGTTGCTGGAGATCGTGAATGAGCGCGGGATGCCCTCGGACAGGTTGCGGCCCTTGACTTCCATCTCGCGGACTTCGGTGCCCGGGAAAGCGGAACCAATCTGTTTTTTGATGGTCTCGGCAGTTTGCTCACCGATCAGCATGCCGTAGTTGCGGCGAATGTAGTTGACGATCGCCTCGTCGAACTTGTCGCCGCCGACGCGGACTGAGCCTTTGTAGACCATGCCACCTAACGAGATGATGCCGACCTCGGTCGTGCCGCCGCCGATATCGACGACCATCGAGCCGGTCGCCTCAGACACCGGCAGGCCGGCACCGATGGCCGCCGCCATCGGCTCTTCGATCAGAAAGACCTGCGACGCGCCAGCGCCCAGCGCAGATTCGCGGATGGCACGGCGTTCGACCTGGGTTGAGCCGCAGGGAACACAAATGATGATGCGCGGCGAGGGCTTGAACAGCTTGGTATCGTGCACCATGCGGATGAACTGCTTGAGCATCTGCTCGGTGACGGTGAAGTCGGCGATCACACCATCTTTCATCGGGCGGATTGCCTCGATATTGCCGGGTACCTTGCCGAGCATCTGCTTGGCTTCCTTACCGACGGCCTGAATGTTCTTTTTCGCGTTGGGCCCGCCCTGCTGACGAATGGCTACGACCGAGGGCTCGTCGAGCACGATGCCCAGACCGCGCACGTAGATCAGCGTATTTGCCGTGCCGAGGTCAATCGCGAGGTCGTTGGAGAAGTAGCTGCGAAGAAATCCAAACATGAAATCGTGTCCTTTTGCGCCCGGATCATGTTCCGAGCTTTGAAATTGCAAATGTGCTGCCAGCGGTGCGCCATCCGTGAGGCATTGGTGAGCTTTCACAAGGCGCCTTTGCGGCCATTAACCTGACATTCTACCTTATAATTCCTTGCAAATTGGCCAGTAGAAACGCTAAAAAATGAAGTGCTTCGGGGTCTTTTCCACTACGAAACCCGGCGCTTGTCGAGTTTTCCATTTTTTAATCCCTGACCTGCGCAAACAACGCGCGCACACCTCATGTCTTTGACCCTGAACGATATTGCCCGCCTGTCCAAGCTGGCCCAACTGGAGCTCAACGAGCAGCAGTCGGCCGATGCGCTCGACAAGCTCAACAGCATTTTTTCGCTCGTTGAACAGATGAAAGCCATCGACACCACGGGCGTCAGTCCGCTGCAACACCCGATCGCTGTCTGGCGCGACGATCTCGAACTTCGCCTGCGCGACGATGTGGTCAGCGAGGCTAATCACCGCGACGACTATCAGAAGCCAGCGCCTGCCGTTCAGGACGGGCTGTATCTGGTACCCAAGGTTATCGAATAATCACGCTGAACTTCGTCGCGCTGAACTGCGCCGCCACACCGGCACGCGGCGACAGCTCGCCGGTCTACACGCTCATTACTGAATGCACACGCACACACTCACCGAACTTTCAGCACAGCTGAAGAACAAACAGGTCTCCGCCACTGAGCTGGCGCAGCTTTATCTGCATCGCATCGCCGCCAGCACGCTGAATGCCTTCACCGGCATGAACCCCGAGCTCACGCTGGAACAGGCCAAGGATGCTGATGCGCGCATTGCGCGCGGCGACGTCACTCCCCTGACCGGCATACCCCTGGCGCACAAAGATATTTTTGTCACGCGCGGCTGGCCATCGACCGCGGGATCGAAAATGCTCGCTGGCTACAACAGCCCGTTTGATGCAACTGTCGTTGAACAGTTCCGCAAAGTAGGTATGGTCACGCTCGGAAAATTGAACTGCGACGAATTCGCGATGGGCTCGGCAAATGAGAACTCGTTCTTCGGTGCGGTAAAGAACCCCTGGGATACCGGTGCTGTCCCCGGCGGATCGTCGGGCGGCTCTGCGGCCGCGGTCGCGGGTGGCCTCACACCAGCCGCCACCGGCACCGACACGGGCGGATCGATTCGTCAGCCCGCCGCCTTGTGCGGCATCACCGGCATCAAGCCGACCTACGGCCGCGTGTCGCGCTACGGCATGATCGCTTTTGCATCGTCGCTGGATCAGGGGGGTCCGATGGCGTGGACCGCGGAAGATTGCGCACTGCTCTTGAATGCGATGGCGGGTTTCGACGCCCGCGATTCGACTTCGATCGAGCGTGAGCCAGAAGATTTCACCCGTCACCTGACCGATGACATCAAAGGCCTGAAGATCGGCGTGCCGAAAGAGTATTTCGGCGAGGGTCTGGCCAGCGACGTCGAACAGGCTGTGCGTAACGCCTTGAAAGCATATGAAAAGCTCGGCGCTACCCTGATCGACATTTCACTGCCCAAGACTTCATTGTCGATACCTGTGTACTACGTAATTGCACCGGCCGAAGCGTCGTCCAATCTCTCGCGCTTCGATGGCGTGCGCTACGGTCATCGCGCGACAGACTACGCCGATCTCGCCGACATGTACCGCAAGACACGCTCCGAAGGTTTTGGCGACGAGGTGAAGCGCCGGATTCTGGTTGGCACTTACGTGCTCTCGCACGGTTACTACGATGCCTACTATCTGCAGGCACAAAAGATCCGCCGGCTGATCGCACAAGACTTCCAGCAAGCCTTTGCGCGGTGCGACGTGATCATGGGTCCCGTGGCACCGACCGTGGCCTGGGATCTGGGCTCTAAAGTGAATGATCCCGTCGCGAATTATCTGGCCGACATTTACACGCTCTCGACCAGTCTCGCCGGCCTCCCGGGGATGTCGATACCCGTCGGCTTTGGACAGGGCGACAAGAACAGCAAGCGCCCGGTCGGACTACAGTTGATCGGAAATTATTTCAGCGAAGCGAAACTGCTGAACATTGCGCACCAGTTTCAGCAGGCGACCGACTGGCACACACGCCGTCCGCACGCTAGCTGAGCGCACCTCGCCCACAGAACCTGAAGGAAACGCATCATGCAATGGGAAGTCGTGATCGGGCTGGAGACACATGCACAGCTCACCACTCAATCCAAAATTTTCAGTGGCGCGCCCATTGCCTTCGGCGCCGAACCGAACACGCAGGCCTGCCCAGTGGATCTTGCGCTGCCCGGTGTGCTGCCCGTGCTGAACAAAGGCGCTGTCGAACGTGCGATCCAGTTTGGTCTGGCGATCGGCGCCAGGATTGCACCCATGTCGGTCTTCGCGCGAAAAAATTATTTTTATCCTGATCTACCCAAAGGCTACCAGATCAGCCAATTCGAAATCCCTGTCGTTCAGGGCGGCACGATCAGCTTTGCGGTCGAGAAGGATGGCAAGACCGAGATGAAGACGGTGCATCTGACCCGAGCGCATCTGGAAGAAGACGCAGGCAAGTCGCTGCACGAGGATTATCACGGTATGACCGGTATTGATCTCAACCGTGCCGGCACGCCGCTCCTCGAGATCGTGACCGAACCGGACATGCGCAGCGCCACCGAAGCCGTCGCCTATGCGAAGGCACTGCATGCACTGGTTGTGTGGCTGGGCGTCTGCGATGGCAATATGCAGGAAGGCTCGTTCCGCTGCGATGCGAATGTCTCGGTGCGCCCAGTCGGGCAAAAAGAATTCGGCACCCGCTGCGAGATCAAGAATCTGAATTCTTTCCGCTTTCTGGAAGAAGCTATCAATTACGAAGTCCGTCGCCAGATCGAATTGATCGAAGAGGGTGGCACTGTCGTGCAAGAGACTCGTCTCTACGATCCAGACAAAAAAGAAACCCGCTCGATGCGCAGCAAGGAAGACGCGATGGACTATCGCTACTTCCCCGATCCCGATCTACCACCGCTGGTGATCGCGCAGGCATGGATAGATCGCGTCAAGACTTCGCTGCCCGAACTGCCCGGCGCGATGCGCGAGCGCTTTGTGAAAGACTATGGCCTGCCCGAGTATGACGCCATGGTACTCACGCAATCGAAAGGTATGGCGGGCTATTTCGAGGCGGTGGTCGCTGCAGCGGGCAGGGAGCAGGCCAAGCCAGCCGCCAACTGGATGATGGGCGATGTGGCCTCCACCCTGAACCGTGAGGGTATCGAGATCGGTGAATCGCCAGTCAGTGCAGAACAATTGTCGCTGCTGCTCAAGCGCATCGCCGACGGCACGATATCAAACAAGATCGCCAAAGAAGTCTTCGCAGCGATGTGGGAAGCCAAATCCTCATCAGCTGCACTGGCAGACGAGCTGATTGAATCGAAGGGACTGAAGCAGATCTCCGACACCGGCGCGCTGGAGAAGATTATCGATGACGTGCTCGCTGCGAATGCGAAATCCGTCGAAGAGTACCAGTCCGGGAAGGAGAAGGCTTTCAATGCGCTGATCGGTCAGGCAATGAAGGCGTCCAAGGGCAAGGCAAACCCGGCGCAGCTGACCGACTTGCTGAAACAGAAGCTGGGCTGAGACCAGAGCCAAGGTCAGGCCCCCAACATCTGCTGCAAAACATTCAACGCACCCGGGGCGTTCTGAGAGGAACGTAGCCGAAGCGGCTGGGCAGACGATTCTTGTCCGCAGTACGCATCCGATCCAGACGCCTCTGCCGCTCCTAGCGCGCGCTCGGTACCGGAACCCTGAAAGGTTCGGGATGGCCTCCTGCGGTCATGGAGGCACGATGACCATGCGACGGGAATCGTGCATTGCATCCCGTCGATATCGCGACACAGGGACGTGACTTTTTTATCTCTCAGTCGTGACCGCTTCGTGATGACTCGCGCAGTTATTCGACACCATACTTTTCGCGATAAGCGGCGACAGCCGGCCGGAAATGAGCCAACTCAGCACTGGCACCAGAGAGATAGCTGAATAAATCATTCAGATTCGCAATCGGCAGCACGGGTATGCCATAGCGCTGCTCGACTTCCTGCACCGCCGACAGCGGCGATAAATCACCCTCGGCGCCGCTCTTTTCCATGCGATCGAGGGCGATCAGCACCGCGCAGGGCCTTGCACCATGCGCTCGGATCATCTCCACCGACTCGCGCACCGAGGTGCCCGCAGAGATGACGTCATCAATGATCACCACGCGACCGTCCAGCTTCGCGCCCACGATAGTTCCGCCTTCCCCATGGTCTTTCGCTTCCTTGCGGTTGTAGGCGAAGGGCACATTGCGGCCCTTCGCGGCGAGCGCGACTGCCGTTGCCGAGGCCAACGTGATCCCCTTGTAGGCCGGACCAAACAACATGTCAAAGCCGACGCCAGAATCCAGCAGTGTCTGCGCATAAAAACTGGCCAGCTTGCCAAGCCGTTCGCCATCATTGAACAAACCGGCATTGAAAAAATACGGCGATAGACGTCCGGCCTTGGTCGTGAACTCGCCGAAGCGCAGCACGCCGGCGTTGACAGAAAATTCGATGAATTGCTCGCGCAGCTTGCTCACTCAATCACCCTGTAAATAGACGCTGGAAGGCTGCATTTTATCTCGAGCCATGATCGGTTATCCTTGCGCTGGCACCACCAGACTTTTTATAAAAACATTACATGAAAATTATCTCGGCCAATCTGAACGGCATACGCTCCGCCGCCAAAAAGAATTTTTTTGAATGGATGCAGAAGCAAGAGGCAGATTTCATCTGCGTACAGGAGCTGAAAGCGCAGGAAGCGGACATGACGGATATTTTTCTGTCACCGTTTGGCTATCACGGCCACTTTCATTACGCCGAGAAGAAAGGCTATTCAGGCACCGGTGTCTATTCACGCAGGAAGCCAGACTCCGTGACTTCTGGGTTCGGTAACGCGGAATTCGATGCTGAGGGTCGCTATGTACAGGTCGATATTGGCGAGCTGTCGGTGATCTCGCTGTACTGTCCCTCCGGCTCGTCCAGCGACGAGCGTCAGCAGGCAAAGTTTCGCTTCATGGAGGTCTTCATGCCGCATCTGGTCAAACTGCGCAAGTCAGGGCGCGAAGTGGTGATCTGCGGCGACTGGAATATCGCGCACAAAGAAATCGACTTGAAGAACTGGAAAAGCAATCAGAAAAACTCCGGCTTCCTTCCAGAAGAACGCGCCTGGATGACGTCTGTGTTCGATGAGGCAGACTGGCGCGATGTGTATCGGCTGCTGCATCCCGAGACGACGGGCGATGCCTACACCTGGTGGAGCAATCGCGGACAGGCCTGGGCAAACAATGTCGGTTGGCGCATCGATTATCACGTCGCCACGCCGGGCGTTGCGGCGACCGCGAAGAGCGCTACCGTGTACAAGGATGAGCGGTTTTCAGATCATGCGCCGCTGACAATCCGCTATGACTGGCCTGCCTGATTCCACTCAACCGAAAAACCAGTAACACACCGCAATCGACGCCATCACTCCTGCCAGATCGGCAATCAGCGCGCAAGCCACGGCATGGCGCGCACGCTGTATGCCGACGGCGCCAAAATACACGGCCAGCACATAGAACGTTGTCTCGGTACTCCCCTGCACGGTGGCGGACAACAACGCCGGAAAACTATCGACACCCTGCGTGCTCATGGTCTCGATCAGCATCGCGCGTGCCGCACTGCCGGAGAAAGGTTTGACTAGCGCGGTCGGCAGCGCATCGACGAAGCGATTGTCCCAGCCGAACCAGTCCACGCCGCCGCGTATCAGTCCAAGCAGCAAATCGAGTGCGCCCGATGCCCGCAGCACGCCCACCGCGCACAGCATCGCCACCAAATAGGGCAACAGATGCTTCGCCACCTCGAAGCCTTCGCGTGCGCCATCGATAAAGGCTTCATACACAGGAACGCGTCGCAGCGCACCGACCACGACGAATAGCAGAATGAGTCCGAACAGCACGGCATTACCCATCAGCGAGGACAGTGACGCCAGCGCAGCGGACGACAATCCGGACAACACGGCAATGCAGCTGCCGAGTACGAGCGCAATCGCGAGCAGACTGCCCATCACCACGGGGTCTCGTAACCTCAGCCGCTGAACGACCGCCACCGATAAAAATCCTGCGATCGTGGACGCTGCAGTGGCCAGTAATATCGGCAAAAAAACCAAGGTAGGATCGGCCGCCCCTTGCTGCGCGCGATACATGAAAATTGACACCGGCAGCAGTGTCAGCGAAGAGGCATTCAACACCAGAAATAGTATCTGTGCGTTACTCGCGACCTCGGGGGAGGGATTGAGCGACTGCAATTCGCGCATGGCCTTGAGCCCTATCGGTGTGGCGGCATTGTCCAGACCCAGTGCGTTCGCGGTGAAATTCATGGTGATCAACCCCAGCGCGGGATGACCCGGCGGCACCTCGGGCATCAGTCGGGTGAACAGAGGCGATAGCCGGCGCGACAGCGCCTCGACCAGCCCGGCTTTTTCTGCGATGCGCAGAAAACCCAGCCAGAGCGTGAGCGTGCCGAACAACAGAATCATCACCTCGACCGACAGTTTTGCCATCGCGAACAGGCTGTCGACCATGGCTGCAAACACGGCTGCATCGCCTACGACCAGCCAGCGCCACATGGCACTGCCAGCGGCAATGACGAAAAAACTCAGCCAGAGCCTATTCAGCATCGATCATCCATTGTGTTGAATCCCGCAGTCAGCTTGCCCATCAACCAGCAGTGTAGCGCGCGCAACATAGCGCTGCGCAGACCCTCATGGATACCCTCTGACTGCTAGTATCAAAGGATGGCCGACGAGCGCGAACTATCAACACATTCTGCCACGCAAGAAAAATTTCGGCGGCAGGTGCAAGTAGATCACACCCCACTCTCGACAAAGCTCGGACCGGGACTGATCACTGGCGCAGCAGATGACGATCCTAGTGGCATCGCGACGTATTCGCAGGGCGGGGCGCAGTTCGGCTTGCAGATGCTATGGACCTTGCTGATCACCTGGCCATTGATGGTCGGCATACAGTCAGTCAGCGCGCGCATTGGACGTGTCACCGGCGAGGGCCTGGCCAGCAATCTGCGGCGCTGGCATGGAAAGGGACTACTGATCTGGGTCGTTGGTTTACTGGTCGTCGCCAACACCATCAATATCGCCGCTGATCTCGCGGCCATGGCCGACGCCGTGCGACTGGTTGCGGGCGGATCGCATACCGGCTGGGTCGTGATGTTCGGCACCGCGTCGGTGCTGCTTCAGATATTCATTCCCTATATACGCTATGTACGCGTGCTGAAGTGGCTGACGCTCTCGTTGCTCGCCTACGTGGGCGCAGTGTTCACCGTGCAGATCGACTGGGGCGAAGTGCTATCCGCTTTGTTGCTGCCTCGTCTGCAATTGAATGCTGATTATCTGACCACGCTGGTGGCGATTTTCGGCACCACAATCAGTCCGTATCTGTTCTTCTGGCAGGCGTCACAAGAAGTCGAAGAGCTCAAGGCGAATCCCGATGCGCGACCGCTGCGGCAGGCGCCGGAGCAGGCCAGAATGCATCTGCGGCGCATCGCCATCGACAACTGGTTAGGCATGGGAATATCCAACCTGATCGCTTTTTTCATCATGCTGACCACTGCGGCAACCCTGTTCAGGCATGGCATTACCGATATACAAAGTTCCCGTGATGCGGCGCTTGCGCTCAGACCGATTGCCGGGGAATTCGCGTTCCTGATGTTCGCACTAGGCATTGTCGGCACCGGCTTGCTCGCCATTCCCGTGCTGGCTGGCTCAGCAGCTTATGCAGTGGCTGGTGCCTTTGACTGGCCTGCCGGACTGGACCTTCCTCCCGGGCCGGGTGCTCGCTTTTACGGAATCATCGCTGTATCGACACTCATCGGTGCCGGTATAGGTATCAGTGAGATCGATCCCTTGCATGCGCTGTACTGGGCCGCCGTACTCAATGGCGTCGTCTCCGTGCCTATCATGATCGTGATGATGCGCATGGCCAGCGAACGCCAAGTAATGGGTGCTTTCGTGGTCAAGCACCAGTTGAAGTGGCTGGGCTGGACAGCAACTGCTGCAATGGCTGCTGCCGTCGTGCTGATGCTCGTGCTAAAAATTCAGCAATGAATCATTGCTCTTGCTGAGGCCGATCAGCATTCCACGGCGCGATCTTTGGTAACAACAGCATGCCGGGAATAGCCAGCACAAAGCAGATCAGGAAGAAGACAAACCAGCCTGTCTGCGCAACGATGAAACCCGTGAGCGCATTAAAAAAGGTGCGCGGCACGGCAGCCAGGCTGGTGAACAGCGCAAACTGCGTCGCGGTGTAGCGCTGGTCCGTCGTCGTCGCAATATAGGCCGTAAACGCTGCGGTGCCGAGGCCAACGGCAAATGCTTCGAGGCCAATCACCAGACCCAGCAGCAAACTGCTCGGTTCAGTACCGGCCGCCGCCACGCCCGTTTGAGCGAGCAAGGCAAAACCGAGAATCGCGACCGCCTGCAACACGCCAAAGATCCACAGACCACGATTGACGCCGGTTTTTTCCAGCCAGACTGCGCCGATTATGCCGCCCGCTAAGCTGGCCCACAGGCCGGCATTCTTTGCCACCAGTCCGATCTGCGTGCGGGTGTAGCCCAGCTCCATGTAAAACGGCGTGGCCAGCGCGGTCGCCATGGAATCGCCAAGCTTGTACAGGAAGATGAACGCCAATATCAGCATCGCTTGTGAGAAGCCACTGCGCTGCATGAATTCCCGGAAGGGCTCGATAACGGCTTCGCGCAGCGTGCGCGGTGGTTCACCGTAAATGGCTGGCTCGCTGATCAGCAAGGTGGTGAACAGTCCGGGCAGCATGAACAGCGCAGTGATACCGAATACAACCTGCCAACTGAGAAAGTCGGAGAGAATCAGAGAGAGTGACCCCGGCACTAGCGTAGACATCTTGTATGCATTGACGAACAGCGCCGTGCCCGAGCCCTGCTCGGCATCAGACAAGAGCTCGCGACGGTAGGCATCGATCACGATATCCTGACTGGCCGATAAGAACGCGATGAATCCTGCGAGTGTGACCACAGCACTCAATTCGGTCAGTGGCGAGAAAAAGCCCATGCTGCCAACCGCTGCAAGCAAAGCAAGCTGAGTGAAAAACATCCACCCGCGACGACGGCCCAGCAGCGGAAAGTGGAAGCGATCCATCAGCGGCGACCAGAGGAATTTCCAGGTGTACGGAAAACCTACCAGCGCGAACAAGCCAATGGATTTCAGGTCGACTTGCTCGGCCTTCAGCCATGCCGACAGCAAGTTGTACAGAATAAACAGCGGCAGGCCCGAAGTGAAGCCGAGCATCACGCAGATCAGCATGTGCCGACTGAAGTAATGCCGCCAGCCGTTGGCCGCAGGCGCCGCTGAAGTGGAAGGAGTATTCATGCGCCCAGTATCAGAGATAGTCTATTTTTTACGAAGCCGGAATACGGCGAGACTGCCGCGCCAGTTCGGCAGGAAGGCGACCGGTGTGCCATCGTCTTTGAGTGCAACGCATTCGATCACCTGCAACCCAACCTCATCAGCAAGTTCAGAAAAGTCGCTGATGGTCGCACAACGCAGGTTAGGCGTGTCATACCACTGATAGGGCAGGCTCTCGGACACCGGCATGTGACCACTGAGCAAGGCTAAGCGATGCGGCCAGTGCGCAAAGTTGGGAAAAGAAACGATCGCCTCACGCCCCACGCGAGCGATATCGCGCAGCACACCCTCGACGTTTTTCATCATCTGCAGCGCGGAGAGGCACAGTACGCTGTCGAAGGCATCGTCGGCGAACATGGCCAGCCCGCCCTCCAGATCTTGCTGTATCACCGACACGCCGCGATGCACGCAACGCGGTATGCGAGCATCATCAATCTCGACACCGTAACCGATGCAGCTTTTTTCCACTTGCAGATATTCCATCATCGCGCCATCGCCGCAGCCCAGATCAAGCACGCGCGCGCCTGGCGCAACCCAGTGCGCGATGAAGGCGAGATCAGCGCGCAAACCGGCAAAGCGCTCGGTAATCATGCGGCCTCCCGCTGCACTGCCGGCGCCGGCATGGCGAGCCCGCTCCAGACTTTGTCGTAATACGCACGCACCACAGCCATGTAGCGTGGATCGTCGAGCAGGAAGGCATCATGCCCGTGCGGCGCATCGATCTCAGCATAGCTGACACGCCGCTCGTTCTTCACCAGCGCCTGCACAATTTCTCGGCTGCGCTCGGGTGCGAATCGCCAGTCGGTGGTAAATGACACCACAAGGAACTCGGCCTGCGTACCCGACAAGGCCACTGCCAAGTCGCCGTGGCAGGCGCGCGCGGGATCAAAATAATCAAGCGCCTTGGTGATCAGCAAATAGGTGTTGGCATCGAAGTACTCGGAGAATTTGTCGCCCTGATAGCGCAGATAGGATTCGATCTCGAAATCAATGCCGTAGCCGAACTGGTAATCCGTGCCACGCAGATCTCGGCCAAATTTTTCGGCCATGTCGTCGTCGGACAGATACGTGATGTGACCGATCATGCGCGCTACACGCAGGCCGCGCTTGGGCACGACGCCATGCGCGTAAAAATCACCGTCATGAAAATCCGGATCCGTCAGTATGGCCTGACGCGCGACATCATTGAACGCAATGTTTTGTGCCGAGAGCTTGGGCGTGGAAGCGATCACCAGACAATGTGCGACACGGTCGGGATATAGCGTGCTCCAGGCCAGCGCCTGCATACCACCGAGTGAACCACCCATCACTGCCGCGAACTTGCGGATGCCAAGCGCATCTGCCAGCCGGGCTTGCGCATGCACCCAGTCTTCGACTGTCACAACCGGAAAGGATGCGCCGTAGGGCTTGCCTGTGGCCGGATTGGTGTGCATAGGGCCGGTGGAGCCGAAGCATGAGCCTGGATTATTGACGCCGATGACAAAGAAACGATGGGTATCCAGCGGTTTGCCGGGCCCCACCATGTTGTCCCACCAACCCGTGCTCTTGGGCTGACCTTCATAGGTGCCGGCGACATGATGCGAGGCATTCAACGCGTGACAGACCAGCACGGCATTTGAGCAATCAGCATTCAGCGTGCCATAGGTCTCGTAGACCAATGTGTAGTCGGACAGCACGGCGCCACTCTGCAAAGGCAGTGGCTCGGCGAAATGCATCGACTGCGGCTTGACGTTTCCTATGGATTTCATCGACAGCGTTTTACCTGCATAAAAAACAAAAAGCCCGAGAGCACTTGTGGCTGTCGGGCTGGATTCGTACATCGATTCGAGCTCGCTTTAGCCGTATTTGTCCGGGGAAGTCCCCGTGCGCCCGCAAGCTAAGGTCAAATCGGCGCGTCAGACGAAGAATAGCGATTTCGGTGCCCAGCGTCAAACGGGCCGACTGATCAGAGCAGACGCAGCCGTTCTACCGCATCGGCAATCGCTGGTGCCTCATACGTCTTGAGGATCCGCCTCACCGCTGGCTCGATGAGGTCGATATCGGCGTTGAGTATCTCCTGCTTCACCGTCAATAACTGCGCCGGATGCATGGAAAACTCTCGTAACCCCATGCCCAGCAGCAGCCGGGTGAGCTTGGTATCGCCGGCGACCTCGCCGCAGACGGCGACCGGTATGCCGGCCTTCGCTCCGGCCGTGATCGTCATGTGCAGCAGCTGTAACACCGCCGGGTGCAAGGGGTTATACAAGTGCGCGACTTCGTGATCGACTCGGTCAATCGCCAGTGTGTACTGGATCAGGTCATTCGTACCGATCGAGAGAAAATTCAGTCGCTTGATGAACAGCGGCAGCGTGAGCGCGGCCGCAGGAATTTCGATCATCGCACCGACCGGGATATTCGGATCGAATTTTTTCTTCGTGTCGCGCAGCTGCGCCTTCGCCTGCTCGATCATGGCGAGGCTCTGGTCGATCTCGAACGCATGCGCCAGCATCGGTATCAGCAGATTGATCGGACCGTAGGCGGAGGCTCGCAGTATCGCGCGCAACTGCGTGAGAAACATTTGTGGCTCGGCCAGACAGTAACGTATGGCGCGCAGGCCGAGCGCCGGATTCAGCGCTGTCTCTTCGTCCTTGTCCAGCGGCTTGTCCGCTCCAATGTCGAGCGTGCGTATCGTCACCGGACGGCCCTTCATCGCGACCACCGCCTTGCGATACGACTCGAACTGCTCGTCTTCCGAGGGCAGCCGGCTGGCCTGTCCGGTGCGCCCCATGAATAGAAACTCGGAGCGGAACAATCCGACACCCACGGCGCCCGCGTCAAGTGCGGCAGCGCAATCTTCAGGCAGTTCGATATTGGCGAGCAGATGAATGCGGGTGCCATCACTGGTGACAGCTGGCGTCTTTCTCAGCTTGCCGAGTTTTTTCCGCTCGCGGATCAGCTGCGCCTGAGCATCGCGGTATTGCTCGAGCACGACGGGGGCAGGATCGACGATCACGATGCCGGCGTCGCCATCGATGATGACCCAGTCATCCTCAGCGATCAACGTCGAAGCGTTCGACATACCGACCGCCGCAGGAATATCCAGGCTGCGCGCGACAATCGCGGTGTGTGAGTTCTGGCCGCCCAGATCCGTGACAAAACCGACGAATGCGCGATCGCGAAACTGCAGCATGTCCGCCGGAGAGATGTCATGCGCGACGACGATCATCTGGGGCAGTGAGTCATCGGCGACGGAGCTGGATGGCAGCGCCGTGGCCGACCCGATCAGCACCTTGAGCACGCGCTCGCCGACCTGCCCGATATCGTTCTTGCGCTCCCGAAGATATTCATCCTCGATCTCGTCGAATTGCGCGGACAGCTCATCGATTTGGGTCAGCAATGCCCATTCAGCGTTGTAATGCCGGGTACGAATGATCTTCAGTGGCTCTTCGGCGACGATGGGATCAGAGAGGATCAATGCGTGCACATCAATGAAAGCAGCCAGCTCGCTCGGGGCATCGGGCGGCAGATCGCGGCGCACGGCCTGCAGTTCCTGATTAACCGCGCTAATCGCATCGCTCAGTCGCTGCACCTCGGCCTCGACACGCTCCTCCGGGATCAGGTAATGCTTGACGTCGCGCGCCGCCGGGCGCAGCAGATGCGCGCGACCAATCGCGATGCCCCGCGAGACCGGTATGCCATGAAGCGTGAATGAGGCCATGATGAATTTGTCCTGTTGCGCTGCCGGTTATTCGCTCTCGCCGAAACGCGCAGAGATCAGCTCCGCCAGCGCATCCATGGCCGCCTGTTCATCGGCGCCATCCGTCTCGAGCGTGACGACGGTACCCATGCCGGCGGCCAGCATCATGACGCCCATGATGGATTTGGCATTCACACGCTTCTGATTGCGGCTCATCCAGACCTCGCACTGAAATTTTCCCGCGAGTTGCGTCAGTTTGGCCGACGCACGCGCGTGCAATCCAAGCTTGTTGATGATTTCGATGTCCCTGCTGATCATGTCCGTGTGTTTGATGTCATGGTGGTATTGTGCTGCCTGACCAGCGATGCGATGTGCTCAGCCCGTCTGCTGCGCCACCCGGCACATGCCCCGCTGTCCGCCGGCGAGCGCCATTTCCGCGACGCTGTCCAGCGTATTGTGGCGATAACTGATCGCGCGCAGCAGCATCGGCAGGCTGACGCCGGCCACGACTTCCACTTTGCCGGGCACGCAGAAGGCCAACGTGCAGTTGCAGGGGGTGGCGCCGATGATGTCGGTGAGCACGAGTACGCCCGCGCCATCATCCATGCGCGCTATCGCCTCGCGCGCAAGTCGCCTGACCTCCTCAGGATCCTGATCGGCAACCACGTCCAGTGATTCGAGATGCTCAGGCGCACCGCGAAATACATGCGTTGCCGCCTCGATGAAAGCCTTGCCCAAGGGCGCGTGAGTGATAAGGAGTATGCCAACCATGGCGTCAAAATCATTCCGAGAGTCAGGGTCAGCCGCCTGCGAGGGTGCGCTCCAGCGCGTCGATAAACATGCCCGCCACATCAAAACCAGTCTGCTCAGTAATCTCCTGAAAACAGGTCGGGCTGGTCACGTTGATCTCGGTGAGGTAATTGCCGATCACATCTAATCCTACCAGCAAGAGACCACGTTGATATAAAACCGGTGCCAGGGTCTCGGCAATGTCTCGCTCGCGCGCCGAGACCGGCATGGCGACGCCACGCCCGCCTGCGGCAAGATTACCTCGCACTTCACCCGCCTGCGGCACGCGCGCGAGGCAGTAAGGCACCACTTGACCGCCGATCAGCAACACCCTGCGATCACCCTCCACGATCTCAGGAATGTAGCGCTGAACCATGATGGTGCATGCGCCGTGTTGCGTGAGCGTCTCGATAATGGCGCCCAGATTGAGCCCTTGCTCGCCGACGCGGAACACGCCCTCGCCGCCCATGCCATCCAAGGGCTTGAGAATGATGTCCCGGTGCTCACGATGAAAATCGCGAATGAGCGCCTCTTTGCTCGTCACCAGCGTGGGCGCGATGAATTGCGTGAACCCGGTGATCGCCAGCTTTTCGTTATGACTTCGGATAGCTCCGGGACGATTGAAGATGCGCGCGCCATCGGCTTCCGCACGCTCGAGCAAGTAAGTCGCGTACACGTACTCCATGTTGAATGGCGGATCGGTACGCTCGATCACCGCATCGACGTCATTCAGGGACATCAGCACAGGTTCATCTTGATGGAACCACTCTTGTGGATTGCCGGTCAGCCTGACACGCGACAGATGCGCCAGCACCTTGCGGCCGTCGAAGATCAGATCGGCATGAGCGAATGCATACAGCGCATGACCGCGTCTCGCCGCCTCGACCATCATCGCGTAAGTCGAGTCCTTCTCGATCTTGAAGCCGGCCAGCGGATCTGCGGCAAAAGCGATTTTCATGAATCAGGAACCTTGGTGGGTTGGTACCGAGCGCCGGCCGTCATTCGCCCGTATCAGTAGACCTCGGGATTGGGATCGGTCTTTTCCAGCTCCAGCGATGCTGCCAGTAATGCCAGCCGCGCCACCACACCGTACATGTAGAAGCGGTTCGGCGCTGCCGTGCCGGGCTTGGCCGCGAGGTCGGGTAGCGCATGCTGCTGCGCGAAGGCTAGCGGCACGAAATGTGCGCCCGGAGAATTGAGGTTCTCATCGACGCCGCGCTCGGCATGCACACGGTAAAAACCACCGACCACGTAGCGGTCAATCATGTAGACCACTGGCTCGGCGACCGCATCATTGATATGTTCAAAGGTGTGGACGCCTTCCTGAATGATCACGTCGGACACTTCCAGACCTTCTTTCACGACCGACATCTTGTTGCGCTGCTTGCGATTGAGCTCGCGCACTTCACTCGCGTCGCGCACCGTCATGATACCCATCCCATAGGTGCCGGCGTCGGCCTTGACGATCACGAAAGGCGTTTCCTTGATGCCGTATTCCTTGTATTTTTTTCGGATCTTGGTCAGCAGCATATCCACGCTGCTCGACAAACAATCCTCGCCGGTGCGTTCATGGAAGTTGATACCGGTGCACTTGGCGAAGTAAGGATTCAACATCCAGGGATCGACATCGACCAGCTTGCCGAATTTTTTTGCCACTTCATCATAGGCGGCAAAGTGATTGGTCTTGCGCCGCACGGCCCAACCCGCGTGCAGCGGTGGCAAGAGCGTTTGCTCATCCAAGTCTTCGAGTATGCCCGGAATACCCGCCGACAGATCATTGTTCAGCAGAATGGTGCAGGGATCAAAATTCTTCAGCCCGAGACGACGCCCGTTCGCAGAGCGCTCCAGCGGTTCGAGCGTGATGCTGTTGCCGTCCGGCAGTTCAATCACCACGGGCTCCTTCACCTCGTCTGACAAGCTGCCCAAGCGCACATTCAGTCCAGTTTGCCGGAAAATCTGCATCAGCCTCGCCACGTTCTGAAGGTAGAACGTGTTGCGTGTGTGCTTTTCAGGCACCAGCAGCAGGTTCTTCGCATCCGGACAGTATTTGTCGATCGCAGCCATGGCCGCCTGCACGGCGAGCGGCAGCATTTCGGGCGCAAGGTTATTGAAGCCCCCAGGGAAAAGATTGGTGTCGACCGGCGCCAGTTTGAAACCTGAATTGCGAAGATCGACCGAGCAATAAAAGGGCGGCGTGTGTTCTTGCCACTCAAGCCGGAACCAGCGCTCGATCGCTGGCGTGGCCGTCAGAATCTTCTTTTCAAGTTCAAGCAACGGACCATTCAGGGCCGTGACGAGGTGGGGCACCATGGGGAAACCTTCCGGGGAATCAGACTGCGGCTGGGCGCGAACCCACGCCAAAGCTGGGATTTTAACGGACAAGCATGGCTCGTGCCCCAATTCAGGGAGGTTTCCACACGGGGATGCTCATGCGAACTGCAAGCGGACGTCGAAATAAAAAACGCCTCCTTGGTAGGAGGCGTTTCCCTCCTTGGCAGGAGGCGTTTCTTGCCCGATGCGCTGGGCCGGTGCTGAGGATAATACTGAAGATATCAGAGGTAGTAGGCGGTTTAACAGTGACTGGAGATGTCGAGGCCTTCGCGCTCTTCTTCTTCCGTGACGCGCAGGCCGATCAGCATGTCAGCGATCTTGTACGCGATGTAGGCCACGATGCCAGACCAGATGACCGTGGTCAGCACACCCTGGAACTGAATCCAGACCTGAGAAGCGATCGAATACTCCGGCGACGCAGCATTCGCCACATAGTCGAAGATGCCGGTGCCGCCCAGTGATGGCGCTGCGAACACGCCGGTCAGGATAGCGCCCAATGCACCGCCGACGCCGTGCACGCCGAACACATCCAGCGAGTCATCCGCGCCAATCAGGTGCTTGAGTCCGTTCACGCCCCACAGGCAGACGACGCCTGCCAGCAGACCAATGACCAGGCCACCCATCACACCGACGAACCCGGCAGCAGGCGTGATCGCAACCAGACCAGCGACCGCACCCGAGGCAGCGCCCAGCATCGAGGGCTTGCCTTTCAGGATCCACTCGGCAAACGACCAGGAGCAGACGGCGCCCGCCGTGGCAAGCAGCGTGTTGGCGAAGGCCAGTGCCGCTGAGCCATTCGCTTCCAGCGCAGAGCCGGCATTGAAACCAAACCAGCCCACCCACAGCAGCGATGCGCCCACCATGGTCAGCGTCAACGAATGAGGCGCCATGGATTCACGGCCGAGGCCCACGCGCTTGCCAACGACGACTGCACCCACCAGCCCCGCGACTGCGGCATTGATGTGCACCACGGTACCGCCGGCGAAGTCGAGCGCGCCTTTCTGGAACAGCCAGCCAGACACGGCCGTGGCTTTCTCTGCTGCTGCGGCGTCGGTGAATGCATCCGGACCAGGCCAGAACCAGACCATGTGTGCAATCGGCAGATACGCGAACGTGAACCAGATGACCATGAACACCAGCACCGCCGAGAACTTGATGCGCTCGGCGAAAGCGCCGACGATCAGGCCACAGGTGATGGCGGCGAAGGTCGCCTGGAAACAGGCAAATATCATCTCCGGTATCACCACGCCTTTGCTGAAGGTTGCACCAGGTGAATCCGGCGTCATGCCCTTCATGAACAGGCGATCAAAAGAACCGAAGAAGCTGCTGCCCTCCGTAAACGCGATTGAATAGCCGTAGATGAACCAAAGAACCGAGATGAGGCTGAAAATCATCATCACCTGCATCAGCACCGACAGCATGTTCTTCGAGCGGACGAGACCGCCGTAGAACAGCGCCAGACCCGGGATCGACATCATGATGACCAGCAGCGTCGCCACCATCATCCATGCGGTGTCACCCTTGTTGGGTACAGGAGCCGGTGCCGCCTCAGCAGGAGCAGCGGCCTCTGCCGCAGCAGGTGCGGCCGGTGCTGCGGCCGGTGCTGCCGCTGCAGCCGGTGTTGCGGCGGGCTGCGCATCCTCGGCGGATGCAACCGGTGTCATGCCTACTGCTAGCAGCAACATGCCGGCGCTCAAAAGGCTTGTGAACCATTTTTTCATATTGAATCCCCTTTAGAGTGCTTCTTTGCCGGTTTCGCCCGTACGAATACGAACGACTTGCTGCAGGTCGTAGACGAAGATCTTGCCGTCACCTATCTTGCCAGTGCGAGCCGCGTTCTCGATCGCCTCGATCACGCGTTCCAAAATGGCGTCGTCAACGGCTGCCTCGATCTTGGTCTTGGGCAGGAAGTCGACGACATACTCGGCGCCGCGATACAACTCGGTGTGACCTTTCTGGCGCCCGAAGCCTTTGACTTCGGTGACCGTGATGCCTTGCACACCGATCGCCGAGAGCGCTTCGCGCACTTCATCGAGCTTGAACGGCTTGATGATGGCAGTGATGAGTTTCATTTCAGCCTCTAGGTTGGATTAGAAAGTTTTGGTGAGAGAGACAATGCCCTTGGTGTCGCCGAGGTAACCAGTCCGGTTGAAGTTCCACACCGTTTTATCGGCGTTGGTTCCGGTCGCAGCGATTGATCCTGAAAGTCCGTTGCCAAAATCCTTGGTGAGGCCGACTTTCCAGTCCTCGTAATTAGCATCAGATGCCGTCAGAGCATTGCCGCCGTTCTTGAACCTGAAGCTACCGTAGTGCAGGTTAGCTACCAGTCCATCCATTAGCGGGAAGTCGCCACCAAGATCGAGGTAGTAGGTACCAGCTTTATCTGCAAAGAAGAACGCATCGGTAAGAGCATAGTTCGCCTTGATGTACACCGGTCCGTAGGCAAGCTTTCCGTACACCTCGAAGGTATTGGCGTCGGGTTTTGATCCAAGATTGTGGTTGGGGTAGTAATAGAGAATTCCACCCGCGTCGTAGCTCAATCCGTTTCCGATATCACCCTTGACGCCACCGTAGAGATCCAGCTCAAAGGGCGTGCTGCTTCGATCCCGGGTCGTGGCACCATCGAGATGACTGTCTGCGATCCAGCTGATGGTAGACGCCCAGCCGCCAAGATACAGCCCAGAGGGAGTGTGGGAGTAGTCCACACCTGCGCTCACGGCAGGCTTGTTTCGCGACTGGGAAATACCCCGGAAAACATAATCCGAAGTGACGCCCATGTTGTACGTCACCACGTGCTCAGGGGTTGCCGCTGCTGTTTGGTCTGCATGAGCACCGTGCGCGATAAATACGGAGGCAGCGGCGCCAGCTAGAATAGTTTTTTTCATTGTTTTCCTTCTTCATGTTAAATAAAAAACCTGCCCACGAATGCCGTGTGTGCCCAAGGGAGCTAAGCAGGACATGTGCCAGCTGAAAATCAGGAAAAGTCTTGTCATTTCAGCCAATTCCGCTAGCATCGAGCCTTCCGTCAAGGCAGGCCGAACGCCAGCGTTGCACCCCTCAATTCAGTGCATGTTTCATCCTAGCAAATCTCATGGCCCCTAGACCCAGTCTCCTTTCCGATCTGCAACAAAACATCCAGGACGTGTTGCAGCGCTCGCCCGCGCGAGACCTCGAGAAAAACCTCAAGGCGATGCTCAATCAGGGCTTTGCCAAGCTCGATCTGCTGACCCGCGAAGAATTCGAGATCCAGTCCGAGGTCCTCGCCCGGACGCGAGCGAAGCTCGAAGCCCTGGAAGCTCGCGTCGCCGAGCTCGAATCCCGACTGCGGTCCTGACGCCCGGTGGGGCTGGCTGTCTTACGCAGCAGGGCGCTGTGCGGGCTGGAAGCGCCCGTGGTCAGCGTGGAGGTTCATCTGGCCAATGGCTTGCCTGCATTCACCATCGTGGGACTCGCCGAGGCCGAGGTGCGGGAGTCTCGCGAACGCGTCAGGGCGGCGCTGCAGAACAGTGGCTTTGACTTTCCCGTCGGCCGTGTCACGGTCAATCTCGCACCGGCCGACCTGCCCAAAGAGTCCGGTCGTTTTGATCTGCCGATCGCACTGGGCATCCTCGCCGCGTCTCGGCAGCTGCCCTCCGCCGAGCTGGATCGGTACGAGTTCGCCGGCGAGCTCTCGCTGTCCGGTGAGCTACGTCCGATCCGCGCCGCACTCGCCATGAGCCATGCGATACGGGGCTCGGGCGCACAGCGGCGGGCATTCATTCTTCCTTCGGCCAATGCCGCCGAGGCGGCTCTGGTGAGTGAAGCCGAGATCTATCCGGCCAGCTCACTGCTGCAGGTCTGCGCGCATTTTTCTTCCGCCAGCCCCGAGACGCGCCTGGTGCGTACGCGCGCCGCCCCTGCCGCGCGGTCTTGGCAGTACCCTGATTTTTCCGAGGTGCGCGGTCAGCAGCAGGCGCGCCGGGCGATGGAAATCGCGGCCGCTGGCGGGCACAGCGCCCTGATGGTCGGACCTCCGGGGGCCGGCAAGTCGATGCTGGCCAACCGCTTGCCGGGCGTCTTGCCACCGATGACCGATGAAGAGGCGATGCAGGCGGCCGCTGTGCAATCGCTCAGCGGCAGTTTCTCGATTGCGCACTGGGGCTGCCGGCCGTTCCGTGCGCCTCATCACACGGCCTCTGCGGCGGCGCTGGTGGGCGGCGGCGGCGTACCTCGCCCTGGTGAGATATCGCTGGCAAGTCACGGCGTGCTTTTTCTTGATGAGTTGCCTGAGTTCGATCGCAAGGTGCTCGAGGCACTGCGCGAGCCGCTCGAATGCGGGCAGATCACGATCTCGCGTGCCGCGCGGCAGACCGTTTTTCCATGCAACTTTCAGCTGATCGCAGCGATGAACCCCTGTCCCTGTGGTTATCAGGGACACCCGTCGCGCGCCTGCCGCTGCACCCCGGACAGCATCGCGCGCTACCAGGGAAAGATCTCCGGCCCCCTGCTCGACCGCATCGACATGCTGGTGCCCGTCGCTGCGCTCTCTGCGGAAGATATGTTGCAGTCCGCAACCGGCGAGCCCTCCTCGGCCATCGCAGCGAGGGTCCAGCTGGCGCGGGAGGTGCAACAACGGCGTCAGCACAAAACCAATGCGGCGCTGTCTGCCGGAGAGCTGGACGCGCTCTGCGCGCCGGATGACAGCACGCAGTCGCTGCTTCGCAGTGCGATGGAGCGGCTGCAGTGGTCGGCGCGCGCTTATCATCGCGTGCTAAGGCTGGCGCGAACGATTGCCGATCTCGATCACTGCGCGCGAGTCGCAGGATCGCATGTCAGCGAAGCCATCCAGTACCGGCGAGCGCTTGCAGCACCTCAATAAGCCGAAAATTCAGCGCTGCTCAGCTGTTACCATCTCGCTCATGCGATTCATGATGCATTCAACACGGCATATCTCATTGGTGATGGTCTGCGCGCTGGCCTTGATGGCGTGCAGCCCGAGCCTGAACTGGCGCGAGCTTCGCAACGCCGAGGCTCGCTTCACGGTGCTTTTACCGGCCAAACCGGCAAGCCATTCACGGACAGTCACCCTTGGAGACATGAAGGTCGACATGCAGATGACGGCGGCAGAGGCGGACGAGATGAATTTTGCGGTGGCCAGCGCCTTGATAGACGATGCGGCGCAACGCTCGCAAGCGCTTGAGCGGATGCAGCAGGCGATGGTGAAAAATATCGCTGGCAGTATCACGCATCAGAAGACACTCAAGCTCAAAGACGGTACTGAAGCTACCGAGATCCAAGCCAGCGGGACGCTCGCCAATGGCCGCCAGATGACGCTGTTTGCGCGCTTCGCGACGAAAGATCAGCGCGTCTACCAGGCCGTAGCCATCGGGCCGTCGCACCAACTGAGTGCCGAGATCGCCGATACTTTCCTCGCCTCTTTCGCGCTGCAGTGATGGAGGATCACGCTCACTACCTTCAGGGCCGGCTGGCCATACGTGTCGTGCTGGTGTTTGGTGGCGCGTATTTTTTGTCCTACGCATTCCGGGCAATCAATGCAGTGATTGCACCCGCACTGACGGCCGATCTGCAATTGTCGAATGCCGATCTCGGGCTGCTGTCGTCAGCCTATTTTGTTGGTTTCGCCAGCCTGCAACTTCCGCTGGGCGTATGGCTGGACAAGTACGGACCAAGACGCACAGAAGCAGCGCTGCTGGTGTTTGCTGCACTGGGTGCTGCGATTTTCG
This sequence comes from Pseudomonadota bacterium, assembly GCA_041182625.1. Taxonomy (GTDB): domain Bacteria; phylum Pseudomonadota; class Gammaproteobacteria; order Burkholderiales; family Burkholderiaceae_D; genus Pernthalerella. The sequence goes on along the minus strand of JBEGNF010000001.1, from coordinate 32,399 downwards.
CCACCAGCAACACGCTCGCTGGATTGTGGACTGGACGCGCCCTGATCGGTGTCGGCGTGTCCGCGTGCCTGATGGCGCCCTACAAAGCCTACCGCAGCTGGTATGCGCCCGAACGCCAGAGCCAGCTCGCCAGTTGGATGCTGGTGCTCGGCACTGCCGGCGCGCTGGCCACCACCGTGCCAGTGGCGGAGCTGATGCCCTTCATCGGTTGGCGCGGCGTGTTCTGGCTGATGTCAGCACTGATCGTGATCGCTACCGTGACCGTGTTCTTTCGCTTGCGCGATGTCGAGCGCGAGCGGATGCCGTTCACGGTGACACCAAGTTCCGCCCCGGATGCCTTGTCGTACAAAGCCATATTCACGCATCCTTACTTCCGCCGGATGGCGCTGCTGGGTAGCGTGCACCAAGGCGGTTTCATGGCAGTGCAGACGCTGTGGGCAGGCCCCTGGATGACCCAGGTGCTGGGGCTGTCGATCGCGCAAGCCTCGCGCGTTCTGTTCGCTTTCAATCTTTGTCTGATGCTGTCTTATCTGCTGCTGTCTTGGTGGGCGCCGCGCCATGTATCGTATGGTAGCCAGCGCGGCTGGCCGGCACTGCGAGTCGTCGGCATCGGCATCAGCTTGTCCATCCTGCTTCAGCTGACCATGCTGCTGCTGCCCTATGCCTGGGCGTGGCTGCTGTGGCTGCCTTTCGCGCTGCTGGTGACCGTGTCAACGCTGGCGCAGACGCATGTGAGCTTGTCGTTTCCGTCGGCGCAGGCGGGGCGGGTGAACAGCGCCTACAACCTGTCATTGTTTATCGGCGCATTCAGCGTGCAGTGGGGGCTGGGCTTGCTGATCGATGTGTTTGTCGCGAATGGATGGGACAACTCTGCGGCGATACGTCTGGCATGGTGTGTGTACGTGCTGGTGCAATGTTTTGCGCTATTTCGTTTCGTCACCAGCAAGGCTTTGGTGATTACGCCAACAGGTGCGGCTACGACGCAGTAAATCCGACAAATCCAGCGGCGGACCATGCTATCGTGACCCGCTTCCCTTCTTCACTTGTTTGACAACGCCTCATGTTAATCACCTTCAAGTCCAGTGCCGCAGCCGATGTGCTGATGTACAAGATGCACGCCAAGCCCCTGCTCGATGTTCTTGGCAAAAATGTTGATCAGGGCATCATCACTGCCGAGGAGATGCCCGACGCCATCGCTCGCCTGGAAGAGGAGGTTGCAAGCAGCAAGCGGGCGCCCGGGTCGCAAGAGAACGATGGCAATCCCAAAACTGAGGAAGACGATCTCGAATCCGGTAAAAAAGTCAGCTTTGCCGCACGCGCCTTCCCTCTACTTGAAATGATGCGCACTGCGAAGCAGGAAAATACGTTCGTGATGTGGGGGGTTTGATGCAGGATGTTGACGCGCATGGCAATAGCCTCTGAGACATTGCGAAAGTCAGCGACAAAGTCCGGGCCAACGTCAGCACTCCCGCAAAATTCGCTTGCGCTTGCGCTGACCGGTGCAGCGCTGGCACTGGCGCGGGTCGACGCCGGCACGTCGCTGCCCCGAGCACTCGCGGAGGCTTTTGCGACACTCCATGCCGTGCCAGCGACACGCGGAGCCATACAGGACCTCGCGTATCGCAGCTTGCGGCACTGGGGGGTCGTCAAGACCGTGCGCTCAACTCTGCTGGACACGCCGCCAAAGCCCGCTCGATTGGGCACTTTGATCAGCGCGGCCCTCGCGCTGCTCATTGATGAAGGCCGCCCCTACACCGAGCACGCGGTCGTTGATCAGGCTGTCTCGGCTTGCGCGGCAGATCGCGAGCTTGGCCGTGCCAAGGGTCTGGTCAATGCGGTGCTGAGGCGATTTTTGCGCGAGCGTGAATCTCTGCTGACCGAAGCGCGCGCGATGGACACCGCGCGCTGGAACTATCCGCAGTGGTGGGTAGACAAAGCGCGCCATGACTGGCCCGATCACTGGGAAGCGCTGCTCACTGCCGGGCACCATCGGCCGCCGCTGACCTTGCGCGTGAACCAGCGAAAAACCACCACCGACTCCTACCTGTCGCTGCTGAAAAGCGCAGACATTGATGCAACGCGTGTCGGGCAGTACGCGATCAGGCTTGCTCAGCCACTGCCCGTCAACGAGATTCCCTCCTTTACTGATGGTTGGGTATCGGTGCAGGATGCGGCAGCTCAGCTGGCGGCGCCGCTGCTGGACCTGTCTGCCGGCATGCGCGTGCTGGATGCCTGTGCGGCGCCCGGAGGCAAGACCGGCCACCTGCTGGAGACCGCCGATATTGATTTGCTCGCGCTAGATCAGGATCCGGAACGACTCCAGCGCGTCGCCCAAAATCTCGAGCGGCTGTCGCTGCCTGCGCAACTCTGCTCGGGCGATGCACGCCGTCGCGACTGGTGGGACGGTCAGCCATTCGACCGCATCCTCGCCGATGTGCCATGCACGGCCTCCGGCATCGTGCGCCGGCATCCGGACATTCCCTGGCTGAGACGCGAGTCCGACAGTGCTGAACTGGCGCGGCTATCGTCCGAAATTCTCGACAATCTCTGGCAGATGCTCAGACCCGGAGGCAAGCTATTGATCGTCACTTGCTCGGTGTGGCCGGAAGAGTCCGCGCTGCAGGCTGAGGCCTTCGCCGAGCGGCACCGTGCACAGCGGCTGCCCGCGCCGGGCCAGCTGCGGCCAACCCAAAGCGCAGTGGAAGACCACGATGGGCTCTTTTATGCGCTACTCCAAAAGCCCCTGGTTTGATACTATCGCCCGGTTCACGAAACGTGGTTTTTTTACCACTCTCTATCCAGGGTGTCATTACGTGGGAGTTTTCTCGCCAGCGTCTGGCAGCAACCGTCGCTCAGGCGTCGGCAGGCCCGTCTTCAGAAAGATAAGGCAGCTGTTCGTCGCCAGCTGTCTGCTGCTGCTCGGCACGTTGATGGCATCACCACCGGCCCAGGCCAATGAGGGTATCGAGTTCATTGAAGCGGCGCTTCATCTTTCCGAGGAAGGCTATGTGCTGTCCTCGAACTTCTCGGTCGAACTGACTCATCCGCTTGAAGATGCGCTGATGCGCGGAATTCCGCTGTACTTCAAGCTGCAACTTGAAGTGTCACGCCCGCGCTGGTACTGGTTTGATGACGTCGCCATCAAAGCCAGCCGATCGCTCAGACTGTCCTACAACGTGCTGACTCGGCAATACCGCGCCTCGATCGACGGCAGCCTGCACCGAAATTTTTCTCGGCTGGATGAGATGCTGGCGCTCCTGCGGCATACAGGACGCTGGCAAGTAGCGGAGCCCGGCGCGCTCAAGCCGGATACGAGCTACAGCGTCGCGGTACAACTGAGTCTCGACGTGTCCCAACTGCCCAAGCCCATTCAGGTCAGCGCGATGGGCAGCGGCGAGTGGCGCATGTCCTCCGGCTGGGCACGCGTCGTCCACAAGACCGAGGCCAAATGAGCCTGGCACTCCGATATCTGCTCTTGTCTGCGGCCGCGCTGGTGGCCGTGCTGCTGTACCTGCTGACGGCTGCCAGTGCAAACACGCAGCTGTTCGAAACCTATTACTCATGGATATTAGGCGCCAATGTCGCCGCCGGCGCGCTGCTGTTCGTGCTGGTGCTTTTCCTGCTTGCTCGCCTCGCCAGTCGTTATCGTCGCAAACGCTTCGGCTCGCGCCTGATGACGCGGCTGGTACTGATGTTCACGCTGATGGGCGTGCTGCCCGGCGTTGTGATCTATCTGGTCTCTGTGCAGTTCGTCTCGCGCTCTATCGAGTCCTGGTTCAACGTCAAAGTGGAGACCGCGCTCGAGTCTGGACTGACACTGGGAAGAAGCGCGCTGGAGGCTTCGCTGGCAGACCTCAGGCAAAAGGCGCGTGGCGTGGCCTCGGAGCTCTCGGAGATGTCCGACGCTGCGCTAGTCGTTCAACTGCCCAGAATTGCGGAACGTAATCGGCTCAACGAGGTCGCTATCGTGTCCGGTTCTGGCCACCTGATTGCCAGCACATCGAATAGCGTTGCCAGTCTGGTGCCCGACCTGCCGACCCCTTCGATGATTGCCAGAGCGCGCTCCATGGATGGCTTTGGGCTGATTGAAGGCGACACTGAAACGGGGAGCAACAGGAACGCCGCTTCGAAAAACTCACTCCGCATCCGCGTGGTGATGGCGATTCGCGGTGACGGATCCCTGCTGTCTTTAGGCGGAGGACGGCCACGATACCTTCAGGTCATACAGCCCGTGCCGGAGCAGCTCGCCGCCAATGCGGAAGCCTTGCGCATCGCGTACGGCGAGTACCAGGAGCGCTCGCTGGCTCGCACCGGCCTTCGCAATTTTTATCTGGTGACGCTCACGCTGACGCTGCTGCTCGCCATATTCGCCGCGATGGTCAGCGCCTTCCTGCTGGCGACCGATCTGGCACGGCCCCTGTTGCTGCTCGCCGAAGGCACCAAGGCGGTGACCGAGGGCGATCTCTCACCGAGGCCCATCGTCGCCAGCACCGACGAGTTGGGCACACTGACACAATCGTTCAACCTGATGACCATGCAGCTGTCCGAGGCGAGGGAAGCCGTGGAGCGCAACCGCAAGGCGCTCGAAGATGCGAAAGCCTATCTGGAGTCGGTGCTGGCGAACATGTCGGCTGGCGTGATGGTGCTGGATGATCAGCTGCGGCTGGTGACCTTCAATGCATCAGCCGAGCAGATACTCCACTCTGGGCTGACAGCGTGGCTCAAGCATCCTTTCGCGAGCATCGAAGGCCTGAAGGATTTCAGCGAGCCCATCATTCGCGCTTTTTCGGAGCAGAACGCACAGTCCGCGATGAGCAGCACAGATCCGCGCGATCAGCACTGGCAGCAGCAGATCGGCCTGCCCGGCCGCTCGGTCGAGTTGCATGCGCCAGCCGAGATCACCTTGCTGGCACGAGGCGCACGACTGCCGGTAGGCTCGGGTCTCGGTCATGTGGTGGTCTTCGATGATATCTCTGACCTGATCTCCGGGCAGCGTTCCGTCGCCTGGGCAGAGGTGGCTCGACGTCTGGCGCACGAGATTAAGAATCCGCTGACACCAATTCAGCTCTCCGCTGAGCGGCTGATGATGAAGCTGGAGGCCCGGCTCTCGGGCGCCGATCTGGCGCTGCTTGAGCGAGGTACTAATACGATCGTCAATCAAGTGGTAGCGATGCAGCAGATGGTCGACAATTTTCGCGACTACGCGAAGACCCCGCCACCACTGCTCAAGCCTCTGAATCTCAATGCGCTCATCGAGGAAATCCTCGAACTGTATGGTGGCGTCGAGGGCAGTCGACCCCTGCACGCTCAGCTCGACCCGGCCTTGCCCGAGATTCTGGGCGATGCAACCCAGCTGCGGCAGGTGATACACAACCTCTTGCAAAACGCACTCGATGCGACGGCAGAGATCTGCGGTGATGACAGCCCGTCGCGCATCGAGCTAGCGACAGAAACGATCCGCTACACCGATGCCGATGGCAGCACCCGCGTCGCAGTAAGACTGAGCGTGACGGATAACGGACCAGGTTTTAGCGCCGCTGTTCTTCCGAGAGCTTTCGAGCCCTACGTCACCTCCAAGCCCAAGGGCACAGGACTGGGATTGCCCGTGGTGCGGAAGATCGTGGAAGAGCACGGCGGGCGCATCGAATTGGTCAACCGGAAGGAAGCCCGTGGTGCGCAGGTGTCGGTACTGCTGCTGAAGCTGGCAGGCATTTAAGCATTTGACATTAAGAATTGCAAAAAATACAATTTCCGATCAAGGGAGGCGCTGAGTAAATCCCGGTTTTATGGCGAGCCCGCGCGGCTGTGCGACGCGGGGTCCGCAAAAATCAAGGACTTGGTGACGCTCAGCTAGCCGCAAAAGTTACCGGTGCTATTTACTATTCAATCAGCGCTTCCGAAGGAAAACGGCATAAAGATGGAGACTCACCCATGGCAAACATACTGGTAGTCGACGACGAGATGGGTATCCGGGAGCTGCTCTCGGAGATACTGGGCGACGAAGGGCATGTAGTCACCACGGCGGAGGACGCCAATCAGGCGCGAGAGTTGCGCGTCTCGGGCAACCCTGACTTGGTGCTGCTCGACATATGGATGCCGGACACCGATGGCGTCACCTTGCTCAAGGAGTGGCAGCGGGACGGGCTACTGACCATGCCAGTCATCATGATGTCCGGTCATGCCACTATCGACACCGCGGTGGAAGCGACGCGCATCGGCGCGATGAATTTCCTCGAGAAGCCGATATCGCTGCAAAAGCTGCTCAAGACCGTGCAGCAAGGACTGTCGCGCGGTCAGGACCAAGCGCGTGGCGCCATGCTGAACAACAACAGCCACCACCGACACGGCATCAGCGCCGAAAAGAACGGCCTGTCGGCGCCAGTGAATACCTATGCCAGCCTGGGCAATTACTCCAACGCCCTGAGCGCGCCCACCGCTGCCTATGCGGCACCCGAAAAAGAATTCCGCGTCTCTTTCGAACTGCCATTACGCGAAGCAAGAGATGCTTTCGAGCGCGCCTATTTCGAGCATCATTTGGTACGAGAAGGCGGCAGCATGACACGCGTGGCCGAGCGCACAGGGCTGGAAAGAACCCATCTCTATCGCAAGCTGAAGCAGCTCGGTGTCGAGTCCAGCAAGGCAGCGAAGAAGTCGGGATGACACTGGTACGGCTGGTGCACGGTGGTAATTCTGCCGCACGTGAAAAAGCAATCGCCGGTGAGCTGCCGCCCGGATCGACCGCTGTTGCGCTGCTCGAAGGACTCGCCAGCGATAGTGGGCTGACCCCATCCGAGGCGCTGACCGTCATCCGCATCGCTCCTGGCTGCCCGTGCTGCACCGGCAGCCTGACCATGCGGGTGACTCTCAATCGCCTGCTGAGGCATCCGCCCGAGATTCTCTTCATGAGCCTGTCGGACGCGTCGCATCTGGATTCTGTGCAAAGTTTTTTGCGAGAAGAACAATATTGCGGTAGGCTGTACCTGGGGCCTGAACTCGATTGCGGCAGGGCCTCGGCAACCTAGCGGTGGTGACCCGCCCTCTAGGCACGAGATTTGCGCTTCACTCTTGAAATCTTCCGTTCGCATCACCATGTAGGACAGCAGAAAGAGACCCGCCTCTTTCTGTTTTTCTCCGAGGAGCCCGCATGAACCTGATCTACAACAGCGAACACTACAGCGTGGTGGAGTTTCGCGCAGAGGCAGGAATGGAAGCGATGCGCTTCGGCGGCTATGAAATTCTGGATAAGCCCGCCAAAAAAGAAATCTTCATCGCCGGCCCGCTGGCAGAGGCATTTCGCCAGCATGTGCGTGAGCTGATTGCCAGTGAGCCCAGCATCGAAGAAATCGATGAATTTCTGGGTAGCTATGGCTCACTGATGGCGCAACCCGTTGTGCTGCACTGAAGCGATTCAACCATCGAGTCAGTCTGATTGCACGCCAATTCTCGTCCTGTCAGCAGCAATCAGTCCGGCATTCACCATCAGCTTCACTTGCTGATTGAGCGCCACGCGAATTCTCGCTACCTGCGTCCCATTGCTGATCACAGCCGGAAAGCATTCGACACCTCGATCACTACCTGGCAAGCGGCCGGCAGCGCGCCGCTGATCATCGACGCCGGCTGCGGTGTTGGCTTATCGACTCGCAAGCTTGCACAGCGCCACCCCGATTGCTTCGTGATCGGCATCGATCAATCCGCCGATCGTCTGGCGCGCGAGCTGCACTGGGAAGCTGACGTGCCCAGCAATCATGTGCTGGTGCGTGCCGATCTGGTCGACTTCTGGCGGCTGATGCTCGAACACGCGATTTACCCCTCACATCATTACCTGCTCTATCCAAATCCCTGGCCCAAAAAATCCCAGCTGGTGCGCCGCTGGCATGGACACCCCGTATTTCCCGCAGTACTCGCACTGGGGGGACGAATCGAATGTCGCAGCAACTGGAAAATTTACATTGAAGAGTTTGCATCAGCAGTCACACAACTGACCGGCGTGCTCGTCGGCTGCGAGAATCTGGTCCCCGAAGCTGATGCGCTCACGCCTTTTGAGCAAAAGTACCGAGCCTCTGGTCACGCGCTCTGGCGCTGCCAGTTGCAACTGCCCGCCCGCATTACGAGCATCAGCACGCTGTCAGAATCGTGATAACGTTGTCGGACCGCCACCACTTCACTCACCTTTGCCATGTGCCAGCTGCTGGGAATGAATTGCAATGTCCCGACCGACATCGTGTTCAGTTTTACCGGCTTTGCGACACGCGGCGGCCTCACTGACGAGCACAAAGATGGCTGGGGCATTGCGTTTTTCGAGGGTGCCGGCGTTCGACTGTTCGTCGATCATGAATCGGCAGTCGCTTCCCCGGTGGCTAGCCTGATCAAGAGCTATCCGATCAAATCAAAAAACGTCATCTCTCACATCCGCAAGGCAACACAAGGACAGGTCGCACTGGAAAACTGCCATCCATTTGTACGCGAGCTGTGGGGTAGATACTGGGTGTTTGCTCACAATGGCGACCTGAAGAATTTTTCCCCGGTGCTGAACGGGCCGTTCAGACCCGTCGGTAACACCGACAGCGAACGGGCGTTTTGCTACTTGTTGCAGCAGCTGCGAGAGCAATTCGGAGACATACCGCCGACGACAGACGCGTTGCGCAGCGCCTTGACGGCACTGACCTCAGACATTGCCGCTCATGGCGTGTTCAACATGATGCTGTCCGATGGTTCAGCGTTGTATGCACATTGCTCGACACGGCTACATTACATCGTTCGCCAGTATCCGTTTGCCCAAGCCAAACTCTCCGACGAGGACCTGACTGTCGATTTTTCGGAGGTCACCACGCCGAATGATCGCGTAGCCGTCATCGTGACTGAGCCGCTGACCACCAATGAAACCTGGCAAGCGTTCAGGGCCGGCGAGCTGAAGGTCTTTGTCGAAGGCGCTCCGCTGCGCTGAACCGAAAAAACTTACAGATTGGGGGCGAGCCAGCGCTGCAGCTGTTCGACACTGACCTTGCGGCGCGCCGCCATGTCCTTGAGCTGATCTTCGCCAATCTTACCGACGGCAAAGTACTTGGATTCTGGATGCGCGAAGTAAAAACCGGAAACGGATGCCCCTGGGAACATCGCATACGATTCGGTCAGGCTCATGCCGATATCCTCGCACTCGAGAATGCGGAACACATCTTCCTTCACCGTGTGCTCGGGGCAGGCTGGATAGCCGGGCGCAGGGCGTATGCCGCGATACGATTCGGCGATCAGCGCGACATTGTCCAGATGCTCATCGCCCGCATAGCCCCACAGTTCCTTGCGCACGCGCTCATGCAGATGCTCGGCAAAGGCCTCGGCCAGCCGATCTGCCAGCGCCTTGAGCATGATGGATGAGTAATCGTCGTTTGCCTCTTCGAAGCGCTTCTCATGCTTCTCGATGCCCAGGCCCGCTGTCACTGCGAACATGCCGAGGTAATCGCTAAGGCCGGAGGATTTTGGGGCGATGAAATCGGCGAGGCACTGATTCGGTCGCCGCACGCCATCGATCACCGGGCGCTCGGACTGCTGGCGCAAACCATAGTAAGTAAATGCCACTTCGCTTTTGGTCTCGTCGGTATAGACCTCGATGTCATCATCATTGACGCTATTGGCTGGCAAGATCGCCATCACGCCATTCGCCGTCAGCCAGCGGCCCTCGATGATCTTCTTGAGCATCGCCTGCGCTTCGCGATACACATTGCTGGCCGACTCGCCTACCACCGGATCGTTCAGAATAGCGGGGAAGGGCCCAGCGAGGTCCCAGGTCTGGAAAAAAGGGCCCCAGTCGATGTAGTTCGCCAGCACACCCAGATCCACATTGCGGAAGTGACGGCGGCCGATGACTCTAGGCTTGTGCGGCGCGGCACTGCCAACGAATGACAGCGCCATCTTGTTCTTGCGAGCAGCATCCAGCGACACCATGGGCAGCGCCTTTTTGCCCGCGTGCTGGTGGCGGATACGCTCGTAGTCGGCGGCCAGATCGGACACGTACTGATCGCGAGCTTCTGGTGTCAGCAGCGACTGCGCGACCGACACCGAACGCGATGCATCCGGCACATAAACCACCGGCCCGTCGTAATTCGGCGCGATCTTCACCGCCGTATGCGCGCGACTGGTCGTCGCGCCACCAATGAGCAGCGGTATCTTCAGCATCCGGAAGTGCGGGTCGCGCTGCATCTCTTTGGCGACATGCGCCATTTCCTCAAGCGACGGCGTGATCAGGCCAGACAAGCCAATGATGTCAGCATTCTCTGCCTTGGCCTTGGCCAGAATTTCAGAGCAGGGCACCATCACGCCCATGTTTACGACTTCGAAGTTGTTACATTGCAGAACGACAGAAACAATGTTCTTGCCGATGTCATGCACATCGCCCTTCACGGTCGCGATCACGATCTTGCCCTTGGGCTTGGCGGCCTTGCCGGTACGGCGCTCTTCTTCCAGCTTTTCTTCTTCGATGAAGGGCACCAGATGCGCGACTGCCTGCTTCATCACACGGGCTGATTTCACCACCTGAGGCAGGAACATCTTGCCCTGACCGAACAGATCGCCCACGATGTTCATGCCATCCATCAGCGGTCCTTCGATCACATGGATGGGGCGACCACCGCGCGACTCCACTTGCTGGCGCGCTTCTTCGGTGTCATCGACAATCCATTGCGTGATGCCATGGATGAGCGCATGCGACAGGCGCTTCTCGACAGGGGCCTCGCGCCAGGCAAGGTTTTGCTCATCTTTCTTGTCGCCGGCCTTGAGCGTGGCGGCGATCTCGATCATGCGCTCGGTGGCGTCGTCGCGGCGGTTCAGCACCACATCCTCGACACGCTCGCGCAGCTCGGCGTCCAGATCGTCATAGACACCGATCATCCCGGCATTCACGATACCCATGCTCATGCCAGAGCGGATCGCGTGATACAGGAAAACCGTATGTATCGCCTCGCGCGCCGGATCATTACCTCGGAACGAAAAGCTCACGTTCGATACGCCACCGCTGACTTTGGCATGCGGCAGATTGTCACGTATCCAGCGAGTGGCCTCGATGAAGTCCACCGCATAGTTGTTATGCTCGTCGATGCCGGTCGCGATCGCAAAAATATTCGGATCAAAAATGATGTCTTCCGGCGGGAAGCCGATCTTCTCGGTCAGCAGCTTGTACGCGCGTTCGCAGATCTCGGTCTTGCGTGCGAAAGTGTCAGCCTGACCGGTTTCGTCAAAAGCCATCACGATCACAGCGGCGCCGTAGCGGCGGCACAGCGTCGCCTGACGCAGAAACTCTTCTTCACCTTCTTTCAGCGAGATCGAGTTGACAATGGATTTACCCTGCACGCACTTCAGTCCCGCCTCGATCACCGACCATTTAGACGAGTCGATCATCACCGGCACGCGGGCGATGTCCGGCTCGGAAGCGATCAGATTCAAGAAGCGCGTCATCGCCGCTACCGAATCCAGCATCGCCTCGTCCATGTTGACATCGATGATCTGTGCGCCATTCTCGACTTGCTGGCGCGCGACCGCCAGCGCTTCCTCGTACTGCTCGTTGAGGATCATGCGCGCGAAGGCCTTGGACCCCGTCACATTAGTGCGTTCGCCAACGTTCACGAAGAGCGAGTCTTCATCAATGATGAATGGCTCCAGCCCCGATAACCGCATGGTGTGCAAGTGCGTGGGAATGTGGCGCGGCGCTATGCTCCTGACCGTATCAGCGATCGCCTTGATATGCTCGGGCGTGGTGCCACAGCAGCCGCCGGCAATGTTCACAAAGCCGCTCTCAGCAAATTCTTTCAGCAGAGATGAGGTGACCTCCGGCGTCTCGTCAAAACCCGTGTCGGACATCGGATTCGGCAGACCGGCATTCGGGTAGATGCAGACATAGGTCTCGGCAACCTTGGATAGCTCCTCGGCATAAGGTCGCATCAGCGCCGCACCCAACGCGCAGTTCAGGCCAACGGTGAGCGGCTTGGCATGCCGAACGGAATTCCAGAAAGCAGACACCGTCTGACCAGACAGCACTCGCCCCGAGGCATCGGTGACGGTACCGGAAATCATGATCGGGAGCTTTTGCCCGGTTTCTTCAAAAAATTGATCGATGGCGAACAGGGCCGCCTTGCAATTGAGTGTGTCGAACACGGTCTCGACCAGCAACACATCGGAACCACCCTCGACCAGCGCGCGCGTCTGTTCATGATAGGCAGCAACGAGCTGATCGAAGCTCACGTTGCGGGCGCCGGGATCATTGACGTCGGGCGAGATTGACGCGGTCTTTGGCGTCGGGCCGAGCGCGCCGGCCACAAAACGTGGCTTATCGGTCGTGGAGTATTTGTCGCAGGCGGCACGGGCGATGCGCGCCGCCTCGAGGTTCATCTCATAGGCGAGATGCGCCATGTGGTAATCATCCTGCGCAATCGACGTCGCGCCGAAGGTATTGGTCTCGATCAGATCAGCACCCGCCGCCAGGTATTGATCGTGGATCTCGCGGATGATTTGCGGCTGAGTCAGCGTCAGCAATTCGTTATTGCCTTTGACGAAAATTTCCTTGCCCGGCACCGCAAAATCCGCGAAGCGCTCGCCACGATAGTCTTCTTCGGTGAGCTTGTAGCGCTGAATCATGGTGCCCATCGCGCCATCGAGAATCAGGATGCGCTGCGCGAGCAGCGACCTCAGGGTGGCTTCGGTGGAGGAAATGGCGTCGCGTTTCATCGGAAATTATTCTGACACTGCACAAACGAAAAACCCGGCCTGCAAAGCGAAGCCGGGTCTGTGCGCCGCTTTAGCAGTATTTGTTCAGAGCGTTGTCGCTCCTTGCGCCCGCAAGCTGGTTTTGACTTGAGTAATCAAATCGGCGCCTCATTATTATACGGGAATTCAGGCGGCACGCTGGAATGACTGCCCCGTTTTCATTGGAAAACCTTGCAGGAATGGTGCAGCCGCAAGTCGCTTGCCGCCGGGTTTTTGCAGCTCCGTGAGCCGCAACGCACCCTGACCGCAGGCGACGACGATACCCTGCGCGTCGGCGCCAAGGATTTCTCCGGGCTGGCCTGAAGAGGACTCGAGGCGGGCACGCCACAGCTTGAGCGGCGTCTCATTGAAATACGCGAGCGCGCCGGGGAAAGGATTGAATGCCTGTATGCGCCGCAAAAGCTGCTCGGCAGACAAGCGAAAATCCAGCGCAGCCTCATCCTTGGAAATCTTCGTCGCGTAGCTCACGCCTTCGTCAGGCTGCGGTGTTGCGTGCGCGCTAGCCACTGACCATTGCGTCAATGCCTCGACAATCATCCGCCCGCCGAGCACTGCGAGCCGGTCGTGTAACGTGCCCGTGGTGTCGGTTTCCGAGATCGGCTCGATTTGCTTCATGAGCATCGGCCCGGTATCCAGCCCCTCGTCCATCTGCATCAGGGTGATGCCTGTCTCGCGGTCACCCGCCTCTATCGCGCGATGTATCGGCGCAGCACCACGCCAGCGAGGCAGCAGCGAGGCATGAATATTGATGCAGCCCAGCGGCGGGATGTGCAGCACCGATGCCGGCAAGATCAGTCCGTAGGCCGCGACTACCATCACCTGATGTTCGGTGTTTTTCAATCGTGCATGTGCCGCCGCCGCTTCTTCCGGGAATTTGCCCTCCAGGCGAAGCGATACGGGTTGCGCGACAGGCATGCCATGCGCGAGCGCGTATTGTTTTACCGGCGAGGGGTGCAGCTGCATGCCCCGACCTGCAGGGCGATCAGGCTGAGTCAGCACCAAAGGAATATCGAAGCCCGCATCATGCAAAGCGGCGAGCGCGGTGGCAGCAAACTCGGGTGTGCCGGCAAAAATGACTTTCATGCGGAGATTATAGGCGCGGCATGCGATGCCGCACCGCTTCAGCGCGCGGCCACTGCGGGCTTGTCGCGCTTGAGTTCGCGCTCTTCTTTCTGAAGCTTGGTCTTGATACGGTTGCGCTTGAGCAGCGACAGGTACTCGACAAACACCTTGCCTTTCAAATGATCCATCTCATGCTGCACGCAGACCGCCAGCAGCCCGTCGGCATCAAATTCGCGCGACTGCCCCTCCGCATCGAGCGAGCGCACACGCACCCGCGACGGTCGCTCAACACCGTCATAAATGCCCGGTACCGACAGGCAGCCTTCTTCATAGACCTGCCGGTCATCGCTGCTCCAGATGATTTCCGGATTGATCAGGACTTGCAGCTGATCGCGCGTCTCGGAGACATCGATGACGATCACTTGTTCATGCACATCCACCTGAGTGGCCGCCAGACCAATGCCGGGCGCGTCATACATGGTCTCGGCCATGTCAGCGACCAGTTTCTTCAACCGCTCATCAAAGGTCGTGACCGGGCTGGCGATATTGTGCAGGCGCGGATCAGGATAGCGAAGGATAGATAGCAGAGCCATACAGCTTTTGCGCAACAAGGCTAAAAAAATGCGGATTTGGAGTTCGGGGAATTTACCAGCTCATACACAATCTGCGGCAAAACCGCACAGCAAAAGTTCCGCTGCCGCTTTGCCCCATGAGCAGCCAATCCGCGCGCGCTCAGCGAGCACGACAGGAAAACACCCGATGAAAAAGTGTAGCACAGCGACCCTGATGAAACCGGCGGCGCGCGTCGTTTGCAAGCTCGCCCTGGTTACGCTGTTGACCCAGATGCCGACGCTGGCTGCTCACGCGGCAAGCAATTGTGATTGGGCATCCGATGCGCCAAACGAGCATCGGGTTCAGCAAGGCGACACCCTGTGGGGTATCGCCTCCTTGTTTCTGAAAAATCCCTGGTGCTGGCCGCAGGTATGGGAGATCAACCGCGACAGTGTTCGCGATCCCCACTGGATTTATCCCGGGCAGCTGATCCTGCTGGATCGCATCCGCGGTGTGCTGCGCATGGCCCAGCCCGAACAGGGCGCTCACGCATCGGTTCGCTGGTCCCCAGCCGTGCGTGCGCAAGCGCTCGACGCGCAACGCGTGCCTGTCGTCGCCGAACACCTGCTGCGCATGCTCTCGCGCACTCGCTTGCTTGGCGCCGGGCAGCTGGCTGTCGCGCCGGTGATCGTCGGCATCGCCGAGGGTCGAGCGCTGGCGGGCGAGGGAGATTCGATTTTCGTTCGCGGTGAGATGGGCAATGAGCAGCGCTTCGATGTGGTTCGACCGTCTGCGCCGGTCACCGATCCCGATACCAATGACGTGCTGGGCATGGTCAGCCGTAAAGTGGGACGCGTCCGCCTGGCAACGCGCGGCACACTGACCCACCGCTTTGTGGTGACGGCGTCAGAAGCCGAGATGCAAACCGGAGACCGACTGGTGCGCATCGCAGAGCCCTCGCAATCGCCAACGTCTATTCGGGCGTCCGCTGCACCTCCAGGCAAGCTTGCCGCCATTCTCCACGAGGGCCGTTGGGCTGGCACGAATGATCTGGTGGTGCTGAATCGCGGCGAGAATCACGGGATCAGCCGCGGTAGCATCGTTCGGGTGGCGCGGCACGTTAGAATCCGCGTTGATGAACCGTCGCCAGCGCTCCATTCGTCCGAAGAAGTCCAGTCCATTGCGCTGTTGCTGGTGCTTGGCGTTGCCGAGCGAATGTCGGTGGCCATGGTCATGCGCTCCCGCGACACCATCACGGTTGGCGATCTCGTTCTGCCTCCCTGAAACTTCACATCCATGACTGAATCCGAGGGACTTTCCGACTGGCTGCGACTGTCGCTGACTGACGGCGTGGGCACACAGACAGCCCGTGATCTCCTGAGCCGGTTCGGCTTGCCCGAGCAAGTGTTCGGTGCCGGCTTCGCTGCATTACACAAATGCGTTTCTGAAAAACTTGCACTCGCACTCAGTGCGCCGCCCTCCGAGTCGATCGCAGCGCAGATCGACCTGACACTTGCGTGGGCTCGTCAGCCGGGCAACCGGGTGCTGACCCTGGCAGACCAAGATTATCCGCAATCGCTGCTCAGCATCTCGGACCCGCCTGCGCTGCTGTACGTGAAAGGGCGGGCTGACTTGCTGTTGCGTCCCTCGGTAGCGATTGTCGGCAGTCGTAGCGCCACGCAACAAGGACTTCAAAACGCTGCGCGCTTCGCACAGTCACTAAGTCACGCCGGCCTGACCGTCGTTTCCGGACTCGCGCTGGGCATTGATGGCAGCGCGCACGAAGGCGCGCTCAGTGCGGACCCCGCGCAGGGCTCTACAGTGGCGATCACAGGCACCGGACTGGACCTCGTCTACCCGGCCAAGCACAGAGAGCTCGCGCACCGGATCGCGGCCGACGGCTGTCTGGTCAGCGAGTATCCATTAGGCACGCCGGCCATTGCGGCCAATTTCCCGCGCCGTAACCGTCTGATCAGCGGACTCTCTCAGGGTGTGCTGGTGGTCGAGGCGGCGCTGCAATCAGGTTCACTGATCACGGCCAGAAGCGCGCTGGAGCAGGGACGCGAGGTATTTGCCATTCCCGGATCCATACACTCACCACTCGCGAAAGGCTGCCATCAGCTGATACGCCAGGGCGCAAAACTTGTCGAGTCGGCGCAAGACATTCTTGAGGAATTGCGCTGGCAGCTTCCCGCTGCCAGCGATCGACGCGTCAACTCGCCCGCAACGGCCACGCTCTCAGAAACCGATGCGTTGCTTGAAGCCGCCGGGTACGATCCGGTGTCGGTCGACGAACTCGCAGAACGCACGCATATGCCGCTCATGACGATTCATGCCGGCTTGCTGGCACTGGAAATGCAGGGTCGCATCGAGATGCTGGCAGGCGGCATGTATCGCCGTTTGCACTGAAGCGCTTTATTCGAGCTCATTTCAATGACGCCCTCAGTACCCGAAAAAATCCGGCATCATGTTGATCATGCTGCCGCGCCGGGTATTCATTGGTTATCCATAATGGCGATCGGATTTTGTCATTGCCAGGTCTAATTGCACGAAATTAAAAGAAAATCAGCGCGAAAACGGCGAATAATTAATATCCGCAGGAGTTTTTTCGGCTATACGCTTGTGCGATTGTGAAGTTAAGGCTACATTACAAATATGTTTGAGGTCCTCGTTTACCTTTACGAAACCTACTACCGCCCCGATGCCTGCCCGGATTCGGCAGTGCTCGCGAAAAAACTGTCGGCAGTCGGTTTCGAGGATGAAGAAATCTCGAAAGCGCTCGGGTGGCTGACTGACCTCGCAGAAACCACCAACGAGATGTTCAGCCAGCAGGCCCGGCAGACTGCTTTCTCGTTTGGTTTTCGTGTCTATGCAGACCGCGAATACGAACTTCTCGGCAGCGCTGCGATCGGTTTCGTCGAATTCCTGGAGTCCGCCGACGTCATCAACGCGTTGCAACGCGAGATCGTCATCGAGCGCGCTTGCGCGGCAAATGAGTCCCCCATCTCCCTCGACAAGCTGAAAGTCATCGTCTTGATGGTGCTCTGGAGTCAGGGCAAGGAGCCTGATGGGCTGATGTTCGACGAGCTGTTCTTTGACGACGATGAAGCCGGTCCGCCGGTCTACCACTGATCACTGATCCTCGTTTCGCGCCTCGGACGGTTCCCGCCGTCGTTTCCGATATTCCCAAAAATACAACTTTCCGACGTTGGGTGGGACATGTCGTGCTGATCCCGAAACGCCGCAGAGTCTGTCTCGAAAGACTTGACAAAGCCCGTCTGGCTTGCGAAGTCTGCGACAACGCGCTTATCATTGGCCGCACATGCGCTGAAGTTGTCAAATAGTTAGTGCTCATGCCCGGTGCTTTCTCTCTATATATAGAGGATGAATCGGGTCCAGGCCTTCCAGCCTGCATTCTGCTGCCCCCCTGATTCGGATACATCATGACCAAAACGCTCATCATTGCTGAGAAGCCCTCTGTCGCAAACGACATTGCGAAGAGCTTGGGCGGCTTTACCAAGCACGATGAGTATTTCGAGTCTGACGACTACGTGCTGTCCTCTGCGATCGGCCATCTGGTCGAAATCGCGGCGCCCGAGGAATACGACGTCAAACGCGGCAAATGGTCGTTTGCCAATTTGCCAATGATCCCTCCGCATTTCGCGCTCAATCCGATACAAAAGACCGAGTCACGACTGAAGCTGCTCAACAAGCTGCTAAAGCGAAAAGACGTCGGCGAGATCATCAATGCCTGTGATGCGGGGCGCGAAGGCGAGCTGATCTTTCGGCTGATCGTTCAGTACGCAAAAGCCAAGCAACCCGTCAAGCGGCTATGGCTGCAATCGATGACTCCCGGCGCGATTCGTGATGCGTTCGCTCATCTGCGCGAAGACGACGATATGTTGCCGCTGGCCGATGCGGCGCGCTGCCGCAGTGAAGCCGACTGGCTGATCGGCATCAATGGCACACGCGCGATGACTGCGTTCAACTCGAAAGAGGGCGGCTTCTATCTGACGACCGTGGGGCGCGTGCAAACGCCGACACTATCGATCGTGGTTGAGCGCGAAGAAAAGATCAAGCAATTCGTCCCACGCGATTTCTGGGAAGTGCGTGCCGAGTTCGTCTGCGCAGGTGGCGTCTACGAAGGCCGCTGGCTCGATACCACGTTCAAAAAAGACGAGACCGATCCGGAGAAAAAAGCAGAGCGCCTGTGGAGCAAGGCCGCCGCCGAATCCATCGTCGCCGCGTGCCGCGGCAAAGCGGGCAATGTCACCGAAGAATCCAAGCCCAGCACCTCGATGGCGCCGGCGCTGTTCGACCTGACCAGCCTGCAGCGAGAGGCCAATGCGCGCTTCGGTTTCTCGGCCAAGAACACGCTGGGGCTCGCACAGGCGCTGTACGAAAAACACAAAGTGCTGACCTACCCGCGAACAGATTCCAAGCACCTGCCGGAAGATTATCTGCCGACGGTCAAGCAGACGCTGGAGTCGCTGGGTGAAAGCAATAACTACTACCCCCTGTCGGCACAAATCCTGAATAACAACTGGGTCAAGCCGAACAAGCGTATCTTCGACAACACGAAGATCAGCGATCACTTTGCGATCATCCCAACCGGCCAATGGCCTAAATCGCTATCTGAACCCGAGCAGAAGCTGTATGACCTCGTGGTGCGTCGCTTCATGGCCGTGTTCTTCCCGGCGGCCGAGTATCTGGTCACCACGCGATTTACCGAAGTGTCGGGCCATCAGTTCAAGACCGAAGGCAAGATACTGACCAACCCGGGTTGGCTTACCGTTTATGGCAAAGAAGCCATTGACCCGAATGCCAAGGAAGGTGAGGGCAATGGCACGTTGGTGCCGGTGGCCAAAGGCGAGAAAGTCAAGACCGACAAAGTCGATGGGCATGGACTGGTCACTAAACCGCCCGCACGCTACTCCGAAGCGACCCTGCTGTCGGCGATGGAGAGCGCAGGCAAGCTGGTCGATGACGAAGAGCTGCGTGATGCGATGGCCGGCAAAGGCCTGGGAACGCCGGCGACACGCGCGGCCATCATCGAAGGCCTGCTGAATGAAAAATACCTGATCCGCGAAGGCCGCGAGCTCATACCGACTGCAAAAGCATTTCAGCTCATGACGCTGCTACGCGGGCTGGGCGTCGCTGAATTGACGGCGCCCGAGCTCACCGGTGAGTGGGAATTCAAGCTCGCGCAAATGGAGCGTGGCGGCATCAGCCGCGAAGAGTTCATGCGTGAGATCGCGCAGATGACGCAAACCATCGTCAAGCGCGCGAAAGAATACGACAACGACACCATCCCCGGCGACTACGCAACGCTGAAGACGCCGTGCCCGAACTGCGGCAGCGTCGTCAAAGAAAACTATCGCCGCTTCGCTTGTACAAAGTGTGAATTCTCTATCAGCAAGACTCCCGGCGGACGCCAGTTCGAAGTGGCCGAGGTCGAAGAATTACTGACTAACCGCACCATCGGCCCTTTGCAGGGCTTTCGTTCAAAGATGGGCCGTCCATTCGCCGCGATCCTGAAGATCTCGCGCGACGAAGAGATTCAGAATCACAAGCTGGAGTTCGATTTCGGTCAGACCAACGACGATGATGAAAACGCCGAGGCCGTCGATTTCACCGGGCAGACCGCGCTGGGCGCCTGCCCGAAATGCGGCAGCGGCGTCTACGAGATGGGCCTGGCCTATGTCTGTGAAAAGACTGTCGCCAAACCCAAGGCCTGTGATTTCCGCAGCGGCCGCATCATCCTGCAGCAAGAAATCCTGCCTGAGCAAATGATCAAGCTGCTCAATGAGGGTCGCACCGATCTACTGCCCGGTTTTGTGTCACAGCGCACGCGTCGTCCATTCAAGGCTTTCCTTGCCAAAGGCAAGGATGGCAAGGTGAGCTTCGAGTTCGAGCCGCGCAAAGCCAAGACCGCTGCGCCTGGCAAGGACTCCGACGCAAACGAAGCGCCGGCAGTCGCCAAAAAAGCCGCCAGCAAAACCGCTGCGAAAGCGGCGCCGGCCATTGCGAAAAAAACGGCTGCCAAAAAATCGGCCAAGACCGCCGCAAAGAAAGTCACCGCCAAAAAAATCAGCGCCAAGAAAGCCGCCTGATCCATCACACGTGCTTGTCCGAGGTCATGCGAGAGCGGGTCTTGCGTGACCTCAACGCGCACACCATCGCTCCGAACTTTAGCCTTTACTTCCGCTTCTACTCTCTGCATCTCGATGCAGTTCTCCGGTACGCCATGGCTTGCGTACTGATTTTTCATTCAGCGGGAGTGATCTATGACCAAGTGGTTGATATCGGTTGCCTGCGCGATGCTGATGCTCGCGTGCTCAGGCATGACGGGTGGCGGTCCGGGTACCGGCAGCGCGGGCAGCAGCAGTGGCAGCAGCTCGAAAGGAAGCACATCCAGCGGCAGCACCGGCAGTTCATCCATGCCATCTGACAGTGGAGGACAGTCTGGCGCTAGCTCTGGCGCATCAGGCGGATCATCGAGCGGCGGCTCAACCAGCAGTGGCGGCGCGGGCGGCATGGGTACCGACACGCCGAGCACGACGAGTCCCACGCCCAATACTGCGCCCGGCACCAGCACCGGACAGTAAGGTGCTCTTCGCCACGGGCGAAGGAAGGCAGCGGTCTCCGCCTTAACCTCAAAAAAGCATGCGTTACACTGTCAGGCTGCGCATTACGCTCTGCCTGACATGTTCTCGACCTCTCGCCCACCCAGACTCGCCCCCGTGCTGATCGCCAGCGGGATCATCCTGTCGCTAGTGATGGGCGTTCGTCATGGTTTTGGTTTCTGGCTGCAGCCCATTTCACAGGCACATCAGTGGACGCGCGAGACCTACTCACTGGCGATGGCTGCGCAAAACCTGTTGTGGGGCGTGTTCGGACCACTGGCGGGTATCGCCGCAGATCGCCTCGGCACGGCACGCGTCGTTGTCGTCGGCGCGCTGCTGTACGCTGGCGGTCTGCTGTGGATGGCGCTGATTCCTCATCCAGGCGCCTTCGTCATCGGCTCGGGAATTCTGATTGGCGCAGCGATGGCCTGCACTGCGTTTGGTGCGCTATCCGGCATTGTGGGCCGTACTGCATCCGTCGCGCAGCGCTCGTGGGCCTTCGGGATACTGGGCGCAGCCGGTTCTTTCGGTCAGTTTGCGATGGTACCGGTTGAACAGCAGCTGATCGCCATCACTGACTGGCATCAGGCGCTATGGGTTCTGGCCGCAACGCTCGTGCTAGTCGTGCTGCCGCTGAGCCTGATGCTGCGCGAGCCCACGGGCGTGCATCCGACAAACGCGGCGCCGCAAAGCGTGACGGAAGCGATACGCGAAGCCTTCGGCCACCGTCCCTTCATGCTGCTCGTCGCCGGTTATTTCGTCTGTGGCTTTCAGGTGGTGTTCATCGGCGTGCACCTGCCCGCTTATCTGAGGGATCAGGGCATCAGCGATCCGCAGGTCGCGGTCACCGCGCTGGCACTGATCGGTCTGTTCAATATTTTTGGCTCTTACTATGCGGGCAAACTGGGTGGCTGGCTGCCTAAACGCTATCTGCTGTCCGGCATCTATTTGATACGCGCGATACTGATCACGATGTTTCTGATGGCACCGCTGTCGCCACTTACCGTCTACCTCTTTTCCGCATCCATGGGTCTGCTGTGGCTGTCCACGGTGCCGCTGACGAATGGCATGGTGGCCGGCATCTTCGGTGTTCGTTATCTGTCCATGCTCTCGGGCTTTGTATTCCTGTCGCACCAGATCGGCAGTTTCATTGGCGTCTGGCTGGGCGGCTACTTGTACACCGCCGAGGGCAGCTACCAAACCGTGTGGCTGATCACGATCGCGCTCGGTCTGTTCGCCAGTCTGGTCAATCTCCCGATCAATGAATCGCCGATTGCGCGCGAGCCGGTGGCCGCCACATGAGGCAGCTGAATGCTTTGCGTCTCGTGCTGATGCTGCTCGGCGCCACGATGCTGGCGATCGTGTTTCAGGCTTACCTGAAACCCGGCTTCATCATCGACATCGCTAATCAATTTTTACTGTGCCTCTGATATCTGCGCCTATGTCCCATGCTGTCCAATCCCGCCCACCGATACAAGCGCTGCGCGCGTCCCGCATTCGTGAAGTCGCGAACGCAGGTATGGGCCGCGCCGATGTCCTGCCTTTCTGGTTCGGCGAACCAGATGAAGTGACACCGGATTTCATCCGCGACGTCGCAAAGCAGGCGCTCGATGATGGTGACACCTTCTACACGCAGAACTTCGGTCTGCCTGCGCTGCGCGAGGCGCTCGCCGTCTATTCGTCCCGACTTCATCAACCGACGGATGCGGCGAATATCGCAGTGACCTCCTCCGGCGTATCGGCACTGATGCTGATCGCTCAGCTATTGCTGAATCCCGGCGACCGCGTCGTGATCATCACACCGCTGTGGCCGAATCTGGTCGAGATACCGAAGATCATGAATGCGGAATCAGTGACCGTATCGCTGAAGCTCGACACCAGCGGTGCCGAGCCCTCATGGGAGCTGGATTTAAACGAATTGCTCGATGCACTGACGCCCGGCACACGCGCACTACTGCTGAATTCTCCCAACAACCCGACAGGCTGGACGATCACACGCGAGCAACAGCAAATCATCCTGGCGCACTGCCGCCAGCATGGCATCTGGCTGCTGGCCGATGATGTCTATGAACGGCTGGTGTACGACCAGCCCGCAGGACACATCGCCTGTGCGCCGTCGTTCCTTGACATTGCCGAGCCTGATGAGCGTGTGGTATCGACCAACAGCTTCTCGAAATCCTGGCTGATGACGGGCTGGCGGCTAGGGTGGATGCAAGTACCGACCTCGCTGATGGCCGACCTTGGCAAGCTGATCGAGTACAACACCTCGTGCGCGCCAGGTTTTGTGCAAAAGGCAGGCGTTGTTGCGGTTGAACGGGGTGAGGAAATCATTACGCACACGATCGCGCGCTACAGCCAAGCGCGCGATTATCTGTTCGATCAGCTTTCAAGCCCGTTCTTTCGCGAGGCTGGCATCATCGCGCCACGCCCGAAAGGGGCCATGTACCTGTTCTTCCGCATCCAGGGCGAGCAAGACAGTCTCGGACTGTGCAAGCGACTGGTGGCCGATGCCGGTCTCGGGCTGGCGCCGGGCAGCGCATTCGGCCCGGAGGGCGAGGGCGCGATTCGCTGGTGCTTTGCCAGTTCGCTTGAGAGACTGGCGCTTGGCGTGCAGCGTCTTGAAAATTTTCTGAAAAACCATCCCACGGCGCGCCAACCATGATGCGCGGCCCGGCGTGATACCGCTGCAAAAAAACACTAATAACGCTCAGGAGACCTCATGCCCAAACCCATCAAGACCGCTATTTCTGGCAGCCTGCCCAAACCCGCGTGGCTTGCCGAGCCGGAAAAGCTCTGGGCGCCGTGGCAGTTGCAAGGCGAAGCGCTCGAGCAGGCAAAAGCTGATGCGATGCGGCTGGCGGTGGATGATCAGCTACGTGCAGGCATTACTGTCATCGGTGATGGTGAGCAGACACGGCAGCATTTTGTGACCACCTTCATCGAGCACTTGAGCGGGGTCGATTTCGTCAACCGCAAAACCGTACGCATCCGCAATCGCTATGACGCCGATGTACCCGTGGTCATTGACAAGGTCGCCCGCGCGCGACCGGTGTTCGTAGCGGATGCGAAGCGATTGCGCGCTCTGACCACACAGCCGATCAAGTTCACGCTGCCGGGTCCAATGACCATGATCGATACGCTCTATGATGACTACTACAAGAGCCGCGAAAAACTGGCTTGGGCATTTGCCGAGATTCTGAACGAAGAAGCGAAAGAGCTGGCTGCAGCAGGAGTGGACATTGTGCAGTTCGATGAACCCGCATTCAATGTGTTCTTCGATGAAGTGCGCGACTGGGGCGTGAAGACGCTGGATCGCGCTGCGCAAGGCCTGAACTGCAAGACCGCGGTGCACATCTGCTACGGCTATGGCATCGAGGCCAATATCAAGTGGAAGCAGGGGCTGGGCGACGAGTGGCGGCAGTACGAGCACGTGTTCCCGTTGCTGGCCCAGAGTGCGATTGATCAGGTCAGTCTGGAATGCCTGAACTCACGCGTGCCAATGGAGCTGATCTCGCTTCTCAAGGGCAAGGATGTGCTGGTCGGTGCGATCGATGTCGCGACCCAGCAGGTTGAAACACCGGAGGCAGTCGCTGATGTGCTGCGCCGCGCACTGAAATACGCCGAGGTAGAGCATGTGCAGGGCTGCACCAACTGCGGTCTGGTCACGCTGCCGCGCGACGTGGCAGCCGCCAAGCTGGCGGCGCTGGCGGCGGGCGCCAACCTGCTCAGCAAGGAACTCGGGCTGGACTGATCTTCCTCATTCGCCTCCGCGCAAAGCTCTGCGGCGGCGCGCGGCGACGGGTACAATGAAATTATGGACGTGACACTGACCGAACTGGAAGAAGCCATCAATTACTGGCGGCGGATGCGCCCCTCCACCGGCGAGGAGCGCGCGCTATCGGCCGAGGTCAATGCGTTGGCGGATGCCTACGCGCTGATGATCTTCGAACGCGCCCGCACTCGTGCATTGTCGGCGCTTGGCGAGGACGCTCGCTTGCTGATCGAAGCATGGCGCACATCAGCCGAGGGCAACGCGGCCTGATGCCGCTGCTGGCGCTGCGTGGCCAACAGCGCGGTGCGTGCTTCAGTGTTCCGCTCGCTAGGTGCTTCCTCCCCCGCCGTCGGGGCAAGACCCAGCCATCGCTCCAGCAGGCGACGCAAACGCTCCGGCGCCAGGCGATGCGTTGCATCGGTGTTTTGGTAGAGCCAATCCGATAGCGCAAGAAACCGCGCAAATGGTGAATCACCCAGCAAGCCCGGCATCAAATCGGCGAACCTTCCTGAATTCGCCACCAGATCCCAGTAACGCGCAAAGCGCACAAGGCGCTGCATCTGCGTAAAACTGATCCGATCTGTCTGCAGTATCTGATACGGTGGCGCACTGTCGAACACCATCCCATAGGCCTCGGTGTGCCGGCTAATCGGCGCGCCGCGCAACCGCTTCAGTATGCCGAACTGGATCTCATGCGGCCTCAGCGCGACGAGCTGATCAAAGCCCGCGGCAAAACTTTGGACATCTTCGCCGGGCAGGCCGGCGATCAGATCCACATGCAAATGCGCATGAGTCTCCTCGCGCAGCCATCGCAAATGGGCAAGCGCTTTCTCATTGTTCTGGCGACGACTGATCCGGGCCTGAACCTCGGCGTTGAAGGTCTGTATCCCTATCTCGAATTGCAACGTACCTGCGGGGAATCGCCGTATCGTGGCCTTTAGAGACTCGGGCAGATGATCCGGTACCAATTCGAAATGAGCAAACACCGGATCATCTGATGCCGCGTCGAGCTTGTCGAGGAAGAACTGCAGGATCCGCTGGCTGGTGGCGACATTCAGATTGAAGGTCCGGTCGACGAATTTGAAAACTCGCACACCGCGCGCATACAAGCTGTCGAGCTCAGCGAGCAATGCGTCCAGAGGAAATGGCCAGGCTGTCTTGTCGAGCGCAGACAAACAAAACTCGCACTTGAAAGGACATCCGCGCGAAGCCTCGACGTAGACCGTGCGATGCGCGATGTCCTCAGCAGAATAGTGCAGATACGGAAAAGCGATCTGCTCCATCGCCGGCTGTTCACCCGTATGCACTTTCATCAGCGGTTGCGGCCCGTGCAGAAGTTGTTCGCACAGCCTGGGGAAGGTGATGTCGCCCCAGCCAGTGATGACGTAATCGGCAAGGCGAATGATCTCTTGCTCGCCGGTCTCGTGAGAAACCTCTGGACCGCCTAACACTACCGTCACCTGCGGCGCCACGCGCTTGAGCAAGGCAACGATCCGTGTAAGCTCGTCGACATTCCAGATGTAGACACCAAACCCGATGATCTTCGGCTCCAGCGCGAGCAATTTTTCAACGACGTCGGCGGCGCGAACGCCAATCACGAATTCCTGTAGCCGCGTGACCGACGCAAGCGTACCCATATTCGCCAGCAGATAGCGCAGGCCGAGCGATGCATGAGCGTAGCGCGCATTGAGCGTGGTGAGGACGATGCTCAAGGTGATGACTCCGCTTCTTGCAACTGGCGCCACTGCACCTTGCCTGTCGCGGATTTGGGCAAGGTCTCGACGAAGCTGACGAGGCGCGGCACTTTGTACGCGGCCATCTGCCCGCGCGACCAGGCGATCAAGCCGTCTTCGGTGAGCGTGCTCCCCGATGTCTTGACCACGACGGCTTTCACCGTCTCGCCCCGATAGTCATCTTTGGCCGCGATGATGCAGCACTCCTGAACATCGGGATGTTGGTACATGATGGACTCGACCTCGGCGGGCCAGACCTTGTAGCCACTGGCATTGATCATGCGCTTCAGACGATCCGTGAAGAAAAAGAAGCCTTCCTCATCCCGGTAGCCAAGATCTCCGGTACGAAAGAATGACTTGCCATCCAGCTGTATGAATGACTCCCGTGTCTTTTGCTCATCGCCCCAGTAGCCGTCGAACACTTGCGGTCCATGAATGATGATCTCGCCGATTTCGTTCGGCGGTAGTTCCTTCAGACTAGTCGGATCAATCACGCGAGAGTCGACATTGAAAATAGGAATGCCAAGGCACTGCTGCTTCAGACGCTGCAAAGGATTGGAATGCGACGTCGCGATGGTTTCTGTCAGACCATAGCCTTCCATGTAGCGCAAGCCCGTCAGATCCAGCAGTTTTTGCGCAATGGCTGCGGGCATCGCAGCGCCGCCGCCAGAGACTCTGCGCAGGCTGCGGATGTCGTAATCGGATAAGCGAGGATTGGACAAGAAATCGATCATCATCGTCGGTATGCAAGTCCAGCTGCTGACCTTGTGTTGCGTAATCAGGCGACCTGCCTGATCGCGGTCCCAGCGCGCCATCATGATCAGCGTTGCGCCCGTATAGATGCTGGCGTTCATACTGATCTGCATGCCCGTGACATGAAACAAGGGCAGCGAGAGCAGGACCACATGATCGGGCGCCGCACCGCCCGCCCATATGGCGCCGCTGATGGCATTGAACATCAGCGATCGGTGCTTGTGCATGCAGGCTTTGGGACGTCCCGTGGTACCCGAGGTGTATAGCAGACAGGCCAGATCGTCAGAGCCCGCCTGATGAGATGAGGGCGCTTCCTTTGCCCCCAGCGCATCCACCCAGCCAGTGATGCGCGCATCAACCTGATCGGCGCGTGATGCCAGCAGCCAGTCAGGCAAGCCTTCCGTCTGCTCACCCAGGTAATCGGCGTAGCAGCTGACGATGATGCGTCCAAGCGGACTGGTCTGGAGCAAGGGGGTCAGCTCCGGTAGCAGTTCCTGCGCACACAACGCCACCGTCGCGCCGCTATCCTCGACCGCATGTCGTAGCTCGTCGCGCAACAGCATGGGATTGACAGGGACGATCACCGCGTCAGCGCGCAAGATGGCGTAAAAGGCGATCACAAACTGTGGGCAGTTCTGCATCTGCAGCAGCACCCGGTCGCCGCGCCGCACGCCACAGCGCTGTTGCAGATACCCCGCCAGCGCGTCGACCTCAGCCTGCAATTGGCGGAAGCTGAGCCGCTGGCCGTAGAAGTCCAGCGCTGGCTTGTCTGGATACCTGAGTGCCGATATGGCCAGGTTCGCATAGACACTGGTCTGCGGCGGGGTCAGCGTGACAGGCAGTCCGGCGGGCCAGTGCGGGTAGTGGGCTGTATTCATTCGCGGACAGACATTGAGCGACGCGCACCCGTGCCCGTCAGCAGATGTCACCGATTATAGAGTCAGCCGGTTGAACATCATCAATCCAGCGCCGGTGAATTTTTCATATTGGCAACCCACTTTGCGCGCGGCCGGTCCTTCACCTGTCTTCGCTCAATCTTTTTGCTGCTCTGCACAAAAAGTTCTTGACAGCGGCAATGGGGCCCTTACAATCCGCTTTATTGCATCGCACAAAACTTGCCAAACCAAACAAACCCGGCTCTTTCAAGGAGAAACGCCATGTTGACCACTGCGGACCAGCTATCCAATGCCACCAAAGCCTCCATCGACTCCCAGCTCGCGGCCATGAGCGATTTTGCCAACAAAGCCCTGCACAGTGTGGCTGAGCTGGCCGAACTGAACATCGCAACTGCCCGAGCGACACTTGAGCATGCCTCTTCTACCGCGCAACAACTGCTCGCAGCCAAGGATGCGCAAGAAGTCATCCAACTGTCCTCGTCACAGGCTCAGCCGAGCGCAGAAAAAGCGCTGGCCTATGGCCGTCACCTGGCCGGCATCGCCACCAAGGCTCAGGTCGAGCTGACCAAGGCGACCGAGGAACGGATGAGCGAGACCTCGCGTCAGTTCAACCAGCTGCTCAATGACCTGTCCCAAGCGGCCCCTGCCGGCTCCGAGCAGGCGATTGCTTTGGTCAAGACCAGCGTCGCCAATGCGAGCGCTGCCTGTGAGCAGCTGCTGAAGGCCAGCAAAAATGCGATGCAGACCGCGGAAGAGAGCTTCAATGAAGCGGCCAAGCATTTCGTGCCGGCGACCGACAAGCCCGCACGCGCCAAGAAGACGCAATAATTACCGCGTCAGCCATATCAAAGGGCCGCGTCTGCGGCCCTTTGTTTTTGGGATGGTCGTGTCGTGCCGCGAATCAGCAATGGATGGATAAGGCAACCGACTCAGCCACACGAATGCCGTCGATCGCTGCGGACATAATGCCACCGGCGTAACCCGCGCCCTCTCCGGCAGGATACAGCCCGCGAGTATTCATGCTCTGACAATCTTCGCCGCGGCGTATGCGAACCGGTGAAGACGTTCTAGTTTCTACGCCAGTCAGCACGGCCTCTTCCATCGCAAAACCACGAATCTGACGATCAAAAGCAGGCAAAGCTTCGCGCATCGCGGATATCGCATACTCAGGCAGCGCGCTGCCGAGATCACACAGCGTCACGCCGGGTTGGTATGAAGGCAGCACCGCACCAAACTCAGCGGACGCACGCGCCGCAAGAAAATCTCCGACCAGCTGCCCCGGTGCGTTGTAGTTGCCACCACCAAGCACGAAGGCGCGTGACTCCAGCTCCCGCTGAAAATCAATTCCAGCCAGTGGCCCGCCCGGATAATCTGCGGGCGTGATGCCCACGACGATACCGGCATTGGCATTACGCTCATTGCGCGAGTACTGGCTCATGCCATTCGTCACGACACGCCCGGTCTCCGAAGTCGCAGCGATCACCGTGCCCCCGGGGCACATGCAAAAACTGTAGACCGACCGGCCATTCTTTGCATGATGAACCAGTTTGTAGTCTGCCGCGCCCAGGATAGGATGGCCGGCGCTGGCGCCAAAGCGCGCACGATCGATCAGCGATTGCGGATGCTCAATGCGAAATCCTACCGAGAAGGGCTTGGCTTCAACGTACACGCCCGCTCGATGCAGCATCTGGAAGGTATCGCGCGCACTATGCCCGACGGCGAGCACGACATGATCCGCAGCGATCCGCTCACCTGTCGACAGCAGAACCGCGCGCACCTGACCGTGATCGATCTCGATATCCTCGACCTTTTGCTCGAAGCGGAATTCGCCACCCAGCGCAATAATGTTCTCGCGCATGATCTCGATCATTTTCACGAGCCTGAAAGTACCGATGTGGGGCTTGCTCACATAAAGAATCTCAGGTGGTGCATCAGCCTTCACGAATTCTTCGAGCACCTTGCGTCCGTAATGCTTCGGATCGCTGACCTGCGTCCACAACTTGCCATCGGAAAAAGTGCCCGCGCCCCCCTCGCCAAACTGCACATTCGATTCCGGATGCAGCTCTCGCTTGCGCCACAGGCCAAAGGTATCCTTGGTGCGCTCCCGCACCGGCTTGCCTCGTTCAATGATCAGTGGACAAAAACCGGATTGCGCAAGTATCAGCGCGGCGAACAGGCCGCAAGGACCAAAACCGATGACGACCGGGCGCAGCGCAGGCGGACGAGGGGCGCGCGCCACGAACTGATAGGTGGTATCCGGGCTGTGCGCGATTTTGCTACCGGATCGAATTCGTTCCAGCACCGCCGCCTCATCATCAACCTCGACATCGAGCGTGTACACCAGCTGGATTGCATTTTTTTTTCGCGCGTCGTAAGCCCGGCGAAACAGATGGACAGCCCTGAGCTGATGCTCTGCGATACCGAGCCGCGTCAGCACCTCCTGACGAAGTGCAGACTCGGGATGATCGAGCGGCAGCTGAAGGTCGGTGATTCGGAGCATGGGCAGAGAGTGGCGAGCGAAGCAACGGTAATGACCGATCTGCTTCGCTCTCAGGCAGTAAACGCCGTATTTTACTCAAGCCATGCCAGCGTCACCTACACGGTCGGCGCACTCCTGCCAGTCGCCGAATCTCTCACTACTCAGTGCCGGTCGACGATGATGGCGTTTTGCCGCCCGAACTGCCACTCTCCGAGCTACCCGTACCGCTCTTGCCGCGACTGGAGGATCTGAGATTCCGCTCGGCCTCCTCAGCCAATTGCTGATGCGACTCCACTACGCCCAAGGTCTTGCTGGCGTAATTTTTCAGGTCGGTATCTTGCGCCTTGTCACTCGCTCGCTTGAGCAGTTTGTGTGTGTCTTTGCTAGAGCGATCGCCCACCTGTTCGAGATACTGCTTGTCGAACTTGTCGCCCGACAGCGAAGACAATCGCTTTTCCATCGCCTTTTGCTGCCGGCTTGGCTCTGATGGCAAGGTGACGCCCTTGGCCTGCGCAAGTTGCTTGAGCTCATCCAGCGCCTTGGTATGATCGTCAGCCATCTTCTGCGCAAAGCCTTTTACCTGATCATTCTGCGATTTTTCCTGTGCGAGCTTGGCGGTGCTGATCTCTGCCAGATTTGCCTGGGCGATGTCGGCCATCAATTTTTCATCGGCCCGGTTGATGTACCCTGCGCCTGCACTGGCAGCCCCGCTGCTGGCGCTCGAAGCGCCTGACGATGCCTTACCTGGGCTCGTGTAGGTTTGGTTCTGCGGATAGGCAGTCAGCGAACTCAGCATGAGTGCTGCGCTGACCAGCCCAAGGGTGATTCCCGGGGCCGAGAGGCGGACTGAAGGCATAGACATAGAGAAATCTCCTGTGAAAGGTTGTCTGAGCATGACAAGCGGGGATTACCCTGCAATTGACGTGCCATCGACGTCCCCTCGAGATTCCCCGCAGCGCCAGTACGGGATGCCCTCTACTCATTGGCGCAGACTAGAAAAAATTACCGGTAACTTGCACCTCTGGCGCTTGCGCCATTCATGCAGCTGAGCACAAAGGGTGGCGGTCAGCACGCCCGAGAATCATCAAAAGTCGCTTGTGGAAGCGCGGGTCCGAAGCTATCATCACCCGCGTTTTTCTTGTCGCTGCTGTTGCAGCCCCTCGTCTTTGGCTCTCGTCTCTGCTTTTCCGCACAGCAAAGACATTCCTTCTTCTGCCATTCATGAAACACTCCTCCGACGATCATCCCCTCACAAGTATCGAGTCATTCATCAAGGTCAGACACTCGCGGATTCATGGCAATGGCGTATTTGCCGCCCGCAAGATTCCCGCCGGCACACGCATCATTGAATATCGGGGCAAGCGGATCACTGAAAAGCAGGCGGAGAAGCGTTTCGGACAAGACCCCGAAAATCCTCATCACACGTTTTTCTTCAGCCTAGACAGCGGCAAGCTCATCGATGGCGGAGACGAGGGCAATGATGCGCGGTGGATCAATCACGCCTGTGAGCCCAACTGCGAGGCGCAGGAAGAAAAAGGCCGGGTGTACATTCATGCATTGCGCGACATACGGCGCGGTGAGGAATTGTCGTACGACTACGGACTGATCATCGGTGAGCGGCTGACCAAGGCGGTCAAGGCCGCCTATGCTTGCCGCTGCGGCGCTGCGGAGTGCCGGGGCACGATGCTGGCGGTCAAAAAATCGACGCCAAAGACCACGTCAAAAAAAGTGGCGAAAAAAATCTGACGCTCGGTGTCTGCCAGCGCCTCGTTGCGC